>JAJDOD010000157.1 GCA_022340315.1 Silicimonas sp. | reverse complement strand
ATGCAGATCACCGGCGGCGAGATCGTCTCGGTCGAGGACCTCATGCGCGTGGCCGACGAGGCGCAGCAGATCATGGAGTATTCCAGCCAGTTGGAGGCGAAGAGCGCGGAGCTGGAGCAAACGGCGCAGCAGTTGCAGGAGGCGAACGAGAAGCTGGTGGCGCTTTCTGTTCAGAAGGACGGGTTTCTCAGCCAGATCAGCCACGAACTGCGCACGCCCATGACGTCGATACGCTCGTTCAGCGAGATCCTGATGCGCGGCGAATCCATGTCGCCCGATGAACGGCAGCGTTACAGCCAGATCATCCAGGACGAGGCGATCCGCCTGACCCGTCTCTTGGACGACCTCCTCGACCTGAGCGTTCTCGAGAACGGACAGGTCTCGCTCAACGAGCGGAGCGAGATGTTGACGTCGATCCTGGACCGTGCGGTGTCGGCCATCGACCGTCCGGAGGTTTCCCTGAAGATTGTCCGCGACCTTCCGACCGAGGCGGTGCCGCTCTACACCGATGGCGACCGGTTGGAGCAGGTTTTCATCAACCTGATCAACAACGCCCAGAAATACTGCGATGCCGAAGCGCCCGAATTGCGCATCCTCGTGCGCCAGGAAGGCGAAAGCCGTTTCGTGGATTTCATCGACAACGGTTCGGGCGTGACGCCGGACGTGCAAAGCGTGATGTTCGAGAAGTTCGCGCGCGGCACCGATCACCGGGCCGCCGGCGGCGCAGGGCTGGGGCTGGCGATCTGCCGCGAGGTCATGAAACGGCTCGACGGCGACGTTGAATATCTTCCCGGCCAGGGTGGCGCGGCCTTTCGGGTGACATTGCCCGACCGGGTGGCAGAGGCGGCCTGACCGGCGCGGCGGCGTGTGAAACCCTATCGCAGATAGCGCAGGCGTTCGGATCTCAGGTGAAGCAGATCCAACCGGAGATAGCTGCGCTCGGCCGCGATCGACGCACGCGCCGTATCGCCCGGCGGCAGACCGGAGGCGGCGGCGTTCAGGCTTCGGATGCGTCCCTCGATCTCGGCGATCTCCCGTTCGATCCGGTTGAGCCGGAGACCGCGCTCGTTGGCGCGCCTGAGCGTAGCGAGTTTGTCCGCCGGGCAGACCGGAGACAGATGTTGCCCCCGCCGCCCCTCGTCGAAGGCCTTTGCCGGGGTGCAATAGAGTGGCAGCCCGTCCTCACGGCCCCGCAGCCATTGGGTCTGGTTCGGCCGGATGCCGAACTTGTTGCACGCTTTCGCGTGCTGCAGGATGAAGTCCGCCCGGCGTCCCTCGGCGCCGTCCGACGTGCCGATGCGGTACCAGTCGCCACCGCGGCATTCGTCTTCGGAAAGCGTGGCACAGGCGGCGAGCGCAAGGAGCGGGATCACAAGGAACAGGTATCGCATGGCCGCCAGTCTGCGGCAGCGACCGGTGTCATGCCATATCAATCGCCGCGAACCAGCGCGAGGAAGCGCTCGATATTCGCATCTGGACAGGACCAGTCAGCGACGATGCGCGCGGAATGAGGCGCTTCGTCCGCGCCTTCGGTCGCACCTTTCGCGGGATAATACTGCGCACCGGCATCGTGCAACCGGCGGTGCGCGGCGGCGGGAAACTCGGCATAGATCATGTTCGCCGCGGCAGGATAGAGCAGCCTGACCCCTTCGATGGCCTGCAGCCCCGCCGCGATCCTCTGCGCCGAGGCATTGGCCGTCCGCGCCATGTCGAGCCACAGGTCGTCCGCCAGGTAGGCTTCCATCTGGGCGGCGAGGAAGCGGTTCTTGGAAAACAGGTGACCCCCCCGCTTGCGGCGCAACTCGAACTCCCACGCCAGGTCGGCATCGAAAATCACGACGGCCTCGGCGCCCATCAGGCCGTTCTTGGTGCCGCCGAAGCTGACAATATCGACCCCGGCTTTCCACGACATCTCGGCCGCCGAGCAACCAAGGGCCACCATCGCGTTCGCGAAGCGAGCGCCGTCGAGATGGACAGGGAGTCCATTTGCCTTAGCAATGCCCGAAAGCGCTTTGATTTCGCTGATAGAATAGAGCGTGCCACGCTCGGTCAGCTGGGTAATCGACAGCGGGCCAGGCTGGGCGCCGTGGACACTTCGCCCGGCTTTCGCGGCAAGTACTCGGGCGAGCGCGTCGGCGTTCATCTTGGCTTCGGCGCTCTCGATCAGCGTCAGCTTGGCGCCGCCGGTGTAGAACTCGGGACCATTGCACTCGTCTTCCTCGATATGCGCCTCGGGCGTGCAAAAGATCGTCTGGAAGGGCTTCGTGACGGTGGCCAGCGACAGGACATTGGCCGCCGATCCCGTGGCAACGAAATAGACCGCGGCTTCGGGCGCCTCGAAGACATCGCGGACCCGATCCGCCGCGGCGCGCGTCAAGTCGTCATTGCCATAGGGCAACGCCCAACCCTCGTTGGCCGCTTGCAGCGCTGCCATGATCTTGGGGTGAACGGGGCCGGAATTGTCGGAGGCAAATCGCATCAGGGATCCTCGATGATATGGTCTTCCCACTCGTCTTCCGGCACCTCGAACTCGGGTACGGTCCAACCCTTGACCGAGATGCCGGCGGCGTGCACCGTCTCGGCCGTCCCGGAAACGAGCGGATGCCAGTCGTAGAGCGGCTTCTTTTCGTAAACAAGGCGATAGGCGCAGGTTCGCGGCATCCAGTAGGCGATCTGCGCGATGTTCGCGGGCGTCAGCACAACGCAATCGGGCACGAATTGCTTGCGGATGTCGTATTGCGCGCAGCGGCACGTCTCGTCGTCGAGCAGGCGGCAGGCGACACGGGTAAAGGCGACCTCGCCGGTGTCGGGGTCCTCGAGCTTGTTCAGGCAGCACTTGCCGCAGCCGTCGCAGAGCGCTTCCCATTCCTTTTGCGTTAGGTTCTCAAGCGGCACGCGTTCCCAGTAACGGTCGCGCAGGCCCGTGCGGTCGATGGGGTCGGTCATGGCTCCAGGATAGCGCGCGCCCTGGCACTGTCTGCGTCCATCTGCGCGACCAGGGCTTCAAGACTTTCAAACTTCTCCTCGGGCCGCAGATACGATACCAGCCCCACGCTCAGAACCGAGCCGTAGAGGTCACCTTTGAAGTCGAAGAGATGGGTCTCGATGTTGGGATGGTTCACGCCGAACATGGGCCGTGTTCCCGCAGAGGCGACGCCGATATGGCTGCCGGCATGGTCGCCGGTCAGAACATCGACCTTGACCGCGTAGACACCGAACTTCGGCGGAAACAGCCCGTCGATCGACATGTTGGCGGTGGGGTAACCCAACTCGCGCCCGCGTTGATCGCCGCGGATCACCGCGCCTTCCATCCTGTGCCAGTGTCCCAGCATGGCGGCGGCGTCTTCGGGCCTGCCTTCCGACAGCGCTTCCCGGATCTTGGTCGAGGAGATTGCGGTATCGCCGACCTGGACCAACTCTGCGATCGTCACGCCGAAACCAAGCTCGGGGCCGAGGCGCTCGAGCAGGGCCGCGTCGCCGGCGCGTCCCTTGCCGAAGCAGAAATCGCGCCCGACGGTGACATGGGCCAGCCCAAGCTCATCGCGCAGGATCTCCTTGCAGAAAGCATCCGGCGATAGGTTGGCCAGGCGCTCGTTGAAGCGAAGCTCGTAGAGCCTCTCGACACCGAGGTTTTCCAGCCGGTGCGCCCGCGCCTCGGCATTCATCAGCCGGAACGGGGGCGTGCTGGGCGCAAAATGCTCGCGAGGATGCGGCTCGAAGGTGACGACTCCAAGCGGCGCGTAAGCGGCGTCCGCGGCGATCTTGAGGATCGCCTGGTGGCCGAGGTGGACGCCGTCGAAATTGCCAATGGCGGCCGACGCACCCTTGTCAGCCGCGTCCATGTAGATGGTGTCGCGCAAATACCGCATGGGGTGGGGCGTAACGCGGCGGCGAGGGGCGGGCAAGGGGGAGTTGGCTAGCCGCGCACCACGAAGACCGAGCACTTCGCATGGGTGACCACGTGGCTGGCGGTGGTGCCGAGAAGATAGTCCTGCACCTTGGGGTTCGCGGATTCCATCACGATCACGTCGACATTGCGTTCCTCGGCCAGTTTCACGATCTGGCGGTGCACCGCGCCCTTGCGGATGACAGTTTCCAACTCGACACCTTCGGCCGGGTGAGCGGCGACGAATTTCTGAAGCTGCTCGCCCCAGAAGCTTTCCGAATCGCGGATGTTCAGATTGCGCTCCATCTCGGGCGCGACCGTTGCCACGAGAAGTTTCGCACCACGGCGCCTGGCCATCGCGATCGCCTCCTCATAGGCGTCGTAGTTGGTTTGGGTGTGGCGGAGATTGACGGGGCAGAGGATCAGCTTGGTGTCGCGGGTCATGGGAACCTTTCGCACGTTCGGTTTCGTCACGCCTGCCGCGTCAAGGCCGGCAGGCGAGGTCTGCCGCCAACACAGGAGGGCTAAGCCGTGATGGCCATTCCACCCGTGATGGCGGTTCATCGTTCTTTGTATCGGAGTGGGGGCAGGAATTAAACCGGGGGCGCTCGGGAGGCCGGCAAGCTGAAGCATGCCGGTCGTCAGCGTGTTCAGTCGAAGGCCGCTTTCGCTTCGCGCCCGAGTTGTGTCTTGACGTGGTCGACATCGCCGATGAGCCAGAGCGAAGTGATCTGAGTTCCGTCTGTTTCAAAAAAGGCGGCTGCCGACCATTCGATGCGCGTGTGGGTGGCGGGCACGCCGAAAATCTCGGCCTGTTGGATGCCGCCGAACCGCATCTTCGCGGCCGCGGACTGGCCGGAGACGAGCAGGGTCTCGATGATGCTTTCAAAGTTTCCGAAGGCAGTGTGAATGGCGCGAAGGTATTCGATGAACCCCTCGGCGCCGGTTTTCTCGGGGCCGAGAGAGCCGCGAAAACGGAGGTGCGGAGACAGTATTTCTCGCGCAACGTCTTCGTCGGCATGGTCCCAGATCTCGCGGTAGAACCTGTGTATCAGTTGTTCGGGGGTCGGCATTCGGGCGCCTCGGGTCTTGGTGGTCCGAATACCACCATCCACGATGACGCATTCCCTCGTAAAGGCCAAACCGCGAGCAGAGGTGTTTCGTCAGGCGACGCCCGGCGGTGTGCCGGTCAGTCGAACTTGGCTGACGGCGCAAGCACCGTGGCCTCGCCCTTGAGCACGGGCTTGCCGTCAACCAGGGCTCTGGTGTCGAGTTGCACCCGCCGTTTCGCGTAGTCGATGGACAGCACCTCGACCTCGGCGGTCACCAGATCGCCGGGCCGGACCGGCGCCAGGAACTTCAGCGACTGGCCGAGATACACGGTTCCGTGTCCGGGAAGCTGCTCGCCGATTACCGCCGAGATCAGACCGGCGGTCAGCATCCCGTGCGCGATGCGCCCCTCGAAGATCGTGTCCAGCGCGTAGTCGTCATCCATATGGACCGGGTTCCGGTCGGTCGAGACCTGCGCGAACAGTTCAATGTCAAGGTCGGTGATCTCCTTGGTCAGCGAGCGCATCATGCCCACTTCCAGGTCCTCGATGACAATCGTGCCACGGGGTTGGTTGTCCAGCATCAAAACGTCCTCGCAACAAATGCATACACAAATGACCGTGTGCGAAACTTTATTACTCGCGCGAATCGTGCTTGCCAAGAAGTTTCTGCATTGCAGCGGAACAATTCCCGTGTGCGATGCAACCGGGGCGCGCATTCCTGAACGAAGTGTTTCGGCCCTGCGGACTGGCACACCGCGACGAAATCAATAGTCTGGCTTCCGGGATTACTGGTGGGGGCCTGACGATGCCGAAGCGGCTATGGGACATGCTGAAGGGAACCGAGGACGCGGTTCCTGGCGACTACATTCTGGCACTTGTCGCGATCATCGGCCTGATGATCGCCGTACTCGCCGGTATCCTGGCCTGAGCCGAGGCTCAGGCGGAGTACATCCCGTCATAGATCGGTTCCAACGTCTCGTGGTCGAAGAGGCTGGAAACCGATGTGCCGTGCCAGATGTTCATGATCGCTTGTGCGAACATCGGCGCGGTCGGCACGATGCGGATATTCTTGGCGTTCTTAGTCGCTTCGGTAGGCTCGATCGTGTCGGTGATGACAAGGCTCTTCATGACCGAGGCCGTGACACGCTCGATGGCCGGGCCCGACAGCACCCCGTGACTGATGTAGGCGTGGACCTCGCGGGCGCCGGCCTCCATCAGCGTTTCGGCGCCCTTGCAGAGTGTCCCGGCGGTATCGACCATGTCATCAACCACGATACAGACGCGGTCCTTCACGTTGCCGATCACGGTCATTTCGGCGATCTCGCCGGGCTTCTCGCGCCGCTTGTCGACGATCGAAAGCGGCGCACCGATGCGGGTCGCAAGCTCTCGCGCCCGCGCCACGCCGCCTACGTCCGGCGACACCACGGTGATCTCGTCAAGCTGGTCCTTGAAGGCGTGCCGAATATCCAGCGCGAAGATCGGCGAGGCATAGAGGTTGTCGACGGGAATATCGAAAAAGCCCTGGATCTGCGCGGCATGGAGGTCCATCGTCAGGACCCGCTCGATACCTGCGGAAACCATCATGTTGGCGACCAGCTTGGCCGAGATCGGCGTGCGCGCCTTGGTGCGGCGGTCCTGGCGCGCATAGCCGAAATACGGGATGACCGCGGTGATGCGCTGCGCCGAGGAGCGCCGCAGCGCGTCCGTCATGATCAGCAACTCCATCAGGTTGTCATTGGCCGGATTGGATGTCGATTGCAGGATGAACATGTCCTCGCCGCGGACGTTCTCGAACACCTCGACGAATATCTCGCCGTCGTTGAACCTCTCGACCCGCGCATCCACCAGCCCCACGCTGACCCCCCGGTGCATCGACATTCGCCTGGCGACCGCCTTGGCGAGCCCCTTGTTGGCGTTCCCGGAGATGATCTTGGGTTCCTGAAGCTGAGGCATGGGCAGCACTGTCCTTTGGGTCCGTTGCAGGTAACGGATTCGTAACGTTGACACCGCTTAACACGCGCATAGGGTCAGGCAAACACGAAGGCCGAGGAGAACCCCGGAAAATGCCGCATATCGACTATTACCTCGCCACGATCTCGCCGAACTGCTACCTGGCGGGCACGCGGCCGGGCGAGGTGGCGGCGAAACATGGGGCGACGATCACCTACAAGCCGCTCGATATCATGGCACTCTTCGCGCGTACCGGCGGGGTGCCGCCCCCGCAGCGCCATCCCTCGCGGCAGGAATACCGGCTGATCGAGATCGAACGCAGTGCACGGGTGCTGGGGATGCCGGTCAACGTGAAACCGGCGCATTTCCCGACCAATCCCGCGCCCTCTTCCTATGCGTTGATCGCGGCGCAGAGTGCGGGAGGCGGCGATCTCGCAGCACTTGCCGCGTCGTTCACCCGCGCCTGCTGGGCCGAGGAGAAGGACATCGCCGATGACGCGGTGATCAAGGCGTGCCTCGAAGCCGCCGGGTTCGACCCGTCGCTGGCCGACAGCGGACTGCTTTCCGGCGCCCAGGCCTACGAGGCCAATCTGGAAGCCGCCGTGAGCGCAGGCGTGTTCGGCGCGCCGTTCTTCATCACCGACGATGGCGAACGCTTCTGGGGTCAGGACCGGATCGACCAGCTCGACATGCATTTGGGAGGTCAGCTTTAGGTCATGGCCGTGAAACAACCACTAGCGCTGATACATGCAGGTCTCGGCCGCGCTGCAAACTGGCGTCCGTTCCTGAACGAAATCGACCGGCCCGTTTCGCCGCTGCTGATCGAGCTGCCCGGACACGGCCTGGCCGAGAAGTACGACACCAGCCGCGATTTCGCAGACCAGGCGGTTGAACTGGCGATCGAGGAGATGCCGTCCGATCCTGTGCCGCTGATCGGGCATTCCTTCGGCGCCGTCCTGGCGCTCAGGATCGCGGTCGAACGGCCATACCGCGTGTCGTCACTGGTTCTCGTGGAACCGCCGTTCTTCGCGGCGGTGAAGGGCCGTTGGGCCTATGAAAAGATCGAACGCGACCTTGCCGGTTTCACCAAGAAAATGGCCTCGGCGGAACACGCGAATGCCGCCAAGGAATTCCATGCGATCTGGGGCGACGGCACGCCCTGGAACGAGTTGAGTGGCGAGGCGCGGGCTTACATGGTCGACCGGATACCGCTGATCCCGCCCGGCAATACGCTGCTTTTCGATGACAGGCCGGGGCTGTTGCGCGAAGGGCGGCTGGAAGAGCTGGAAATGCCCGTGACATTCGTCGATGGCGGAGACTCGCACCCTGTCATCTCCGAGATCATTTCGACCATCGGCGATCGCATCCCCGACGCCGAATGGGTCACGGTTCCGGGTGCCGGACACATGCTGCCGATCACCCATCCCGCGCGGCTGGTCGAGGCCATCGGAGACCGGCTCTTCGTCGAACCGGCGCAGTTGAACTGAGCCAGGCGCTGCTTTCCGGTACAGGTGTTCCTTGGAGAGGCTCGCGCGCGCGGGACGGTGCCGTTCGCGCGGCCAGGCCTTAAAGTGCCGCGACGATCCCGCCGAAATCTGCCGCCTTTAGCGAGGCGCCTCCGACAAGCGCGCCGTCGACATTCGACACAGCGAAAATCTCGGCGGCATTGGACGGTTTGACCGACCCGCCGTAGAGGATGCGCATGTCTGCGGCCTCGCCGCCGAAGCGTTCGGCCAGGCGGTTTCGGATGTCGTCATGCACCGCGCCGATCTCCTCCAGCGTCGGCACCTTGCCGGTTCCGATTGCCCAGACCGGCTCATACGCAATGACCGTGTTGGCAGCCGTTGCGCCATCGGGCAGCGAGCCAAGAAGCTGGCCGCCCACGATGGCAAGGGTCTGGCCCGCCTCGCGCTGCTCCAGCGTCTCGCCCACGCAGACGATGGCGGTCAGCCCTGCGCGCCAGGCAGCCGCCGTTTTGGCACAGACATCCCCATTGCTCTCACCGTGATCGGCGCGGCGTTCGGAATGGCCCAGGATGACGAAGCGGGCGCCGGCATCAGCCAGCATCTCGGCCGAGATATCGCCGGTATGCGCGCCGGTGGCATTGGCATGGCAGTCCTGGCCGCCAGTCTGGATCGCGGTGCCCGCAGCCCTTTCGGAGAGCCTGGCCAGAAGCGTCGCGGGCGGGCAGATCAGCACTTCGCAGCCCGGTGCGGGATGCGCGGCGGCAAGTGCGTCGATCTCGGCCAGGCTTTCGGCCAGCCCGTTCATTTTCCAGTTTCCGGCGGCGAGTTTCTGCATGTCTGGTCCTCCGTGTTGCTGCCCGGCTTCGGTCAAAGTGCGGCAAAGGTCAAGGCCGCAGGCAGCTCGCGGGCATCCGCCAGAAGCCTTGCGGCCGGTTGCGATGGACACCCGTTCCGGGCGCGTGGGACCCGACATCGCGGGCCTGCGGACAGTCAGGCGGCTCGATGGCGACATAAAGCAGGTCGCCGGCGTAGCTTTGGGGTAGTGCAAAGGTCTGTTCGTAATAGCTTTCCGGCTTGCCAGACGGCGGCGGCGCATAGAAGGCAAGCTCGCTTCCGGCATGGGCGTGGAACAGGTCTGCGATCACGTCGCGGCGCGTGGCGACGACGACGGACAGGCCCTCGGCCCGCGCGGTGTCGGCTATGGCGTCGCTCATCGCCTCGGGTCCGACATAGCGGCGGGCCAGAAGTGTGCCGTCGGGCAACGTCAGGCGATCGGCGGCCATGTAGGCCAGCGGCAAGGCGACCGTGAAGGCAAGGCCGAGTGCGAGCGAGACCTTCAGAAGCCGCGGACCGAGTGTGGCGGCGGCAAGCGCGGTGCCTGCGACATAGGCGGTGGCGGCCCAGTTCGCGTAGGCCCCGGCGCGCGCGGCCTGAAACGTCATCAGAAGGACGACAGGAAGCGACAGCAGGACAAGCGCGCGGCTTTCCGGACCGCGCCTTGGAAAGGTCACAAGCACGAAGAGCAGCGCCAATAGAAGCACCGGGCCGAAGACTGCGAATTGCGATGCGAGAAACTCGGCCCCCGCCGCCGGGTCGAGCGCGGTCTCTCCCAGCCTGGCGTTGTCCTCGGCCACGTGGCGGAACGTCGTGCCGCCGTTGCGCAGGTTCCAGAGCAGGTTGGGCGAGACGGTGGCAAGCGCCGTCGCCGCTGCCAGCGCCGCGTCCCGCCAGGCGATGCGCGCCGAAGGCACCGCCAGTGCGGCGAGGGCGAGTAGAAGCGGCAGATAGATGGCGGCATACTTGCCGAGCATTCCCATGCCTGCCGCCATCCCGAGGATCAGCGCCCAGGAGATCGACCGATCGACCCGCAGATGCGTCCAGGCCAGGAGGCCGAGCGCGAAGAACGGAAGCATCACGGTATCGGTCGAGAATTGCCAGCTTCCGACCGCCACAAGCGGCAACGTCGCATAGAGTGCTGCCGCCCACGGACCCGTGTTGCCACCATAAAGGCGAGCGGCGGTGAGACCGATCAGGCCAGCGGTGACGGCGTGGAGGAGAGGCCCCGAGACGCGAATCCAGAACTGGTGGTCCGACCCGGCGAGGTCGGTGACGGCGCGGAGCCAGAAGGCGATCAGCGGCGGCTTGGAGAAATAGCCCCAGTCGAGGTTCTGGCTCCAGAGCCAGTATTGCGCCTCGTCCACCCAGAGGTCGGTGCGGTCAAAGGCCAGGGTCGCGACGCGCCAGGCCGTGACCGCGAGGACGAAGAGCGCGGCGCGGCGGGCGTCAGAGAAGGGCGCTGCGGCGCTCGGCATGGATCAGCCAGAGGTTGCGGGCATAGACGATGATGCCGAAGGCCTGGCCGAGGATGATGACCGGTTCGCCCCGGTAGACGCCATAGGCAAGGAGGAGCAGACCGCCCATGATCGAGAACCACCAGAAGGCGACGGGCATGACCGATTTGCGGGCCTTCTCGGAGCTTATCCACTGGATCAGGAAGCGCGCCGAGAACATGAGCTGGGCGAATATCCCTACGGCAAGCCAGACCAGGTCCAGCGTGGAAGTGACTTTGAAATATTCAAGAAGCGCTTGCATCGTCCGGCCATGTCGTTTCGTCGGGGGAAACCCGCTTGGCGCGCCGGATCAGCCACATGACGCCAAAGAGATCGACGACGCCGACCAGCGCGCGCTGGAAATTCGTGTAATTCGAAGCACCTGCGTGGCGGTCCTCATGCGAGACCGGCAGGTGCATCACGCTCAGCCCATGCGCCTTGAAGAGCGCGGGCAGGTAGCGGTGCATGTGGTTGAAAAAGGGCATCCGCAGGAAATCGTCCCGGCGGAAGGCCTTGAGGCCGCAACCGGTGTCGCGCGTTCCGTCCTTCAGAAGCCAGCCGCGCAGACCATTTGCGAATTTGCTGGCCCAGCGTTTCGATGCGGTGTCCTTGCGGCCCTGCCGCTCGCCCGCGACCAGGCCGGGAGGCGTGTCGGAGAGCAGCGGCGCGACCATGCGGGGCAACTCGGCCGGCGGGTTCTGGCCGTCTCCGTCCATCGTGCAGATGACCGGCGCGCGGGCTGCCATGACGCCGGTATGGACGGCGGCCGACTGCCCGGCCGATTTCGGGTGCCGCGCGATCCTCAGCCACGGCCTTCCCAGCGCTCCGGCGGTCTCGGCGGTGCCGTCGTCGGAGCCGTCGTCGACGAAGATGGCCTCGAAATTGCGGCCCTCGCAGGCAGCTTCGATCGCCGCGGCCAGATGCGCCACGTTCGCGGCCTCGTTCTTCATGGGAACGACGATGGAAAATTCGGGCCTGTCGTCAGGCATCGGGCTCGCTGCTCACTGATTGTGCACATGCCTTTGCAAGCGAGCCTAGCGAAACGCAAGGCGAAAGTAACGGGGCTTTCACCGCTTCGGCGGAATGTGGATCGGATCGGCGGCGGATTTCCGGGTGTCAGCCCTTGGACGCGCGCTCGGCGGCCAGTTCCTCGACATCCTTGAACTTGATCGATTCCCCGCAGCCGCAGGCATCGGCCACGTTCGGATTGCGGAACTTGAAGCCGCTTTCCAGAAGCGAGGTTTCATAGTCGATCTCGGTCCCGAAGAGGAACATCTGCGCCATTGGCGCGATCATCACGCGCGCTCCGTCCTGTTCGACGACCTCATCGTTTGGATCGACCGTGTCGGCATAATCCATCGTGTATTCCATTCCCGCACATCCGCCCTTCTTGACGCCGATGCGCAAGCCCTGGTGGCCGTTCTTTTCCATCAGCCGCGCGATATGCTTGACCGCGGCGGGCGTTATCGTGACGGGTGATTTGCCGGGGATGCCGAACATGAGGTCCTCTGGGTTTCCTTGTAACCGATATTAGGGATTGAGGGGCAGAAATCCAAGGGGTCGGAGCAACGATAGAAGACCGAGTGTGGCCCAGCCAGCAGCCATTGCCCAGCCGAATGAGGCGAGCGTGCCGATGATGACGTACTCTCCCGCGCGGGTGTCTTTCGAGGTGGTCTCGAACCGCAGGACCGATTTCGCCGCGATCAGGAAGCCGATCCCGGCGGGCTGACCGACGAGGATCAAGAGGAAGATGATGCCGCGTTCGAGGAGGCCGATAAGGCGGCCGCCGTTCGGCAGGCCCTCGGGCAGCAGGTTGTCCTCGGCCCAGGGTTTGACCAGAAAGGCGACGGCGTGGCCACCTGCAAGCGTGGCGATGATGAACCCGGCGGTCGCGGCCATCGCGGGCGGCAGCCAGTCGAGGTCGGCCCAGAGGCCGGAAGCATAAAGCGTCGGGGCATAGAGACCCACGGCCAGGATCGTCGCGAGATGCGCGGCCTGGTCGGCGAGGAAGGACCAGAGCCGCGCGGGCAGGGCGAAGGTCTTGACGATGTCGATTCCGATA
>JAJDOD010000153.1 GCA_022340315.1 Silicimonas sp. | reverse complement strand
CCCTATATATTCAAGGCGAAGAATGTTTGGGGAGCAGCGCGCATGAGTGTCAAACTTGCCTGCCTGGCTTGCGGTCAGGGAAACCGGGTGCCGGAGGAACGCCTCGGCCCTGGCGCAAAATGCGGGACGTGCGGCGCGCCCTTGATCAAGGATGCGCCGGTCGAGATATCGCTCGATGTGCTGCAAAAGGCCGCGCGTCTTGACCAGGTGCCGCTCGTCGTGGATTTCTGGGCCGCATGGTGCGGACCCTGCCGCATGATGGCACCGGAATTCGCGAAAGCCGCGAAGGCATTGGGCGGGCGGGCCCGGTTTGCCAAGCTTGACACCGAAGCTTTTCCTGCCGCCGGCGCCAGATACGGCATCCGTGGCATCCCTCTTCTCATAGCTTTCAAGGCCGGTCGCGAACTTGGCCGCCGTACGGGCGTAACGCAGGCGAAAGACATAGCAGATTGGGTCGGCGTAGGTGCCGGAACGGGATAGGATGTTTCCAGAAGATGACTGACGATCCTTACAAGATACTGGGTGTTCCAAAGACAGCCTCGCAGGACGAGATCAAGAAGGCCTACCGCAAGCTGGCCAAGTCTCTGCACCCGGACCTTCATCCCGACGACCCGGGCAAGCAGGCCGAGTTCCAGGCGGTTTCCGCCGCACACGACCTGTTGCGCGATCCCGAGAAACGGAGGCGGTTCGATGCTGGCGAGATTGATGCCTCGGGGCAGGAACGCCCGCAGCGCCAGTACTATCACGACTATGCCGGTCAGGATGCGGGCGAGCGCTATGACGGGGACTTCGGGGCGCGGAACTATGACCGGGACTTCGGTGCGGGTCGTGAAGAGGACCTCTCGGACCTGTTTTCCGATCTCTTCGGGCGCGGCCGGCATGCCGGTGGCGGTTACCGAGAATATCACGCGCGCGGCGCCGATCTTCGCTACCACCTCGAGGTGGAATTCCTCGACGCGGCACGCGGTGCAAAGCGCGCGGTGACGATGCCCGACGGCAAGTCCATCGAGATAGCCGTGCCCGCCGGGGTCCGGGACGGCCAGACGCTCCGGCTTCGCGGCAAGGGAGCGCCGGGCCAGGGCAAGGCGCCGCCGGGCGACGCGCTGGTGTCCATCTCGGTGAAACCTCACCCGGTCTTCTCGCGTGATGGCGACGACATAGAACTGGAGCTTCCCGTCACCTTTGACGAGGCTGTTCTTGGCGCCAAGGTCGATGTGCCCACCATATCGGGGCCCGTCTCGATGACCATCCCCAAAGGCGCCAGCTCGGGCCGGCGCCTGCGGCTCAAGGGCAAGGGGATAAAGCGCGGCGGGGTGACGGGCGATCAGACCGTCCGGCTGAAGATCGTCCTGCCGAAGGATGTCACCGGGGACATGCAGAAACTGGCGGAGCGCTGGCGCGAGACAAGCGCCTTCGATCCGCGTGCCGAGATGCGGAGAGCGACATGAAGTTGGATGAGCAGAGCGTCGTGGCGCATGTCGAGCGACTGACCATGCGCGAGCTGCGCCTCTGGGTACGGCAAGGATGGGTTCGCCCGGCAGCTAGTGACGACGGCCCGGTTTTCGACGAGGTGGACGTGGCCCGGATCAGGCTGCTCTGCGACCTGCGCAAGGAGATGGACCTGCCGAGTTCTGCCGTTCCCCCCGTCCTGACGCTGATCGACCAGCTGCACCGCGCCCGGCGCGACTTGCGGCGACTTTCCGAGGCCCTGGATGAACAGCCACAAGATGTTCGGCGCATGGTATTGGCATCGGTGAGACGGCGCATGGCAGGCGGGGACTAGGCGGGGCGTTCGCGGCGGAGCGATGCAGGAACGACCGGGCGCGACGCCCGAACTGGCGCATTGCCGGTGCTTGCGGCATGATGATCCCCGGTAGTTCAAACGGGAGGCTTTCTTGCGCATTGTCGACATCCGCGACGCTGTCGTGCCGATCTCGAGCCCCATCCGAAATGCCTTCATCGACTTTTCGAAGATGACCGCCAGCGTCGTCGCGGTCGTCACCGACGTCATTCGAGACGGCAGACCGGTGATCGGCTACGGCTTCAATTCAAACGGGCGATACGCGGCGTCGGGGCTTCTGAACGAGCGCTTCATGCCGCGCCTGCTCGCCGCTGACCCCGAGAGCCTGCTTGATGCGTCAGGCGACAACCTCGATCCGCGAAGGATCTGGAACACGCTGATGACAAACGAGAAACCGGGCGGCCACGGAGAGAGATCGGTGGCCGTGGGCGTCATCGACATGGCGGTTTGGGATGCGGTCGCCAAGATCGCTGGCGTGCCGCTTTACCGCCACCTTGCCGATACCGAGGGTGACGGGTCCTGCGACGATAGCGTGTTCGTCTATGCGGCCGGAGGCTACTACTACCCCGGCAAGGACGACACCGAGTTGCAGACCGAAATGCGCCGGTACCGCGACATGGGTTACGAAGTCGTAAAGATGAAGATCGGCGGTGCGTCGCTCGACGAGGACTGCCGCCGGATCGAGGCCGTCCTGGAAGTCGTGGGCGATGGCAAGTACCTGGCCGTGGATGCCAACGGGCGTTTCGATCTGGACACCGCGATCGCCTATGCCGAGGCTTTGGCGCCCTTTGGCCTGTTCTGGTACGAGGAGGCGGGAGATCCGCTGGACTATGCACTTCAGTCCGAGCTTGCCGCTCACTACGACGGTGCAATGGCGACAGGCGAGAACCTTTTCAGCCACCAGGACGCCCGCAATCTGCTGCGACACGGCGGGATGCGGCCCGATCGCGACTGGCTTCAGTTCGACTGTGCCCTGTCCTATGGCCTTGTCGAGTATCTCCGCACGCTTGCCCTTCTGCCCGAATACGGGTTCACGAACCGCAACGTCATCCCGCATGGCGGCCACCAGTTGTCACTGAACATTGCCGCGGGCCTGAAACTGGGCGGCAACGAAAGCTACCCCGAAGTCTTTGCGCCCTTTGGCGGTTTTGCCGACGATCTGAAGGTCGAGAACGGCCGCGTCGGGTTGCCGGACGCGCCCGGTATCGGCTTCGAGAAGAAGCAGGCGCTGATCGAGTGCATGCGCCAAGCCACCAACACCTGAGCGGAAATCCGCAGCAGCACGCGCCGCACCTGGTCCATTGGCTGACACCTTCGCGAGACTTGCCTAACGTCTGCGGCAACTCCGGGCACCGAATTGAATGGAACGACATGGAAATCACGAGACGACGTTTTTCTGCAGGTGTCGCCGCCCTTGGCCTGGCGGGCTGTTCCGGGCCCGGCGCGCTTACCAGTGCCGAAACCGGTTCTGCGGCATCGCTGTCGGCGGACCTTCGCCCTGCATCCAACGCCGGCTACGATGCCTGGGTCGCCGGTTTCAGGAAACGTGCCCAGGGCCAGGGCTTCTCGAGCGGCCTGATCGACAGGGCCTTTGCGGGGACCGGATACCTTCCCGGCGTCGTCACCCGAGACCGCAACCAGATCGAGCGGAAGCGCAGCCTTGAGGACTATCTGTCGATCGCGGCGTCGGATGAACGCGTCTCGAAAGGACGCGCCGCTTTCGCCCGCCATCGCGGGACGCTGAAAGCGATCGAGAGTGCCTATGGCGTTGATTCCCATATCGTTGCAGCCATCTGGGGTCTTGAGAGTTTCTATGGCGAGCGGCGCGGCTCAATTCCCGTTGTCTCGGCGACCTCGACCCTTGCCTATGACGGACGGCGGGGAAGGTTCTTCGAGCGGCAGCTCCTCGCCGCGCTTCGCATTCTGCGCGATGGTCAGACGACGCCCTCTGGGCTCGTCGGCAGTTGGGCGGGCGCGATGGGACATACGCAGTTCATACCGACGTCGTATCTCGAATACGCCGTCGATTTCACTGGCGACGGCCGCAGCGATATCTGGTCCGACAATCCCGCCGATGCGCTCGCTTCGACGGCGCGGTATCTCTCGCGCAATGGCTGGCGGCGTGGCCTGCGATGGGGAGGCGAGGCAGGATCGGGCAGCGGGGACGGAAATATCATTCGGCCGCAGCCGGGGGGGCCGGGTTTTGTGACCACGGCGAATTTCCGCGTGATCAAGCGCTATAACAACTCGGATTCTTATGCGATCGGTATTGGCCACCTCGCCGACCGCATCGTGGGCGGACCGCCGCTGAGGGGAAAGTTTCCGCCGGATGGCAATGGCATGACCAAGGACGACCGGGTGCAATTGCAGAGGCGACTGACGGCAAAGGGCTTCGACACCGGGGGCACGGACGGGGTGATCGGCCCCAAGACCCGCGACGCCATCCGGGCCTATCAGACGCGCGAAGGGCTTCCAGTGACCGGCGAGCCGTCGCTGGCCCTGCTTGGGATATGAGCAGGTCAGCGACTCCAGACACCGTCGGGAAACGTCGCCGCAAGATGCAGTTTCCGAGTTGGTTGCCCAAGTAAGGGGCTAGCGAAGCGGCGAAAGCCACGTCAATTCAGCCGATGAAAGAACCGCGCACCGCCGGTGCAGGTCCGCGCGCGTCAGGTGGCCGACCCGGTTCCTGCATTTTTGCTGGCAGACTCCGCCGGGTTCTTGTTTCAGCACAACGTCCTGTCCCGTCGCTTCGGGCAGACTGGCCGCAAAGCAAAGGCCAAGTTCCGCCATGCTGCAGGATATCGACGATCCAGATCTTCCGTTGGCCGAGATCCTCCGGGCCTGGCCAGAGACAATGGCGGTTTTCGTCGAGCGGGGAATGCTCTGCGTGGGGTGCCCGATCACCCCGTTCCACACCGTTGTTGACGCCTGCCGCGAGCACGAACTTGACGAAGAGGAGCTTCGTACCGAGTTGCGCGCGATTGTCAGAGCCTCGAATGGTCCTGGCCTGAGCCGCTGAGTGCCACCAGCTTGTGTGGATCCGTTATGGTGACGTGCTTGCGGGTACTTGCGACAATGCCCTGCTTCTCCCACGCCGACAGTAGACGGCTTACCGTGTGAAGCGTCGTCCCGGTCATTTCGGCGATTGTCGCGCGCGTGATCGGGAACGTGATCTCGATGCCTTTTTCCGTCCTGCGCCCGGACTGGTTGACGAGTTGGAGCAGGACCGAACCGACCCTCTGCTCGACCGCACGGGTTGCGAGTTCCTCGATGCGCAGGTGCAATTGCTCCATGCGATGGCCGATGGTGCGCCAGGTTTCTGTGGCAAATCCCTCGTAGCGGTCGACAAAGCCACTCCAGAGGCGCACTGGCCAGCACAGGGCGATACACTCAACCGCGGCCACGGCGGTCGCGGGATACGTTTTAAGCGAGAACGCCGGAGCGATACCGAAAAGCTGGCCCGCCGGAATGTGCAGCGGAACGATCTGCTCGCCGTCCACTGTCGTACGTATCACGCGGACGGTGCCATCCAAAAGCAGGAAGAAGCGGTCGGCTTCCTGGCCGGCGCGAAAGATGACCTCTGCCTCATCCCACCTGCGGGCAGTGGCATGGTCGAGTATCTCGCGGATCTGCGTGGCCGAAAGACGCGCGAAGGGCGGAAGTCCCCGCAAGAGGCTGCTATCGAGGTTGTCCATCGTCTTGCGCCAAGTTCCGGGATGTGGACGAAACTGTTGGCGAGGCTATTGCATTCAGGGGCGGGGAAAAACCGCTCATTTCGTGGGTCATGGGCCAGAAGTGTCGTGCCGACCCGGGATCGGCGTCGAGACTGGGTCTCTGGTTGATGCGAGTTACACCGCAGTTTTCTCGGCACCCTGATGATGCTCGCACGTCATGTTTGGCTTTGCGATCGGATATCTTCGATCCGGGCAAGCTCGACGTTCTTCATAACCGCAACCACTTCTGCACTGTTTCTGGCGAGACAAAGCCCGGTCGAAAGTGCGTCAGCAAGCGCGGCGCTCGGTGCGCTTATGGATATCTGATCAATCGCGGGACGGCGCACCGTGGTGGACATCGGGTGGAGAATATGCCCGACATGGCCGGCGGCATCCAGCACGGTGCCCGCGTGGGCCGAAGTGGCCAATGCGCGGTTCGTCAGCCTGCATCCGAGCGGCCTCCCCTCGATCGCAACCTCCCACGATTGCCGGTTGGGTGCCACGCCCAGCGCCGAGATCTCGCCGGTGTCAATCAGAACGTCATCAACTCCGGCCTGCCGCATCAACCGGGCAATGCGGTCAGCGATGTAGCCCTGGGCGATCCCGTTCAGGGTAAGCCGCTGACCTGGCGCAAGGACCACCGCGCCGCTTTCAAAGCGCAGGCGACCGAAACCTATCAAGGCACGGGCGCGGGCCAGCTGATCCTCGGCAGGGGAACGACCGGACGCCCAGGCTTGCGCCAGCACTTCCCAGAGCGGCTGCACGGTCGGATCGAACAACCCACGCGTGACAGCATGGACATGTCGTGCTGTCGCGAGGCATTCCAAAAGCTCGAAGGGTGGCGCAAGAAGCACTCCTTCGGCGTTCAAACGGCTAAGGTCGGAGTCCGGGCGAAACAGGCTGAAAACCTTTTCCAGCCGGTCGATTTCGGCGCGTGCCCGGGCAGCGATCTCCTCGGCTTTTGGATGATCCAGTACGATCTGTGCGCTGGCACCCAGTGCAATCCCCTGCCAGCGATAGGCGCGTGCGGCCACTGGCTGCGCAAGAGCGGCGGCGGAGACCAGCGACAGGAAGCGGCGGCGAGAAACCTTCATCAGTTCGTTCCATTGTGGAGGTGGAGCGCCTTCAGGCGCGAGGAGATGTCGATCTCCTCGGAAGGCGCGGCCGTTGAGGCTGCCGGTGCAGTGACTGATTCGATCTGGTCGAAACTCCGGACCGCTCCACCGTGCAGTCGGGCGAAATCACGCGCGGCCTCTTCGCTTGAGAAAGGGACGAACTCGGGCGCGTTCATCCCGCCCAGGCGGCTCGAGCCCAGCACATAGAATGCTTCTTCGGCCGCGACCCACGGGCCCGGCGCCGTCCATGATGCCCCGGTCATATCCTGCACATAGGCGATGCGGACGGCGTGGCTTTGCTCGGGCATGAGCAGGTAACCAATGGTGTCGCTCACCTGACTGAAGAAGACGGGTTCGGTCATGCCGTCGAGATGGACCTGTCCCTTCGGACCGAGGTGATCCAGAAGCTCCATCTGGCAGTAGTAACCCACGGCCTCGGCGGTCAGCTCGACCGGTTCGGGGACGGCGGCAAGGTCTTCCTTGCAGGCGGCGAGAGCGAAGAGCCCAAGAATGATGATTGGCCGTTTCATGGCTGAACCCTCCCGAATGCGAGGCGCGACAGGATCGCGGCAGCGACGGGCCAGAAAAACAGGGAGGACAGCGGTTTCCATTCCGCTATGGACGACGCCGCCCCGGCAAGACCGGAGGCCGCGCCCACTGCGTCGGAGGCTGCCAGGTTGTAGATGCGGAATGCGTCGGCAGGGTTGGCAACGAGAAGCCAGGGAAAGACCCGGCGGGTGAACGCGCCACCGTCGTCGGCGACGATCGCGGCAAGCAGACCCAGGTCGTAGAGCACGATGAAGACCAGCCAGAGAGCGATGGCCAGACCTGAAGCGCCGGATGGTCGGCGGGCCAGCGACGATACGAGATGGCCAAGCGACAGGAAAGCGGCACCCAGAAGAACCGAGGTCCAGATGAGCCGGAAGAGCGCGGGCAATCCTTCAAGCGCCGCCGGTCCGCCCGTCTGGAGTGCCACCGCCGCGGCAACCGAGAAACCTATCGTGACCGCCAGTGCCAGCACGGCCAGTTGCGCGGCAAGCTTGCCTGCCAGAAGCTCGCCCCGCCCGAGAGGGTAGGTGAGGTGCAAGGGCAGCGTGCCGCGTTCGATTTCTCCGGCCACCGCGTCGAATGAAATCAGGAGCGCGATCAGCGGGACGAGATAGACCGAGAGCGACGTCAGGCTGGCCACGGTTACCGAAAGCCGGTCGGCGCCCAGATCGCCCGCCGGCGCCGAACCGGCAATGGAGAGAACCAGCGAGAACAGAGCCATCATCGCGGTCGCGATCAGGACCCAGCGATTTCGGAGCGCGATCAGGAACTCGATCCGCGCGGTGGACAGGATGCGGCCCGGCATCACGCGGCCCTCCGACTGATATGGGCGTAGATGTCGTCGAGGCTTGGCGGCAGAACGTCGAAATCCGCCATCATGTCGGCCGATCCTGTGATCCGCGCCATCAACGCCATTTTCTCGGATTGCGCGCAGGTGAGCGTCAGCCGCCCGGCACCCTCCCGGGCTTCGGGAAACGCTTGCGCCAGTGCCGTGCCGCGCCCTTTTCGGGGGCGCAGATGCACCGTCAGCGGCAGAGCCGCCTCGGCGCGCAGCGCCTCTAGCGTGCCCTCGGCCACTTTCCGTCCATGTGCCAGCACCACCAGGCGGTCGGTCTTCACCTCGACCTCGGAAAGCGCGTGAGAGGAGAGGAGGATCGCGGTGCCGCTTGCAGCGAGATCGTCGAGAAGTGCGTAGAACTCGCCCCGGGATACCGGGTCGAGACCGCTGGTCGGCTCATCCAGCACCATCAGCCGGGGACGCCCGATCAGCGCCTGCGCAAGCCCGACGCGCTGCCGCATTCCCTTCGAGTAGGTGCCGATCCGCCGGTCGGCGGCGGCTCCCAGTCCGACTTTTTCCAGTATTGCTCCGGCCTCGGACGGGTCGCCTCCCCTGAGCCTCAGGTAGTGACGTATCTGTTCCCGCGCAGTCAGCGAGGGGTGAAATGCGACGTTTTCGGGCAGGTAGGCAGTGAGGCCGCGCGCAATGGCGGAGCCGGGCGCGTGTCCGGCGACTTCCACCGACCCAGCGGAGGCGGGGATCAATCCCAGGACAAGTTTCATCAACGTCGTCTTCCCCGCACCGTTGTGGCCGAGAAGGGCGACGCGCTCGCCCGCCGCGAGAGCGAGGTCCACGCCGTCAAGCGCGGTCTCGGCCCCGAAACGCTTAGTCAGGTTGGAAAGGCTCAGTATCGTCACTGTTGTCTCCTGTCGCCCAAAGCGGTTCGTGCCGGGCAAGTTTGAGAATGGCTTCGGGCACGCCGTTCGACGGCGGCGCGGTAAGCGGATGGCTGTCGACGACGCCTCCGGGCTGCGTCGTGGGAAACTGTCTCTGGCTCCATCTGACAATTTGCACCGCAGGAGCGCCGAGCAGCAGTTTCGCGGCAGGCTGAGACCAGAGGATATGGTCCATCAGGTCGTTCGGACGGTAGGCACTGTCGGCGCGCGCGTCACCGTCCAGGTCGAAGGCCGGGTGATCCGACCAGAAATTGCCACGGCCCTCGAAGCTCCATTCCACGTCGCGCGTGCCGACATATTTCACCTGCGTCCGGTTCCCTATGAAGGCGTTGCCCGTGACGGTGTTCCGCTCGGACCCGGCCGTGAAGTGGATGCCGATGTCGCAGCCCTGAAAGATGTTCTCGGCCAGGAGGTTGCGGTGGCTGTTGTAGATGAAGCCGCATTTCTCTGCGCCCTGAAGCACCGTGTTTCCGAAGACATCGGAAGATTTCGTGTAGTTCAGCATCACGCCGTAATCGCGGTCGCGGATCGAGATGTTGTCGCGCGCAACGATGCGGTCGGAATACATCATCGCGAAGCCGAGGTGGTTTCCGATCGAGACGTTGCCGGATACTTCGCTGTCGTTGGTGTACATGTAGTGGACCGCGAAACGCAGGTCGCGGAACAGGTTGCCACGATAGATATTGCGTTTCGAGACATTCGAGAAGATTCCGTCGCGCCCGTACCTGATCTCGTTGTCTTCGACCACCGATCCCGGTGCGTTCCAGACGTAGACGCCATTGCCGCGCGCGTTCATGCGTTTCAGCCGCAGCCCCTCGATCCGGTTTCCCTTCACCAGCGCATCGCGGGCGCCGTGGATATCGACGCCATAGAGGTTGCCGGTGATCGTGTTGTCCAGAACGCGGGCGCGCCGCGCATTCCGGGTCAGCGAAACCCCGGCGTCGATGGCGTCGTGAGAGCGCCCCGAACCTGTCAGGCCCAGGCCGATGATGGAGGCATCCGGCGCATCGACGGTGACGACCGATCCCTGCCCGCCCGCGTCGATGACCGCGCCGGGTTCACCGCGCAGCGTCAGAGGCATCCCGATGCGCACCGGGCCGGCGTGCCGGCCCGGTGCAAGGATCAGTTCGTCCCCCTCAACGGCGCCCGCAAGCGCGGCGGCGAGGCGCCCCGGTTCGGCAGGCACGTCGATCCGCCCGGCAAGAGATGACGTTGCCGTGAGGATCAGCGCGATCAGCGCCGGGAGGGGGACGATCCGGCTCATGTGCCCGTGGGTTCCACAAACATCCGGCCCCGCATCTCCATATGGAGCGCGTGGCAGAACCACTGGCAGTAGTACCAGTAGACGCCCGGTTTCGACGCCGTGAAGGTGATCGACGACGTGGCCTGGGGTCCGATTTCCATCGCGATACCATGATTGTTCAGGCAGAAGCCGTGGGTCAGGTCGTCGATGTCGTCGAGGTTGGTGACATAGACCGTCACCTCATCGCCCTGCTTGACCGTGAAGCTTTCCAGGCTGAACTCGGGCGCCTGGCTCGACATCCAGACCCGGACCTTGTTGCCGTCGCGGATCACTGTGTCCTGCCAGTCGTCGATGTCGATGCCATCCGCTTCGGCCTGGGCCCGCGCGTCCGCCCACATCGGATCATTGCGGTCCCAGACGCTTTTCGGATTGACCTTCGAGCGGTGCACGAAGATCGAATCGTGCGGCTCGGCAAAGGTCGCGCCATCGTGCAGCAACGTCATCTCGTCGCCTTCGATCGAGAAGAGTTGCTCGTTCTCCGGCTTCAGCGGTCCGACGTTCAGGAAGCGGTCCTTCGAGAACTTGTTCATCGAAAGGTAGTACTTCGCCGACGCGTCCAGGGTCTCGCCCTCGCAGGTCGAGTTGTGGCCCGGCTGGTAGTGCACGTCCGCCTTGGTGATGATCGGATCCACGTCCTCGCCGTTATAGGCCCGGATCGCGGCATCGAGGTTCCACTTCACCACCTGGCTGTCGAGGAAGAGCGTCGTGAAACAGTTGCCCTGCCCGTCGAAACAGGTGTGAAGCGGCCCGAGCCCCAGTTCCGGCTCGGCCACGACGACCGAACGCGGATCGAGGCTGTCGTCCTCGAAGAGCGCGTCGAACTTCGTAACGTCGAGGACGGACACCGTTGGCGAGAGCTTGCCGGCTACACAGAGGTGCACACGGTCTGGCGCCATGTTGATGCCGTGCGGCGAGTTGGGGATCGGGACATAGCGCGTGTAGTTCTTGTTCTGCCCCTTGCGCCCGTCGATGACTTTCACACCGTTCAGTTCGACGAAGTCGCCCTCGGCGATCCCTTTCTCGATTTCCGCGATGTTGAAGATCACGATGTGGTCCAACTCGCTTTCCATCATCTCGGCCAGGTTCACGCCCATCTCCGAGTTGTAGGAGGTCGAGAAGGCATACTTGCCGTCGTAATCGGCATCGGTGTTGTCGAGGTTGCCGGTCACCATCACCTGCCAGGCGATCGTCATCTCGTCGGCGTTGATGGCGGTGTAGAAGTTTACGTATTGCGACGGGTCGTCCAGCACCTGGCCATCATTGACCATCGGCACCTCATCCTCGCCATTGGCAAAGACATAGTTGGTGCGCGGCCATTTCTGCGGCCTCAGACCGTGGATCGCCTTCGCGTTCGGGATGTCGATGATCTTGTCGGGCTTCATGACGTCGCAGCGGATACGCGCCACGCGGGTATTCGCCTTGTCGTTCATGAACAGGTAGCGCCCGTCGTACTTGCCTTCGGTGAAGGACATGTGGACGTGGTGGAGATCGCCATTGTCATGGACCTTCTTGCCCTGTGCGGCCAGGTAGTCGCGGGTCTCCGGCAGCATGTCCTGCGTCAGAATCTTGAGGCTTTCATTGGTCTGGCCCCAGCCCGTCGCCGAGCAGCGGTTGAAGACCGGGACGCGCATCAACTCGCGCATCGACGGCACGCCGAGAATGCGCATCTCACCCGTCTGGCCCGACGACCAGAAGCCGTAGTATTCGTCCAACTCGCCGGGCGCGGGCAAGCCGCCGTGCCCCGCATCCTGCGCAGCCGCCCTGGTGGCGCCCGCCGCCGTCAGTGCCGCAGTGCCGCCAAGAAGCCCCAGCTTGCCGCCCGTTCCCCCCATGATCGCCGCTCCCGAGGCTGTCGCCCCGAGAAAACCGCGTCGGCTTACGCCGAGTTTCGTTTCGTCAGACATGGCCTTCCTTCCTTTCCCTTGCTTGAACATTGGGATGTTGTCCGATGGTCGCGGAAGCCGTCCGCGGGACATCGGTTGAACCGACCGCCGCGCGCCGCTTGAGCTGGCGCATGACGACCGGGCATTTGGTTTCGGACTGGTAGAGCACCTGGCAATGCATGCAGTTGAGGCACTCGTTGGGATTGATCTCGCCTGTCGGGTGGATCGCGCCGACCATGCATTCGTTGCCGCAGGTGTGGCAGGGATTGCCGCACTCCTTGTAACGCTTCAGCCAGTCGAACATGCGCAGCCGCGCCGGGATCGCCAGCGCCGCGCCAAGCGGGCAAAGGTAGCGGCAATAGAACCGCTCGACGAAGAGCCCGGCGATCAGGAGTGCGCCGGCATAGGCAACGAAAGGCCAGGCACGCATGAACTTGAGCACGATTGCAGTCTTGAAGGGTTCGACTTCCGCCAGATGCTCGGCCTGCTCGATAGAGGCAAGAGAGACGCCGAAAAGCCCGAGGAAGATCATGTACTTGAGTGCCCAGAGCCGCTCGTGCAGCCCCCAGGGAAGCCTGACCTGCGGCACGCGCAGTTTCCGCGCCACCTGGTTGGTCAGTTCCTGAAGTGCGCCGAATGGGCAGAGCCAACCGCAATAGGCGCCTCGGCCCCAGAAGATCAGCGCGGCGGCAACCGAGAACCAGAGGATGAATGTCAGGGGATCGAGCAGGAACGCCTGCCAGCTGAAATTCGTGGTCAGCGCGCCGAAAAGCGCCATGAGGTTGACGACCGAGAGCTGTGCGTTCGCGTACCAGCCGACGAAGACGAGCGTCAGCGTGAGAAACGACATGCGGAACCAGTAGGTGACGCGCTCCGAGCGGGTGAGGAAGACCTGGAAGAAAAACGCAGCGGTCAGGACCGCGAGCATCGCGGCAAGCCCGGCAATCTCGACGGTCTTGCCTTCCCAAACCCGTCGCCAGAGATCGGACTGCGCATCCGCCTCGGTCTCGAGCGCATCTGACGCCGCCGCGGGGGCCACGGGAGGCGTTACCTCCACCCTGTAGGCGAGCGGCAGCTGATAGCCGAGATCGAAGGTGGTGAACACTTTCTCGATGGCCGCAACCTCGCGCTGCACCAGAAGCTGAAGGCGGAATGGCCGGGTAGGATCAAAGCCCTGGCCGGCAGGGATCTTGAAGATGTCACGCTCGGTGAATTCCGGGGCGTCGATGGTTGCGATCGGGCCCATGCGCCTGTGGTCCCGGTCACGAAAACGCACGGTCACGTCGTCCTGGATCAGCACGATGCGGTCGAAGATCCCGCCGCGCACGTAACCGGACCCCTTGAACGAATACAGCCCTCGCGCGACCACGGCGATGGCACTTTCACCCGGCTGCAACCAGGTCTGCAGGTTGGCATTGTCGGCACGGCCCAGGATGGCTTCGCCGATGCCCGGCGCACTGACGAGGGCCATCTGCATGTCGATGAAAGTCGTTTCCGGCGCTTCGGTCAGCGCGCGGCGCGCGGCGCGCGGATCGTCCATCGCCTCGAAAGCGGAATTGATCTGGCCCACATCCAGTGAAAGCCGGCGGATCGTGCCGTCGCCTTCCATTTCCGTCCAACTGCCGGGCGCGTCGGCAGTCCGGTCGATCTCGTAGACCGGGCCGGTTTCCGTTTCGGCCTCCAGACCGCCGAGGCCGAGCGCACGGGCCACCTTTAGTCCGGCGCGGATGATCCCGTCGTCGATGACCATTACCGTGACGGTCGCGCCCGAAATGATGTTCAGATCATGGGCCGAACCGCGTCTAGCCGCCTCGGCCACCAGATCGACACCGCGGTAGCCTGCGGCCATCTCGCGTATCTTGCGGTCGGGTATGCCGATCAGCACGATGGGTTCCGAGTGCTTTACCAGGTCGACGCCCAGCACCCGCGCATCCCGGTCGACCGCGACCATCGTGTGGATCGGCTTGCCCGAATAGCCGGTCGTCCCCACGAAATCCGACGTGATGAAAACGAATCCGATCTCGTCGCCGTCTCTCAGAACCGGTGCTACGGGAACATCGCTTCGAACCGGCCCCCAGGCATCGGCGCCTTCCACCAACTCGCCGGGCGCGACGTCCGGCAGGAAGCGCGAAAGTACCGGCTGCGCAGATTGCGCAACCGCCGCCGTAACGGCAACGGCGACGAACAGGACGGCGAGGAAACCCAGACTTCGCAGCTTCATGCACTACCGGATACACGCGGCGAGACACGGGGAGTTTGTTGAAGAACAACTATTCCGGCGTTTCTTGATCACCGACAGTCAGGCCCTTCGCGGCAATCCAGTTTGATCTCAGACAAAGTTGCGGCGAGGGCATCGCGCTATGCTTACCCGGTAAGGAGGAGAAGCGATGTCCGTTCTGATCGCCTTTGGAACAGTCGAGGGGCAGACAGGCAAGATTGCCCGCTTTGTTGAAGACCTGGCGCAAGAAGCGGGGGAGAGCACGGTCCTGTTCGACACCTCCGACAAGATCGAGGAGGTTTCATTCGATGGCGTCGAGAAGGTCATCCTGGCGGCATCGGTTCACCAGCGAAGACATCCCGCGCCTTTCGAAGTCTTCGTCTCGGCGAACCGCGAAGAGTTGTCGCGTCGAAAGACGCTGCTCTTGTCGGTCAGCCTGAGCGCCGCTTTCCCGGAAGGTCACGAGGAGGCGCAGGACTATGCCGACGAGATGAAGATGCGGACCGGCCTCGAACCGGATGCAGAGCTTCTCGTTGCTGGCGCTTTCCGGGCAGATCGGTACGATTTTTATGCGATGCAGGTCATCAAGCACGTCGTGTTGAGAGGCCGGGAATTCGATCCCGACAAGAACGAGCATGAGTTCACCAACTGGGACGAGCTTGCGGCCAAGGTTACGACATTCCTTACAGCTGATCCTGCCTGACACGATGACATTTCGGTTGACGTCCCGCGTCTGGGCCGCTCGCCTGTGAGATGACCGGCAAGGCTCGGTCTTGTGCTCACTTGCCGTGGTACTTGGCATCGACCTCATTGATGGCCCGGACGTTGCCTGCCGATCTGCCATCTGGGTCGAAGGTGGCTGACAGAAAGGCATCGGCGATGTCCTTGGCAAGTTCCGTGCCAATCACGCGCGCGCCCATTGTTATGATCTGGGCATTGTTCGAGGTCGCCGCCTTGCCGGCCGAATAGGTGTCGTGGCACTGCGCGGCGCGGATGCCGGGCACCTTGTTGGCGGACAGGCATACGCCGATACCGGTGCCGCAGACTAGAATTGCCCGGTCGTACTCACCGGCCAGAACGGCCGTCGCGACGCGGTCGGAGAGATGCGCATAGAAGGCGTCGCGACCTTGATCGGTACGCGATATCTCCGAGACCTCGTGGTTGTCCTTCAGGTGGTCGGCGAGAACCTTGGCCAGCCCCTCGCCCGCACTGTCGCCTGCAACCGCAATTCTCATGAATTCGTCTCCTTCCGATCAGATGGCGGCGGCGCTGCGGCTGAGGATGTCGAGGTAGCCTTCGACGTTCCAGGCCGCACGCCCGATGAACAGCCCGTCGACATGCGGGCAGGATATGAGCTCTTCGCAGTTGCCCGGATTGACCGAGCCGCCATAAAGGCAGGGCACGCGACGGCCAAGTAGACCTTCGGCTACGGCGATGATCTCGGCCTGGCGTGCGTCGGCATAATCCGGCGTTGCAGGGATGCCGTTTTCTCCGATGGCCCAGACGGGTTCGTAGGCAAGCAGGATCTCGGCTGATTTCTGGTCTTCGTCCAGATTGGCAAGCGCCCCGCGTACTTGAGCCGCAAGCACCTCTTGCGCGCGACCGCCTTCGCGATCTTCCAGGGTTTCGCCAATGCAGATCAGCGGGATCAACCCGTGGCGCACCGCCGCCTCGGTTTTCAGTCCCACGGTCTCGTCGGTCTCGCCGAAATGTTCGCGCCGTTCGGAGTGTCCGAGTTCGACGATGTCGAGGCCGCAGTCGGTCAGCATGGCTGGCGAGACCTCACCGGTCCAGGCGCCTTGATCGGCCCAATGCATGTTCTGAGCGCCGACCTTGACAGAGCTGTGAGAGAGGATCTGCGCAACCTCGCGGACCGCCGTAAACGACGGGATCACGAAACGCTGGACCCGCGGGTGCCGCTCGGCATCGGTCTCGGCCAGTGCCTTGGCAAAGCGTTGCGCTTCGGCCAGCGTCTTGTTCATTTTCCAGCTGGTGCCAATCCATATGTCCGGAAAGGTCATGCCCCGGCCTCGTGAGTGTTGGAATTCGTCAGGCTCAGCCCGACCTTGCGCAACTTGGTCACGCAGCCTGAGCCTCCCCCGCTGAATTCGTCAGCCACAATGGTTAGTAAAGGAGAACCCGGAATGGCGAACAAGCGACGCACGTCCGAGGAGATCGTCACAAAGCTGCGGAACGTTGGCGTGCATGTAGGGCAGGGCATGGTTCGAAAAACGCGGCCATACTCCCGCCGCACGTCGTATCATTTAAAGCCCAGAGAGTGTCTGGCTGTGCTTGCAGTCTGGAGCGATCCAGTCTGAGCCATAATTTCCCTGTTAACAGGGAAAGTACAGGGAAATTGTATGAATCCAGGCCAGAACAGGGCCGCAAGGCATCTAACAGTATATATCTTTCAGCCATATAGACTGGATTTCCCGAAACAGGGACCGCAAGCACGCAAAACAGCGAATTTCCGACCAGCTCCTGCCAGATTCGGTAAGCGTACAGGGAATGCACACTTGGCGTTAGGCGTGCGGTTCCGATCTTCTTTTCACGGCGAAGTCTGTGACGAAGGAGGTGTCGATGCCGCGACTGAGTGAGGAAAAGCGCAATGAACTGGAGGCGTTCTGGCGGTCG
>JAJDOD010000151.1 GCA_022340315.1 Silicimonas sp. | reverse complement strand
GCGCGCGATGCGCCAGGCCAGCGTCGCCTTGCCAACGCCTCGGGGACCGGCCAACAGCCAGGCGTGGTGCCTGCGATCATTGGCGAGCGAACTCAGAAACGCGGCTTCGGCGGCTTCCTGACCGATCAGGACGGGCGTGTGCCTGGGGTGCGGCGCGCCCGGCGCGCGGTCGGCCTCCGGTACGTCGTCGTCAGCGCTCATAGCTTCGATGCCACGACGGCGGCAAGGTCCTCGGCGATCTGGTTGGGGTCGCGCGCGCCGTCGATCAGATGGCACCGTTCGGGGTATTCCGATGCCAACGCCTGGAACCCCTCCCTCAGACGTCGCTGGAAATCCTCGCCCATGTCCTCGAACCGGTCCTCGCCGCTTTGCCGCGCAAGACCACGGCGGAGCGCCTCGGCAGGGTCCATGTCGATGACGAAGGTCAGGTCGGGCTCGCGCGCGATCACCTCGTCATGGAGCCGGTCCACCAGATCGCGCAAATCGCCTCGCGTGGCGCCCTGATAGACGCGCGTGCTGTCGGCGAAGCGATCGCAGACGACCGTCGCGCCCCGTGCAAGCGCCGGTTCAATGGTTTTCTCGAGATGGTCGCGGCGGGCTGCCGTGAAAAGCAGGATCTCGGTTTCCGGCGACCAGCGGTCAGGTGCGCCCTCGACCAGCAGACGGCGGATTTCTTCGGCTCCGGGTGCGCCACCGGGTTCGCGCGTCAGCACCACGTCAATTCCCCGGGCCTTCAGGACAGCCGCCAGAAGCCGCGCCTGCGTGGATTTGCCGGAACCATCAATGCCTTCGAATGTGATGAAATGCCCCTGGCTCATTCCATCAGGCTTTGCACCTGTCCCATTGCCTTGTCAAACAAGACCGTTGCCGATGCACGAACCCGAGGCAGAAACCCTCCGCGTTCAACATTGCGGTCGGAGACGAGGGGGATCCGTTTCTCCGGCATGTCGGGTGCGATCACGACAAGCTCGGCGACCTGCGATCCCATCTCGATCGGCGCCTCGAGTGGCGTGCGGTACTCGATCCGGGTCTCCACCGAATCCTGTCCCACCGCGGGCACCAGAAGTTCGATGTCGCTGGCGGCTGTGATGTTGATCTGTTGATGGTCGCCCATCCAGACCGGAACCTCGGCGAGCGTATCGCCGGCGCTTGCCATCTTTTTCTCGATGAACTGGCGGAAACCCCAGTTGATCATCGCCTCGGCCTCGGACCTGCGTTCGGCCTGGGTTTGAAGGCCCGAGAACACGAAGATAACGCGGCGGCCACCCTGCATGGCAGACCCGACAAGACCGTATCCCGCCTCCTCGGTATGGCCGGTCTTCAGCCCGTCAGCGCCGAGCCCCAGACCGAGAACGGGGTTTCGGTTGAACCTGTTCGCAGGCGAACGCCCGTCGAAGTCGAACTCTTCGAGGGCGAAGAAACCGTAATATTCGGGGAATTCGGTGATCAGCAGCTTGGCAAGCTGGCCAAGGTCGCGGGCGCTCATCCGGTGATTGGGATCCGGCCAGCCGCTGGCATTGGCGAACGTGCTTTCGCGCAGGCCGATCTCGGGGGCCCGCGCGTTCATCTGCCGGGCAAAGGCATCTTCGGTCCCGGCAAGCCCCTCGGCGACGACCACGCAGGCGTCATTGCCGGACTGAACGATTATTCCCTTGATCAGTTCTTCAACCGTCGGCCTGTCGGTCTCGTCGAGAAACATTGTCGAGCCGCCCATCTGCCGGGCCTTTGTCGAAACCGAGAAAGTCGTATCGAGCGTAACGCGTCCGTCGCGCAAAGCCTCGAAAAGCATGTAGAGCGTCATCAGCTTCGACATCGAGGCCGGCGGCCTGGGGATATCCGAAGCCTTCTCGTAGAGAACGGTTTCGGTCTTTACGTCGTAAAGCCAGGCGGAAGTCGCCTGGGTCTCGAACGCTGCCCGTGCCGGATCAGGCCGAACGGTGACGCCGCAGGCAGAAATGGTGATGCCCAGCAAAAATGCGAAGAAAGAGCGGTACATGACGTATTCCCTTGCTCTAGTTCGAAGTCAGAAAAGCATCCTGGAAGCCAAGCCCTTTGACTTGTCCCAGCATTTCGGACTGCTCGTCGGCGCTGGTGACCGGGCCCACGACGACGCGCCAGAAAGGCGCGCCATCTTTCTCGCCCGCGATGACCGTTGGCACGATCCCCGCCTGGCGAAGATTGTCGCGCGCAGAGAAGGCGTTGGCCTCGACCGAGAACAGACCGACCTGTACGAATGGGTTCTGTACATCGGGCGAGCGTGCCGGTGCGGGCTTGGTCTCGACCGTCTCGGCTGCCGCACGTTGCGGGCGCGGTTGCGGCTTGTCGTCCTCTTCAGCGCGGGCGATGGCAGCCGCCGCGCCGGTCGTGACCGGATCGAGTGTGCGGGTTTCGACCGAAGGTGAAGCTGCCGACGCGGCCGCTGCTGCAGAGGCTTCCGTCGCCGGTTTCTTTCGCCCGAATATCCGCTGGAAGAAGTTGCCGCGCGGCTTTTTCTCATCGGCATCCGTTTCCGGAGCTTCTCCGGCCTCGGCGGTGGCGTCTTCACCAACATCCTCGTCAGAAATCACTGGTTCCGCCGGCTCGACCTCGATTTCCTCGCGACGGACGGCGACGATGTGTACCTGCGTCGGCTGTCCGGCAAGGATATTCAGAGCAGCGGCAGCATCGGAGGAAAGCTGGATCCGCGGACCGGGGTTTGACCGTTCCCTGCGGAACAGCGCCCCGGCGATCTTCTGGCCCGTGGTCTTGTTGGTAATGATTGCGCGTTCCGGTGCAGTGACGTCGGGATGAGCAACCCAGATGCCGCCAAGCGATGGCCTGCCGTCCCACAGTGCCTCTTCCTCGGTGCTGAAGATGTCCGGCCGCTGCACGTCGCGCATCGCGGTGCCCGAACCTGCCGTCGCTCTCGCGGCGGGCGCGTTTTCGCCGGTGCTTGCACCGCCGAGATTGATCCCTTCCTCGCACGCCGCGAGCGCCAGCATGGATATCGAAAGAAAGACCGCCTGTACTGCCACGCGTGTCATTGTCTGCTCCTATGGCCTCCGGTTTGCGCCGGTTCTTGTTATGCCGTTTGGTGCAGTGTATCCCCAACAGACCCGCAAGAAAAGACGGCAGAACATGCGCGGCAATGCACTGCCGAAGCCCGCTTTCAGAATCGCGCGCACTTCGCTAGACCCGGTCTGCCCGATCACAGGCTGGGCGGCTGGTATTGCCGTTCCTGCACTTCAATGCCGGAAGGGTGGCAGAGTGGTCGAATGCACCGGTCTTGAAAACCGGCGATGTGCAAGCATCCGTGGGTTCGAATCCCACCCCTTCCGCCACCGACACAAGTCGTTGATATTTAACAGAAATACCCTCGTATTCCTCCCGCAATTCCGGCGAGTTGCGCGCCATCCCGGCATCCGGATCCGTGCCCTGGAGACCGATTTCGGCCGTTCTCTCCGATTGGTCTCTGCCGCCCTCAAAATGGGGTACGGTTTTGCCCGGAAATTCCCTGCTAGCAGGGAATTTGCAGGGAATTTTCCCGGATATTGGACATCTTGACCCGAATTGAGCTGGATTACCTGAGCCCAAACAAGGCCTTACGCCCGAATTCCCTGTTTGTCCGAGCAGGGAATTTGCAGGGAATTCCTCGACACTATCCGTCAAGTCGACAGAGCCGCTCCGTAAGCGTACAGGGAATGCACACTTGGCGTTAGGCGTGCGGTTCCGATCTTCTTTTCACGGCGAAGTCTGTGACGAAGGAGGTGTCGATGCCGCGACTGAGTGAGGAAAAGCGCAATGAACTGGAGGCGTTCTGGCGGTCG
>JAJDOD010000072.1 GCA_022340315.1 Silicimonas sp. | reverse complement strand
GGGACCCGCATCGCGGGCGTCATGGAGAAGATCGAGAAACACGTCTCGGAAGGCTGGGCCTGCTGGGCCTATTCCAATCACGACGTGATGCGGCATACCTCGCGCTGGAACCTGGGCGCGGACGCGCACCGGATCTATGCGGCGTTACTCTTGTCCCTGAAGGGCACTCCCTGCCTCTACCAGGGCGAGGAACTCGGCCTGACCGAGGCCTACGTTCCCTTCGAGGACCTGCAGGACCCTTACGGCAAGCGCTTCTGGCCCAAGTTCAAGGGCCGCGACGGGTGCCGCACGCCGATGGTCTGGTCGCCCGACCGCGCCAATGGCGGGTTCTCGGACGGCAAGCCGTGGCTGCCGGTGGCGATGGAGCACGTCCAGATGGCCTGCGAGTTACAGGACCGCGAGCCTGGCTCGATGCTGAATTTCTACCGCCGCATGATCGACTTTCGCCGCGCCTACCCCGCGCTTCTGAAAGGCAGCTACAAGCTGGTCGAGGCGGATGACACCTATATCGCCTTCTTCCGTGAATACGGAAATACGAAACTGTTCTGTGCCTTCAACCTCGGCCCCGAGGACCGGCAGATCATGCTGCCGGAAGGCGATTGGCGCGTGGACAAAGGCGCGCCCTTCAACACTATCGAAACGACGGACGGGTGGACGTTGCCGCCGTGGCAGGCGCTCTATGCCCATTTGGGAGGATAAGACATGGCCAATCTGAAGCTGACGGATGTCGCCAAATCCTATGGCGAGGTGGACGTGCTGAAGCATATCGACCTCGATATCGAGACGGGCGAACTGATCGTCTTCGTTGGCCCATCGGGCTGCGGCAAGTCCACGCTTCTGCGCATGATCGCAGGGCTCGAAAAGATCACCGGCGGGACGCTCGAGATCGACGGCATGGTGGTGAACGATGTGCCGCCGTCGGAGCGCGGGATCGCGATGGTGTTCCAGTCCTACGCGCTCTATCCGCACATGACGGTGCGCGAGAACATGCAGTTTGCACTGAAAATCGCCAAGAAGAGCCAGGAAGAGATCGAGCAGCGGGTTGAAAAGGCGGCGAAGACCCTGCAACTCCACAACCTGCTCGACCGGCTGCCGAAGGAGCTTTCGGGCGGCCAGCGCCAGCGTGTTGCCATCGGCCGTTCGATCGTGCGCGATCCCAAGGTCTATCTCTTCGACGAACCGCTCTCGAACCTCGACGCGGCGCTGCGCGTCGCTACCAGGATCGAAATCGCGCAGCTCAAGGAACAGATGCCCGAATCGACCATGATCTACGTCACCCACGACCAGGTCGAGGCGATGACGCTCGCCTCGCGCATCGTGGTGCTGGCCGGTGGCGGCATCGCGCAGGTCGGCTCGCCGCTCGAGCTCTACGAAAGACCCGAAAACGAGTTCGTCGCCCAGTTCATCGGCTCGCCGTCGATGAACCTTATCCCGGGTAAGGTTGTCGGCACCGGATCACAGACCACCATCGAGGTTCAGGACGGTGGCCGCGCGGTCTCGAATGTGCCGACCAAAGACAGCGATATGGGCATGAGCGTGAATATCGGCGTGCGGCCCGAAGACTTCGTTGCCGCGGGCGAGGGCGACTTCATCTACGAGGGCAAGGTCGGCATCACTGAAGCTCTTGGCGAGGTGACCTTGCTATATTTCGAGCCGAAGGGCACCGCCGATCCCGTCATCGGCAAGCTGCAGGGCATCCACAAGGAATTGCGCGGCAACACTGTCAAGCTGACCGCCGACCCCTCGAAGGTGCATGTCTTCCACGACACCCAGTCGCTGCTCTACCGCGACCGCCCGACCAAGCGGATCGCGACCAAGGCGCATTGACGGGTTAACGGCACGGTAACTTTGGTAAACGCGCGGCGGGAAATGCCGTGCGTTTCCGATCCATGCACCGACGCGATACCGACGTAATACCGACGTAATACCGACGTTGGGATTTGGCCCGTTTCCCCTTGTTTTCTGGCGTTAACCAATGCCGAGCACCTTGCGCAACACCCCGCCCGCGTTCGCCATCTTTACGAATTTGACCGGGCGTCGAAGATGAAGCCAAGGAAGTTGAGCGTGATCTGCGCGGCAAGGATCGCGGTCGATCCGGTCGGATCATAGTCAGGAGCAACTTCGACGAGGTCGAAGCCGATGACCTCGTGTTCGCGCGCAACACGCTGAAGCAGTTCAAGAACTTCGTAATAGAGAAACCCGCCATGACTGGGCGTGCCGGTGCCCGGCGCAATGGACGGACAGAATGCGTCAATGTCCAGCGTCACGTAGACCGGCGTATCTTTCGGCAGTCGGGCAGCGACACCTTCCGGCCCGAGGGCGCGCGCCTGCCGCACCGACAAGATGTCCGAGCCCATCCGCCGGGCATCCTCGTAACCCTCCCTGTTCGTTGAAGAAACGTTCCGGATGCCCACCTGGGTAAGCCCCGAAACCTGGTCCTGCTCGACCGCCCGGCGCATCGGATTGCCGTGCCCGTGACGGACGCCGTGACGTTCATCGACGAAATCAAGGTGCGCGTCTATCTGCAAAATATGAAACGGTTTTTCCCCGGAGTAGGCACGGATGCAGGGAATATTGACCGAGTGATCACCTCCGATCACCACGGGCAGCGCCCCTCTACCAAGAATGGCGCGGACGCCCGCCTCGATATTGGCGTGGCTCGCCTCGGTATCAGTATGTACGATATCGGCATCGCCCGCGTCGACGATCCGCACCTCTCCCGGCAGATAGGTCCGGTCGTCCTCGTGATCGTAAGCGCCTGAATGCCCGAAGGAAAACAACGTCGATGCCTCGCGGACCGCGCGCGGCCCGAAACGCGCGCCCGAGCGCCATTGCGTTCCTGCATCGAACGGCGCGCCCAGGATGGCGGCGTCCGCCTCAATTGCTTTCCAGTCGGTCACGAGGGGACGTTTACCGAAGGTGGCAACGCCCACGAAGGGCAGGTCGAGACGCCCGCTGTCGTAGCTGTTGGTCATGGGAGGAGGAGGCCCCAAACTCTCCCGATCCGCAAGCCCGCCGCGCCCTTCATCGGTCCCCAAATATCCCGGGAGGGGACCGGGGAGGGCAGCGCCCTCCCCGGTGGATCGTCGCCGGAGGCGGCGAAAGCAAAATATTGGGGTTTCCGTTTGGCCCGACACATGCAATAGGGAGGCGTCAAACGAACCCTCCAAGGAGTAAGGCGCATGGAGATTCGTGAGGCGCTCACGTTCGACGATGTTCTTCTGGTTCCCGGCCCGTCCCGCGTGCTGCCGAGCCAGGCCGACACGCGCACGAAAGTCACAAAAGACATCCCCATGAACATCCCCCTGCTGTCATCGGCGATGGACACCGTGACCGAGGCGCGGATGGCCATCCTCATGGCCCAGGCGGGCGGGATCGGAGTGATCCACCGCAACCTCGATGTCGCGGAACAGGCGCGGCAGGTGCGGCAGGTCAAGAGGTTCGTCAGCGGCATCGTCTACAACCCGATCACTCTGACACCGGAACAGACGCTTGCCGACGCGAAGGCTCTGCAGGAACGCTACAACGTCACGGGTTTCCCGGTGGTGGACGATTCGGGCCGAGTGTTGGGTATTGTCACCAATCGAGACATGCGGTTCGCCGAAGATGATCGGACCCCGGTGCGCGTGATGATGACTTCTGAAGACCTCGCGATCCTGACCGAGCCGGCAGATCTCGACGAGGCGCGAAGCCTCATGAAGGCACGCCGGATCGAGAAACTCCTGGTCACCGATGGCCAGGGCAAGCTGACCGGGCTCTTGACCCTGAAGGACAGCGAGCAGGCCGTTCTGAACCCGGCGGCCTGCAAGGACCGACTGGGACGTTTGCGCGTTGCCGCCGCCACCACGGTCGGTGACGCCGGTTACGAGCGCTCGGGAGAACTGGTCGATGCCGGCGTCGACATCATCGTGATCGACACCGCGCACGGACACTCCCAGGCCGTCGCAGACGCTGTGAAACGGGCCAAGACACTCTCGAACGAAGTGCAGATCATCGCCGGTAACGTCGCCACCGGAGATGCCACTAAGTCCTTGATTCAAGCGGGTGCTGACGCCGTAAAGGTGGGTATCGGGCCCGGGTCGATTTGCACGACGCGCATGGTTGCGGGCGTCGGTGTCCCGCAACTGACCGCCATCATGGACTGTGCTGCCGCGGCAGGCGACGTGCCGGTGATCGCCGATGGCGGGATCAAGTTCTCGGGCGATTTCGCCAAGGCCATTGCGGCAGGCGCAAGCTGCGCGATGGTCGGCTCGATGATTGCCGGAACGGATGAAAGCCCGGGCGAAGTGATCCTCTACCAGGGCCGCTCCTTCAAGGCTTATCGCGGCATGGGCTCGATCGCCGCGATGGCGCGGGGCTCCGCCGACCGGTACTTCCAGAAGGACGCCGCCAGCGACAAGCTGGTGCCCGAGGGCATCGAGGGTCAGGTGCCCTACAAGGGTTCGGCAGGGGCGGTGATCCACCAGCTGATCGGCGGTTTGCGTGCCGCAATGGGCTACACAGGTTGCGAAACCATCGAGAAAATGCGACAAAATTGCCAATTCGTGCGGATCACCGGCGCGGGTCTGAAGGAGAGCCATGTGCACGACGTTCAGATCACGCGAGAGAGCCCGAACTACCGCTTGGGCGGGTAAGGCACGGGCGTGACGGAGACCTCCGTGCGGAGCAAGTTTGAACGTTCTGCGATTTTGCTTGGAGGGGGCTGTGGCGGATCGCGCAGGTGGCAAGGGTAAGCCAGGCGTGCCGAAAGAGGTTTTTGAACTCGACAAGGACGAGCGCTGGCAGGCGCGTCTCGAGGACGCGCGCGCCCGGCGCGAAATTGCGCTCCGCGAAAAGGCCGAAGGAAAGCCGCCACAGCCCCGACCGAAACCCTGGGAGCTGGAGGGCGCGACACACGCGACGCCGCCTGATATCGAACCGGTTATCCAGGAGCGGGGAGACGACAAGTTCGATTTCGCCGACCGGCTCGATACAATCCGCGACAGCAAGAAGGCATCCGTAGCTCAGGGCGCAGGAAAGACTGACGGCGACCGGGGCAAACCGCGCGAACGAAGAGAATTCAGCGGCGGCAGAGGTGAAAATGCACCCGACTTCCCGCCGCCATCCGTCGCGTCGCCCGATCCGGTTCCTACGGCATCGCGGGAAACGCGACCGCGCGGCAAGTCTCAGGACAAGCGTGCACGTCCGCAACCGTCTCTGATTATGCCGGGCGCTCCGGATATTGCCGATCTCGCCTCGCGCTATGCGGCGACGCTTCGCGCACCTGTTTCTGATACGACCGTTGCCGACCGGGCTTTTTCACAGGCAGACGACGACGAGCAGCCGGCGCCGACGTATGACAGCAATACCAATCTTGTAACGCTACCTACAGCGGCCGGCCCGGTGCCGGCCGAGGCGGCGATCGCTGATGTCCCTTCTAACTCCCGGCGCGGAATTCGGCCGCTTGGCATGGCGATCGCACTTCTCGGTCTGGCACTTCTGCCGTTTTCGACCGAAGCGCCTCCGCTCGAAACAGGGCCGGACATGCCGCGGGTCGATGTCCTTCGCATTCAGCCGGCACTCGGCGTGACCTGGTCGCTATACGAACGTCCCTTCCAGACCCGGTCCGGCGCATGGCGGCCCAAACCGGCGCCGCTCCCCCTTTTGCCGTTGCCATTTGATGCGCCGGCAAGGCTGGCCGACGAGGTTTCCATTCCTCCCGAGCCGCCCGTCGGTTCCGCCGGAACCATCGACTGGGCCGATATCGACGGCGTGACCCAGCAGCTTCCTGAGGCGCTTGAAGCTCCCGAAGATGTGCTCCTGATCGTTCCCGAGGTACCTGACGTTCCTGCGCCCCCGGTTGAGCGACTGGACGACGAAGTGTTGCAGGGCGCCGCTGCGGAACCGGCGCCGCAACGCCCGGCAACACTGCAGACGGATGTCGCCGAGGCAGGTCAGGAAGGGGAGTTCGGCATCGCTGCGCCACTGATCGGAGAGCCGCTCCGTCTCACCATACTTGCGCCAGCCCAGGCCGACCCAGAACTGACAGACGCGATCGCTGGGGATGTCGAGGCCAGCGGGCATGACCTTGTCCGTGTGAAAGAGGTGGGATTCAATATCAGTCAAAGAAACCTGCGGTATTTCCACGACCGGGATCGCGCAACCGCCGCGCAGCTGGCCGAGCGCTATGACGCGGAACTCCGCGACTTCACCTGGTTTCAGCCGAAGCCGGTCGAGGGAACGGCCGAACTCTGGTTGTCCGGACGCTCGGTTTCCGCACCCGTGCCCTCCGAGTCCGTTGTCGAACGCGAGGCGCGGCCGCTTCAAATTCCGGAACGTCGCGAAAATGGGCTTGGGCGCATTTTCGACAGGCTCGGGCTTGGCGGCGACCTGCCGGAGACCGTTCAATCGCCTGGCCGGGGCATCCTCTCGCCGATCCGGTCGATTCTGGGTGGCAACTGACCGATGATTGTGAGGCCGTGAATGCGCCCGGAGGCGCGTGTCGCTGCGGCGATCGAGATCCTTGACGAAATTTTGAATGGCAGTGCTGCCGAGCGAAGTCTGACGACATGGGCGCGAAGCCATCGTTTCGCCGGGTCCAAGGACCGTGCCGCCATTCGTGATCTGGTATTCGACGCGATGCGCCGGATGCGATCCTATGCCTTCCTTGGTGGCGGGATGACTGGCCGAGGCTTGATGATCGGCAGGCTTCGCAATTCCGGTCAGCCGGTTGATCAGGTATTTTCGGGTGAGGGATACGCGCCCGAACCTCTCACGGATGTCGAGGCTTCGGGTGGCAGAGCACTTGCCGAGGCGCCGGTTTCTGTCCGGCTGGATTGTCCCGACTGGCTTTGGCCGAAACTGTCGGACGATCTTGGGAAGACCGCCGAACCGGTGTTGGCTCTTCTCCAGGAGCGTGCGCCGGTTTTTCTGCGAGTTAACCGCGCCAGGATAGGCCGTGTCCAAGCGCAGTCGATGCTTGCGGACGAGGGTATCGACACCGAACCGCACCCGTTGGCTGAAACCGCACTTCGGGTCCTGGGTAACGAAACGCGCCTGCGGCAGACGAAAGCCTATCAAACGGGTCTTGTCGAGTTGCAGGACGCGGCGTCCCAGGCGGTTGTTGCGCGATGCCTGATGCATCTTGTCGGCGGCCGGGTTCTTGACTACTGCGCCGGAGGTGGCGGCAAGTCATTGGCGTTTGCGGCGGAGGGTGTTGGGAAGATCGTCGCACATGACAGCGATCCCGGTCGCATGCAGGATATTCCGAGCCGGGCGCGGCGCGCAGGGGCGGAGATCGAGATTGCCCTTGCGCCGAAGGGAGCGTTCGATCTTGTGCTTTGCGATGCGCCTTGTTCGGGCAGCGGTGCCTGGCGTCGCCAGCCGCAATCGAAATGGACCCTCGATCCGGAGCGCCTGGCGGCACTGGCGGAGTTGCAAGATACCGTGCTGGACCGAGGTTGCCGCTTCGTTGGCAGTGGTGGCATCCTGGCTTACGCAACCTGCTCGATCCTTAGCGACGAGAACGCGCGCCGGATCGAGAGGTTTCGGGAGCGGATGCCGGGATGGGAGCTTCTCGAGCAGCGACAGTGGACGCCGATGGACGGAGGAGACGGGTTTTTCCTGGCGCTTATGCGAAAAAGTTAATCCGCAAGGGGTGCGTGTTCAGATTCCGTTAACCAATTGGCGGAATAGCTGAGGTCGTAATGGGATCGGGAGGGCGATGTGCACCCTCGACGGCTGCAGACAATACTGGACGGAACCTTGTGGTATCCGGGCGACCGGTCTGTGCATTTTCTCCTCTTGTCGACCATGTTTGCCGCGATCGCGCTTCTTTCGCCGACGGCTGCTCTTACTTCCGGGTTGCTGGGGGTCTCGGCGGGATTTCTCACGCTTCCGCTGGTGACGCATGGCCGGTTGGTGCTGTTGCGCCTGGGCGTCTTGCCGATGTCCCGCCGGGTTCACGCCATGCTGGAGGACGCACCGGGGGCCGCGGTACTGACCGATGGTTCGGGACGTATCCTGGCAGTCAACAACGGTGCCGAGCAACTTCGGTGCGGTCCCGGCCAGAGGGACTTGCCAGGTCTCTTCCAGAGGTTCTGTGTCGATCCCGATACGACCGTGCGGCAGTTGATCGAACGCGTCCGGATCGACGGACAGGCAAACATCTTTCTTGGAACTCTTGCAACCGGAACCCAGGTCAGGGTGAATGTCTTGTCGCGCGAGCGATGGTTGTGGGTAGTTTCCAGAAGCACGGTCGATCCAGAGTTGGCTCTGCTCACAGTTCTGTCGGGAGTTGCGACGCCCAACGCAGCGGCCGAGCGCGTCTTCGGTCGTGGTGTGAGGCCGCTTGCGGAGATGATCGCCGACCTTCCGATGCGGCAGGGCGGCATTCACCAGCTGCGCCATTCTGACGGGTCGGAGTTCAAGGCGCGGTTGATCGAGTTGAATTCGCTTGGCGATGGCAGCGAAATCGCGGTGGTGCCCTGCGCCTCGCCTACGGAAGCGCCCTCCGGCGATCACGCCACCGTCCCGACAGTGCCGGATCTTCTCAGCGTGTTGCCGGTGCCGATGTTGAAAGTCGATGAAAAGGGCATGCTGCTCGAAGCCAACTCCGAAGCGCGCTCGATCCTTACAATCGAGCGCGGCGCACTGCCGCCCCTTTTCGAATTGGTCGAGGGCATGGGACGGCCGATTGCGGACTGGCTGTCGGATGCCGCGCAGGGGCGCGGTCTGCTGAAGCCCGAGATCGTGCGCGCGGTGGTGCCGGGGCAGGAGTTGTACCTTCAAATCACGCTGGGTCGCATGGTCGAGGCCGGGAAGGTCGTGCTGGTGGGCATCCTGAACGACGCAACCGAACTCAAGACACTGGAAGCGCAATTCGTCCAAAGCCAGAAAATGCAGGCGATCGGTCAACTGGCGGGCGGGGTTGCGCATGACTTCAACAACCTGCTGACGGCCATCAGCGGACATTGCGACCTTTTGCTTCTGCGCCACGAGGCCAGCGATCCCGATTATGCGGATCTCATCCAGATCAGCCACAACGCCAACCGTGCGGCAAGCCTCGTTGGTCAGCTTCTGGCGTTCTCGCGGAAGCAGAACCTCAAGCCGCAGGCGCTTGAGTTGCGTGACACGATGGCTGACCTGGTGCACCTGCTGAACCGTCTCATCGGTGAAAAGGTTCAACTCGAAGTGTCGCACGCGCCGGGACCGCAGATGATCCGCGCTGACCGCCGGCAGCTTGAACAGGTTATCGTGAACCTGGTCGTCAACGCGCGGGATGCGATGGTGAACGGCGGCAAGATCGAGGTTTTGACGCGCACGGAGTTCCTGTCCGAAGAAGTGTTGCGAGACCGCGCGCGGCTTTTGCCCGGCGAGTACGTCGTCATCGAAGTGAAGGACAACGGTGGCGGGATCGCGCCCGAAGCGGTGTCGAAGATCTTCGAGCCATTCTTTACCACCAAGAAAACCGGCGAGGGCACGGGGCTGGGACTGTCAACCGCCTATGGCATCGTAAAGCAGACAGGAGGCTTCATCTTCGTTGACAGCGTCCTGGGCGAAGGCACGGTGTTCACTCTGTATTTCCCGGCCTCGTCGAGCGTCGTCGATACAGCGCCGCCGCCACCCAGAACGGAAATGAAGTCAACTACCGCACATGGCGATGCGGCCATACTTCTGGTTGAGGACGAAGCGCCGGTGCGGGCCTTTGCCTGCCGCGCATTGAGGTTGCGCGGCTATACGGTGATCGAAGCAAGCGATGCAGAGATGGCGCTCTCCATTCTCGAAGACAAGTCGCTTCGGATCGACTTGTTCGTTACGGATGTCATAATGCCGGGAATGGATGGCCCGACCTGGGTCCGAAAAGCCTTGAAGGACCGGCCCAACACCGCCGTCGTCTTCATGTCCGGCTATGCCGAGGAAGGCCGGGCAGAGAAACAGGCGCGCATTCCGAACTCGGTCTTTCTGCCCAAGCCGTTCTCGCTCCAGCAGTTCACCGCACTTGTGCAGGAACGACTGTCATAGTGCTCCGGTTAATAGTTGCTGGCAGATATCATCCACATTCTCCGCGATCAGTAACCCGGTGTTAATGCCTCTCACCGATAGAATTTGAAACAAATGGATTGCAATGTTCTCTCTTTGGTCTCATACAGTTTCAAAAGAACAAGAGGCGAACAAGGGCAACATTGCCGCGATGCGCGGGCTGTGGAATAAGGAACAGGAAACATGGGTGCAGCAGAAATTCTGGACATGACATCGAAGGCGGCAAGCGACAAGCAGAAGGCGCTCGATTCGGCGCTGGCGCAGATCGAGCGGCAATTCGGCAAGGGCTCGATCATGAGGCTCGGCGGCGATAACGCGCTGCCCGAGATCGAGGCGACCTCGACCGGATCGCTGGGGTTGGACATCGCGCTTGGCATTGGCGGTTTGCCCAAGGGCCGGATCGTGGAGATCTATGGCCCCGAATCTTCGGGCAAGACGACTTTGACCCTCCATGTTGTCGCGGAAGAACAGAAAAAGGGCGGGGTTTGCGCCTTCGTGGACGCCGAGCACGCGCTTGATCCGCAGTACGCGAAGAAGTTAGGCGTAAATCTTGACGAATTGCTTATCTCGCAGCCCGATACCGGCGAGCAGGCGCTTGAGATTACCGATACGCTGGTGCGTTCGGGCGCGGTGTCGCTGGTTGTCGTCGATTCGGTGGCGGCGCTGACGCCGAAATCCGAACTGGAAGGCGACATGGGCGACAGTTCCGTTGGTGTCCATGCCCGCCTGATGAGCCAGGCGATGCGGAAGCTGACCGGCTCGATCGCGCGGTCGAATTGCATGGTGATCTTCATCAACCAGATCCGGATGAAGATCGGCGTGATGTTCGGCAGCCCAGAGACGACGACGGGCGGCAATGCGCTGAAGTTCTATTCGAGCGTGCGGCTCGACATCCGCCGGATCGGCGCGATCAAGGATCGCGACGAGGTGGTGGGCAACACGACCCGCGTCAAGGTGGTGAAGAACAAGGTGGCGCCGCCCTTCAAGCAGGTCGAGTTCGACATCATGTATGGCGAAGGCATATCGAAGATGGGCGAGTTGGTCGACCTCGGCGTGAAGGCGGGCGTGGTCGAGAAGTCGGGCGCCTGGTTCAGCTATGGCGACGAAAGGATCGGGCAGGGGCGCGAGAACGCGAAGAATTTCCTGCGCGAGAACCCTGATATGGCCTACGAGATCGAGGACAAGATCCGCGCCGCGCATGGGCTGGATTTCGGCGACTCTGAGGATGATGACGAGGCGTTGCTGGAGGAGTGATTGCGCCACGCGACGCGAGGCGCCGCCGCGAGGGGGACGCTGTCCACCTCTGAGCCTGCGGCTCATTCGCCCCTTGGGATATTTCAGCCAGAAAGAATGAGCGACCTGCCTCGGCCCGAGCGGACCGGGACATTGGAGGGCGCCTAGATGCCTTGTGTTTGCCGGGCATGGTCCTCGGCGTCGAACCACCCGCGAGAAGATTTGACTTTCAGGTCCTTGCGGAGTTTCCATTCTTCCCAGCCGCGAATGTTCAGTGGCCGGTTGGTCGTGGCGTCATGCCCGGTGAAGGTCCAGACATAGATGACATGGTCGCCGGAGCGCCGCACGTCGTCACAGGTAAGGCTCAGGTCGGGGACGTCCGCGAAGAAGCCCTCCGCCATGGCCTGCACGCGGTCGCGCCCAGACCAGGGATCGCCGCGATTGATTACAATGCCGCCATCGTGGGCGCAGAATGAAGCCACCGCTTCGGCTGAGCCGGTGTTCCACGCCGCCGTGTAGTCGGAGCCATTTTCTCGATCTCATCGGTTGAAGGCATAGAAGGCACCTCGTTGTAAGTATTGCATGTTCAGGCGTGCCGGATTTCGGTGCCGAGAACCTTGAGGCATTCGCGCATGAAGGCGGCAAGTCCTGTCCATCCCTTGGCCGAGACCATCGTGCCATCGACGAAGGCATCCTTGGGATCGACGTCGATATAGGTGCCGCCGACTGCCGCGATCTCGGGCGCACAGGCGCCGAGGCCGGCGACCTTCCGCCCGGTCAGGACGCCGGGAACGGCCATGAGGATCTGGACGCCGTGGCAGATGGTGAAGATCGGCTTCCCGCTTTCATGGAAGTGCTTCACGATCGCCTGGATGCGGGGATCGGTGCGGATGTATTCCGGACCGCGCCCGCCGGCGCAGTAGACAGCGTCGTAGCTTTCCAGTTCGGCCTCGGCTTCAGAGAAGGTCTTGTTGATCTCGGCCATGTGGCCGGGTTTCTCGGTATAGGTCTGATGTCCCTCGAAATCGTGGAGCGAGGTGGCGATCTGCTCGCCCGCGGCCTTGTCGGGGCAGACGACATGGACCGTGTGGCCGATCGCTTCCATGCCTTGCTGGTAGACGAATATCTCGTATTCCTCGGTGAACTCGCCGCACAGCATCAGTATTTTCTTGCCGGTCATGGTGTCTCCTCCCTCTGACAGCCGTTTGGCCGGAGTATCCGTCTATTTCCGCGAGAGGGGAAGAGCCTTGCGCATGGAATGCCGGAGGCGCTTTACCGTGTTCGTCGAACGCGGTATCCCGTGCTCTGCCGCAGCAAGATGACACGCCAATGACCAGCCTGAACGATATCCGCTCGACCTTCCTCGACTACTTCGGCCGCAATGGCCACGAGGTCGTCGAAAGCTCGCCACTTGTGCCGAGAAACGATCCGACGCTGATGTTCACCAACTCGGGCATGGTGCAGTTCAAGAACCTGTTCACCGGGCTGGAACGGCGGGATTACGTGCGCGCGACCACCAGCCAGAAATGTGTGCGTGCCGGTGGCAAGCACAATGACCTGGACAATGTGGGCTACACCGCACGGCATCATACGTTCTTCGAGATGCTGGGGAATTTCAGCTTCGGCGACTATTTCAAGTCCGAGGCAATTCCTTTCGCCTGGAACCTGCTGACGCAGGATTTCGGGATCGACAAGTCGCGGCTTCTGACCACGGTGTATCACACCGATGACGAGGCGGCCGAGATCTGGAAGAAGGTAGGCGTGCCGGAAGACCGGATCATCCGCATCGCCACCAGTGACAACTTCTGGCAAATGGGGCCGACGGGACCCTGCGGGCCGTGCACCGAGATTTTCTACGATCACGGCGATCACATCTGGGGCGGGCCTCCGGGCAGCGCGGAAGAGGATGGCGACCGGTTCATCGAGATCTGGAACATCGTTTTCATGCAGAACGAGCAGTTCGAGGACGGCTCGATGAAGGCACTGGACATGCAGTCGATCGACACCGGCATGGGGCTGGAGCGGATCGGGGCGTTGTTGCAGGGTCGGCACGACAATTACGACACCGACACGATGAGGGCGCTGATCGAAGCCTCGGCCCATGCGACCAGCACCGATCCCGACGGCGAGGGCAACGTGCACCACCGGGTGATCGCGGATCATTTGCGCTCGACTTCGTTCCTGATTGCCGAGGGCGTGCTGCCGTCCAACGAGGGGCGCGGCTATGTGCTGCGTCGGATCATGCGCCGGGCGATGCGTCATGCGCATCTTCTGGGCGCGAAAGACCCGGTCATGCACCGTCTGGTTCCGGCGCTGATCGCCGAGATGGGGGCGGCATACCCCGAGCTTGGGCGCGGCAAGGCGTTGATTCAGGAGACGCTGCTTGCCGAGGAGACCCGGTTCAAGACGACGCTCGACCGGGGGCTGACACTTCTCGACGAGGCCGTCGGCGGAATGGACGAGGGGGGCGAGTTGCCGGGCGAGACGGCGTTCAAGCTTTACGACACTTATGGCTTTCCGCTGGACTTGACGCAGGATGCGCTGCGCGAACGGGGCATGACGGTCGATACCGATGGCTTCGACGCGGCAATGGCCGAGCAGAAGGCCAAGGCGCGCGCGGCATGGTCCGGCTCGGGCGAAGCGGCGGATGCGGCGGTGTGGTTCGACATTGCGGAAACGCATGGCGGCACCGAGTTTCTGGGCTATGAAACCGAGAAGGCCGAAGGGCAGATCCTGGCCATCGTGAAGGATGGTGAGGCGGTCGATGCCGTTTCTGGAGGCGAGACTGCCTGGGTGGTCACCAACCAGACGCCGTTTTATGGCGAGGCGGGTGGTCAGGTGGGCGATACCGGCTGGATACGCGCCATCGATGATCACGAGGTTCGGGGCTCCGTCTTGGACACGCAGCGGTTTGCGGGGGGGCGCCTGTTTGCGCACAAGGTGACGCCGGATCAGGGTACGCTCAAGACCGGCGCGCCGGTGCGGCTGGAAGTGGATCACGGGCGGCGAACGGCGATCCGGGCGAACCATTCGGCGACTCATCTTTTGCACGAAGCGCTGCGGCAGGCGCTTGGCGATCACGTGGCTCAGCGGGGCTCGCTCAACGCGCCGGATCGGCTGCGGTTCGATTTCAGCCACGGCAAGGCGATGTCCCGGGACGAGTTGAAGCGGGTCGAGGCCGAGGTGAACGCCTTCATCCGGCAGAACACGGCCGTCGAGACGAGGATCATGACGCCGGATGACGCGCGCGCCATCGGGGCGCAGGCGCTATTCGGCGAAAAGTACGGCGACGAGGTTCGGGTGGTCTCGATGGGGCGGGCCGATACGGGCAAGGGCACTGATGGCGATACCTGGTCGATCGAGCTTTGCGGTGGCACGCATGTGATCCGGACGGGCGATATCGGGGTGTTCGTGACCTTGGGAGACAGTGCGTCGTCTGCGGGTGTGCGGCGGATCGAGGCGCTGACGGGCGATGCGGCTTTTCGCTATCTGACGGAGCAGGATCACCGGCTGGCGGAGATTGCAGCGGCCCTGAAGGCGCCGGCGTCGGAAGTGACGGAGCGGGTCAAGGCGCTTCAGGCCGAGCGCAGGGAGCTGGCAGATAGGATTGCGGAATTGGAAGCGCGTGTGGCGAGTTCAAGCGTAAGGACGGCCACACTTAACGGCGGCAAGAAGTATGCATTTGCCATACTTCGAGGAACTCCTTCTAGTCGCCTCCCTCAACTGGTGGATGAATATAAGACTAAGGTCGGTTCCGGATTTGTGGTGTTCATTACGGAGTTGGAAGGCAAAGTTGGTGTCGCCGCTGGCGTAACAGAAGATCTAAAAGATAAGGTGAGTGCAAAGGAAATTGTCGCAGGACTAACTCCGCTCTTGGGTGGCAATGGTGGTGGCGGTCGCGATGATTTTGCCCAAGGTGGCGGTAAAGATCTTTCTCGCAAGGACGAAATCGGTCCGTGGCTGACGGAGTATCTAGACAACGCTTTGGGAGGCTGAAATGAGTGCACTCTGGATCGCGCATGTCGATGTGCAGGACGCTGAAAAATATGGCGAATACGTCAAGGTCGCCTCGGTGGTGATCCCCGATCACGGCGGGGTCTTCATCGCTCGAGGCGGGCGCTTCGTGCAGTTCGAGGGCAGGGCGCGGGCACGGAACGTCGTGGCCCGGTTTCCGTCTGTCGAGGCGGCGGAGGCGGCCTATAACGATCCGCGCTATCAGGAGGCGGTGAAGCTGGCCAAGGCGGCCTCGAAGCGCGAACTGATGGTTGTGGAGATTGACGATTGACCTCGGGAAAATGCGTATTTTCAAAGAGATGAAGGGCAATC
>JAJDOD010000050.1 GCA_022340315.1 Silicimonas sp. | reverse complement strand
AGGTTAAGGCGGCAAGAAAATGCGGCTGCTTTCCGGGGCCGGAGAGAGATGCGTATTTCTTGAAGAGATGAAGCGATGAAGAGTTGAAGAGATGAAGCGCAGGTTCGCCGCGCCGCGCCGGGCCTCGGCCGCGGGCGCCGGGTCAGCGGATTCTCTCACGCAAAAAGTGTCCCGACGAAATAGGCGATGGAGGCCGCGACACCTCCGATCACGAAGGTCTCGAACCCCGAGCGCCACCAGGGCGCCAGCGACCAGCGGGACTTGAGCGCACCGACGCCGAAAAAGACCAGCCCCGTCAGCGCAATGGACCACTCGAAAGGCTGCGCCAAACCCAGAAGATAGGGCATCAGCGGCACCATGCCCGCGGCAAGGAAGGCAAAGAAGGTCGCCTGAGCGGCGCGGATCGGGTGCGGATCGACGGGGGAAAGCCCGTATTCCTCGACCAGCATCATGTCGATCCAGACCGTTCGGTTCCGGGCGATCGCGTTCACGGCGCCTTCCAGTGTTTCGCCCTCAAGCCCCTTCTGGGCCAGGATTTCGCGAAGCTCCGCACGCTCGCCTTCCGGCTCGAGCTTGACGTGGCGCTCCTCGATGGCGCGGAGCCGTCGCGCGTCATCCAGTTCGGCCTTGGTGCCGGAATAGTTGCTGGCGGCCATCGAGAAACCGTCGGCCATGATGTTGGCGATGCCGAGTGCCAGAATGACCTTGGTCGAAAGCTCGGCGCCGACCACGCCCGCGACGATGGCAAAGGTGGTCACCGCACCGTCGATCGCGCCGTAGATCACATCGCGCAGATGCGAGGGCTTGTTGTTTTCGGCAATCCGGCGCGCGATTTCCTCGGGCTCGTGTCCGTGTTCCAGCATGTCGGGCGTGCTCCTTTGGGGGCACGCTACCGGTTGGCGGCGGGAACGGGAAGCGCACCATGTTTGGTCTCGTCTCTTTCATGTGGCGAACGCCTCAGCGCTTTTCAGCGGTTGTGAGTTCTGTCAGTCTGGCGTGACAGAGGAAGGATGCCATGACTGAACAGTTCGACGAACGAAAGACCCGTGCAAGTGCCTGGTTCCGCGGTCTGCGGGATGAGATCGTCGCCGCTTTCGAGGGACTGGAGGACAGCCCTGGCGAGGGGCCGACGGCGGATCTGCCGCCGGGGCGGTTCGAGGTTTCGGAAACCCGCCGCACGTCGGAGGACGGGGGCGATGCCGGTGGCGGGCTGATGAGCGTCATGCGTGGCGGGCGCGTCTTCGAGAAGGTCGGTGTCAATGTCTCGACGGTTTACGGCACGCTGGGCGAGCGCGCGCAAAAGGCAATGGCGGCGCGCGGCGTGCCGGGAATGGCCGAGGACCCGCGCTTCTGGGCGTCGGGCATCAGCCTGGTGGCGCATATGCAGAACCCGCATGTGCCGGCTGTGCATATGAACACGCGCATGTTCTGGACGCCCCATGCCTGGTGGTTCGGCGGCGGTTCCGATCTGAACCCCTGCATCGAGTACGACGAGGACACCGCCGACTTCCACGCCACGCAGAAGGCGCATTGCGACCGGCATGGCGCGGATATCTATCCAAAGCTCAAGGCCTGGGCGGATGAGTATTTCTTCGTCCCGCACCGGGGCCGGGCACGCGGTGTGGGCGGCATCTTCTATGACGACCGGAACACGGGCGACTGGGAGGCGGATTTCGCTTTCACCCAGGATGCGGGTCGGGCGTTTCTTGCCGCTTACCTACCCCTGGTCGAGAGGCGGCGTTCGACGCCGTGGAACGAGGCCGACAAGGATGTGCAGCTTGTGCATCGCGGGCTCTATGCCGAGTACAACCTGGTCTACGACCGGGGCACCAAGTTCGGGCTTGAGACGGGGCATGACGCCAACGCGGTGCTGATGAGCCTGCCGCCACTGGCCAAATGGGTCTGATCAGCCGACCGCGAAGGCCGAGACAACTGCGAAGATGAGCGCGCCGAGGAGCCAGGGCACGGCGCGGCTCCACTCGCGCGCGGCTCGGACGGGCGGCTCGGGGCGAGGTTTCTTCAACGCGGGAAAACTCTCGGCCGCGGCGCGGCGTCTGGGCACCTGGCGGTCGTCATTTGCGGGAAAAGGTGTCTCGAGAAGCCGTTCGCGCCGCCGTCGTGCCGCGTTGAGCCGCTCGTAGATATTCCCCAGTTGGCGCGTGGCGCCGACCGAGCTTTTGGGGTCTAGTGACACTGGTTCACACCCATTCCACACATCACGGGCAAAAGGATACCAGATACACGGTGCAGGGCCACCGTTTCGATCGGGGGCGTCAACATGCCGGAAACGGGTCGGGAATCCCGGTTGTCCACAGAGATACCCCCAGAATCGGTGCCGCGCAGTCAGTCCGCTTCGAGCACCTTGCGCGCGACCCGGAAGCATTCCAGCGCCTGTGGCACGCCGCAATAGATGCCGATGACGTGGATGAGTGCGCGGATCTCCTCGGGGGTGACACCGTTGTTTACCGCCCCCCGGCAGTGGATCTCCCATTCATGCATCTTCCCCAGCGCGCCGATCATGGCCAGGTTGATCATCGAACGGGTCCTGGCGTCGATCGTTTCGTCGCCCCATCCGAAGCCCCAGCACCAGGCGGTCATTGCCTCCTGAAACGGACGGGTGAAGTCGTCCGCCGCAGCGAGGTTTTTCTCGACATACTCGGCCCCCAGCGTCGACTTGCGCTGCTCGAGGCCCTTGAGGAACAGGTCTTCGTCGAAAATGCTCATGGGCGCGGCTCCTGGCTGACGGTTCGGTAAGGAAGGTTAACGGCGGATTGCGTCAAAGTCCCCCTCCCTCCCACCCTTTTATTTTCTGGCGCGAGGCGTGAAGGAAGAATGAAGATTTGTCGCTGAGACCGCAGGTTTTCCGACCTCTGCGGCCGGATGCCCGATGCCCGGGCCGCGAGCGGCTGTTGACGGGGGCGCTGCAAAACCCGAACAGGTTCCCATCAGTCGACGGACAGTCCCGAAGGCACACGCTCGGGGCGCCCAAGCGGACGGGTCAGGGCGCTCTCACCTGTCAGGCTCTCGAGGAAGGCGACGAGGGCCGCGATTTCTGCGTCACCGAGCGGCCGGGGTTCGATGTCGAGGACGACGGCCTGGCGCGCCATTTCTCGGGCATCCGCCTGCACGATGAAATCGCCAGCCGCCAGCCATTCGGCGGCGGGCAACCTGGCATCCTTGCGGTCCCAGGTCGCGCGCGATCCGACCGGGTCGAGGTGGTGACGTACCATGCCCTCGAGCGTCGGAAAGGCGCCGTTGTGTCCGTAAGGCGCTGTCAGGGCGACATTTCTCAGCATCGGGGTCCGGAACCGATAGGCGTCCTCAAGCCGGTCGCTTTCTGCCATCCGTCCAACGTCTCGGGGCTGCAACTCGAAGCGGCGGGTCTTGCCGGGGCCGAATGCGGGCAGTCCAAGGGCGTGGAACTTCTGGTCGGAGAGGAGCGGGCCGGAATGGCAGGCCGCGCAACCCGCCTCGCCGAAGAACAGCTCCATGCCCTGCCGGGCCGGCCCGGAGAGTGCGGTCGCGTCGCCCGCGAGGAAGCGGTCGAAGGGGCTGTCGTGGTTCCGCCATTCGGTGCCCATGAAGGCGGCGAGCGCATTGGCGATCTCGACGATGGTGACCTGGTCTGAACGGTCGATGTGGTCGAAGGCGGCGACGAACATCTCGCCATAGCCGGGGATGATGCGCACGCGCTTGGCGACGATGGGCCAGACATTGTCGATGCGGTCGTTGGCGGCGCCGCCGACCTCGTTTTCCTCCGGATCGCCGGCCATCTCGAACCGCGCGGTCAGCGGGAACAGTGCCTGGGCGGCGAGGATGGTGTCCAGCCCCTGCGGCAGCCATTCCTCGGCCGGAGAGTTGAAGCCGTTGCCGTAGAGGTCGGATGTTTCGAGCCGCCCGTCGTGAAACAGCACGCGGATGTCCTTGGCACCGAGGTTCCAGAGCGCGGGCGCGTTGCGGGGGATGCGTTTGCGGATGCGGTCCTGGGCGGATTGGCTTGCGCGCTTGGGACCGAGGCCTTCTCCGCCCTCGCCGATGCCGAGCGAGAGACCGTCCGAGCCCCCGAGGTCGTGGTGATGGCATGTGCCGCAGGAGATGTTCCTGTTGCCACTCAGGATCTTGTCGTAGAACAGCAGGCGACCGAGTTCGGCCTGCTTGCGGTCGAAGGCGATGAAGTCGTCGCCCGTCAGCGGGCGCGGTAAGGTCACGTCCGTGAGGGGGCGCGGCAGATCACCGGCGGCGGCAGGAACGGCCAGGCAAAGGGCAAGGATATGAAGCAGGTTTTTCACGCATTGATTTTCGCAGGTTGCGCGGCGCTCGCAAGCCCTGTCTGGGCCGATATCGAGGAAGCCCGCGATCTTATGGAGGCGGGGGAGTTCGAGGCCGCGCGCGTCGCCCTGTTGCCGGCAGCGCGGTCGGGCAACGCGGATGCCGAGGAACTGATCGGCGTGATGTATGCCCTTGGCCTTGGTGTCGAGAAGGATCCCGAGCGGGCCTTCGAGTGGTATCTGCGCGCCTCGATGAAAGGCCATCCGGGGGCGCAGTCGGGTATCGGCTGGTATTACGAGCTTGGCATCGGCATGCCGGCGCCGGACCTGGTGCGGGCGTATCTCTGGTACGGGCTTTCGACCATCGGGGGCGACCCCGATGCCGCGATTTCGCTGGAGGATGTGGTCAAGAAGATGACGGCCGAGGAAATTGCGCGGGGGCAGGTTCTGATCGACGACTACAAGCCCTGGATGTACCCGTTCAGGTAGGCGATTGCGCCGGCTTCGCCGTCGCGCCGGGCGAGGGGGTTTCACCCCCTCGCGCTCCCCCAGGATACTTGGGGACCGATGAACGCCGGGATAGAAAAAGGGGCGCCGGACGGCGCCCCTTTGAATTGACCGGATCGGTTGGTCACTTGAGTTCCCTGCTGCGGATCGCTTCCAGTTCGGCTTCGACCTGTGCGACGGATTCGGTCAGCGCGTTGAAGACCTCTTCACCGCCATCGACGTTGGTCTTGAACCACTCGTAGACCGGTTCGGCCGCTGCCTTGAAGGCTGCCTTCTCTTCCGGGGTCGGCACGTAGAGGTCGCCGCCGCCGGCCGCGAAGTCCTGGTAGGCCTGGATCGACTTCCGCTTCGGCGAGGCGAAGGTGGCCTGCTGAAGCTGGTAGAAGCCGTCCGACACAACGCGGCGGAGCCCCTCGTCCATCGACATGTACTTCTCGTTGTTCATGACCCAGAGCGCACCCATGTAGGCATGGCCGTCGAGGGTGACATACTGAAGGCCGGCTTCCGGGAACTTCATCGCCATGATGTCGGTGATGCCGTTCTTGGAGCCTTCGACGACACCGGTTTGCAGCGAGGTGAAGAGTTCCGGCCAGGAGATCGGGGTCGGCGCGGCGCCGAGCGCCTTCACCAGTTCCTGGGGCAGGTCAGCCGGAACGGTGCGGATCTTGAGGCCCGCGAGATCGCCGGGCATCTGCACGCGGCCCTTGGTGTTCGCGAAGTTGCGCCAACCGCCGGTGTTGCCGATGGTCATCAGGCGGATCAGGTCGCCCGAATCCGCGAGGATGCGGTCCTGAAGCCAGGTAACAACCGGGGAGCCGGCGGAGAGTGCGCCTTCGGCCACGCGGTCGTCGCTCATCAGGTAAGGCAGATCGAAGACCTGGACGTAGGGAAAGGCGTTGGCGAAGCCGCCCGAAGTCGTGATGTAGATGTCGATCGTGCCTTCGGCGACGCCTTGCGTGCATTCCTCGGGGTTCGAGCAAAGCTGGGTGCCCATGAAGATTTCGACGCCGATGGCTCCGTTGGAGGCTTGCTCGACGTAGTTCTTGAAGACAACGAGGCCGTCATAATCTTCATCGTTCTCGTTCGAGTTGGCCGTGGCGCGCAGTGTGAATTCCTGCGCCTGGGCGGCAAGCGCCGAGCCGGCCAGCATGGTCGCCACCATCAGCGACCGGGTAAGTCCTTTCAGCATGTTCTACTCCCTGTTGGACATGTTGCATTGGTTATTCGACAAACCCCGTGAGGCGGGGGATCGTCATGGAGATTGCCGGGAAATAGGTGATCAGGAAAATCACCAGCACTTCGACGGCGAGGAACGGCAGGATCGCCTTGGCGATGGTCTGAACCTTTTCATTGGCGACCGATGACGCCACGAACAGGACAAGCCCCATTGGTGGCGTGGCAAGGCCCACGGTCAGGTTCACGCTCATGATGATCGCGAAGTGGACCGGGTGGACGCCGATATCCGTAAAGATCGGGCCGAGGATTGGCCCGAGGATGATGATTGCCGGTCCCGCATCGAGGAACATGCCCACGATGAACAAGAGGATGTTGATGAGGAACAGCAGGATGTAGGGGTTCTCGCTGAGGCTGAGGATGAACTCGGCGAGAATCTGGGGCGCGTAGGAGAGCGAGACGACGGTCTTGAAGGCCATCGCGGCGCCGACCAGCAGCAGGACCACGGCGGACGTCATCGCGGAACGGCTGAGGATCTCGGGCACGTCCGAGAGCTTCATCGTGTTCAGAACGAAGAAGGCGACGATGATGGCGTAGAGGACCGCGACGGCGGCAGCTTCGGTGGGTGTGAAGACGCCGAGCAGGATGCCGCCGAGGATCAGGATCGGCGTTTGCAGCGGGACAACGGCACGCTTGGTCACGGTGCGGAAGTCGGGATCGACGGTCTTGCGGAGGCCCATCAGCAGGAAATGCGCGGCGATGACGCTGACGGCGAAGGTGCCCCAGACCATCGCGGCGCTGGCATCGTCACCGCTGGCGAGGCCGGTGGTTCCGCGGAAGATCGCGAAGATCAGCCAGCCGATGTTGAGGCGCAGAAGGATGAGTGAGGCCCAGTGTTCCCTGGCAGTGAGCGTCTGGCCTTTCCTCACGATGCGTTCGGCCTTGGGCAGGTCGTAGCGGTTGGCCATCAGCTTGACGACGAGCATGAGACCGACGCCGACGAGGACGCCCGGCACGATGCCGGCGAGGAAAAGTGCGGCGACCGATTCGCCCATGACATAGGCGTAAATGATCATGATGCCCGAGGGCGGGATGATCGGGCCGATGACCGACGACGCGGCGGTGACGGCTGCGGCGAAGCGGCGGGTGTAGCCCTGGCGCTCCATCGCCGGGATCAGCATCGAGCCCAGCGCCGAGGTGTCGGCCACCGCGGAGCCCGAGAGGCCCGCGAAGAGCATGGATGACAGGATGTTGACGTGGGCGAGGCCGCCGCGCAGGTGGCCCATCAGCGCCTGGGAGAACTCGACAAGGCGTTCGGTGATGCCGCCCTTGTTCATCATTTCGCCCGCCAGCATGAAGAACGGGATGGCCATCAGCGGGAAGCTGTCCATGCCGTTGTAGACGTTGCGGTAAAGGAGCGTGATGTCCTTTTCCTGGCCGTTCATCCACAGCAGGATGCCCGGTGCGGCGAGCAGGCCGAAGAAGACCGGCAGGCCGATGGCGAGGAAGACGAGGAAGACGGGGAGAAACCAGATCAGCATGTCAGTTACTCCGCCATGATTTCATCTTCGGGTGGCAGGAGGCTCTTGACCTCGCCCCCCATCATTTCGATGAGCGCGCGCAGGATCAGTTCGATATTCACGATGAAGATCAGCACGACGCCGACAAAGAGCGAGCCCTGCATCCACCAGCGTGGCACCTTCATCCATTCCGAGAAGTCGATCGAGACCGGGATGCGCAGCGACGAGGTGGCGAACTTGGCGTTGAAACCGGTGAGTTCGTTCAGCCCGATGGGCAGGGCGACGAGAAGGACCCCGGCCGAGATAAGCAGCAGGACGAGCGCGAGAGCACGACCGACGGCGCGGGGCAGAGCCTCGACCAGCATGTCGATGGCCACGAAGCCGCCCCGGCGGAAGGCGATCGGCGCCATCAGCCCGGTCATCCAGAGCATCATGAAGCGCGCCGCCTCGTCCGGCCAGGGAAGCGCGTTGTTCAGCAGGTATCGGTAGAACACCTGAATCAGGATCACGAGAACCATCAGCGCGATTGCGACAATGGATATCCAGCGCCCGATTGGAAGAAAGAACTCGTTCCACGTCTGGAACGGCCACAGCAAGCCGCGCAGAAGCGCCATTCCAGTATCCTCCCCTAATGGCCGGTGTGGTCCGGACCGTGTTTTATACTGTCAGGTTTTCATGGCGCCGTGTAAAGCACAATGTGAAGCAATAGTGTAGCAATTTTTTTGGCACAAGCGTGAATATTACATAAAATATATGTAATTCAGATGGTTACGTGGTAAGGATGATCTTCCCGAAATGCTCGCCGGATTCCATCAGCTCGTGAGCCTCGCGGGCCTTTTCGATGGGCAGAACGGCATGAGTCACTGGCCTCAGTCTGTTTTCCGCGAAGAGTGGCCAGACCCTTTCCGACAGTTCGTGCGCGATCGTGGTCTTGAACGCATCGGGGCGCGATCGAAGCGTGGAACCCGTGTAGCTGAGTCGCTTGAGCATGATGGGCATCAGGTTGAGCTCGACCTTGGCGCCGGCGTTGAAGGCAAGCTGGATCAGGCGGGCATCGTGGCGGGCGGCCTTGATGTTCCGCTCGACGTAAGGTCCGCCGATGATGTCGAGAATGATGTCGGCGCCGCCTGCGTCGCGGGTGATCTCGACAAAATCCTCGTCATTGAAGTTGATCGCACGGGCCGCGCCGAGGCCGGTGACGAAGGCGGCTGCCTCGGCATCCGGTACGGTGGTGAGCATGTTGAGGCCGAAAGCGTTGCCAAGCTGCACCGCTGTCGAGCCGATGCCGCCCGCGCCGCCGTGGACAAGGAAGTTGCCGCCCTCGGGGATCTCGTGGCCGTGAAAGACGTTGCTCCAGACGGTGAAGTAGGTCTCGGGCAGGCCCGCCGCGTCGACCTCGCTGACGCCCTGCGGGATGGGCAGGCAATGCCCGGCGTCGATGGCAACGTATTCCGCATAACCGCCGCCGTTGGTCAGCGCGGTGACGCGGTCGCCGGCTGTCCAGGCGGTCACGTCCGCGCCTGTGGCGACGACTTCGCCCGAGACTTCGAGGCCGAGGAGCGAAGAGGCGCCCGGTGGGGGCGGGTAATGGCCGCGCCGCTGGACGAGGTCGGGGCCGTTCACGCCTGCGGCCGTGACCCGGACAAGCACTTCGTGGGGGCGGGGTGCGGGCGTATCGACCTCGCCGGTCTCAAGGACGTCGGGGCCGCCCGGTTCGCGCATCAGGACCGCGCGCATGGTCTTTGGCACTTCGCTTGGCATGGGGCGGGTGTTTCAGATCCCGCCCTTGGCTTCAAGCACGGTCGCGGCGACATCCTGGGGATGGGTGGCGATATGCACGCCCGCGTCGCGGAGTTTGGCGTTCTTCTCGGCCGCCGAGAGCCCGCCGACCGCCGAGAGCGTGCCGGCGTGCCCCATTCTGCGGCCTTCGGGGGAGTGGCGTCCGACGACCAGCGCGATGACCGGCTTGCCATAGTCGGTGCCTGAGAGATATTCCGCCGCGCGTTCTTCCTCGCGCCCGCCGATCTCGCCGATCAGGACGACCGCCTCGGTCTCGGCGTCGTCGCGGAAGAGCTTGAGGCATTCGACGAAGCCGGTGCCGTGAAGAGCGTCGCCGCCGACGCCGACGGTGGTGGACTGGCCGAGGCCGGCGGCCGAACAATTGGCGAGGATCTCGGAGGTGAGCGAGGCCGAGCGCGAGGCGATGCCGACGCCGCCGGGCTTGGCGTCCTTGGTGGGCATAACACCGATCTTGCATTGTCCCGGTGTCAGGATGCCCTGGCTGTTCGGGCCGATGAGGTGGGTGTTCGATCCCGCCAGCGCCGCCTTGACGCGGGCCATGTCGTGCTGGGGCACGCGTTCGGTGACGCAGACGACGACGCCGATTTCCGCCTCGATCGCTTCGATCATCGCGGCGGCGGCGTTAGGCGCGGGCACGATGACGAGGCTGGCATTGGCGCCGGTCTCGGCCTTGGCCGATTTCACGTCATGGAACATCGGCAGACCGAGATGCGTGGTGCCGCCGCGCCCGGGACGGACGCCGCCCACGTATTGCGAGCCGTAGCGCATGCCCTGGTCGGCGTAGAAGGTGCCGGCGCGGCCGGTCATGCCCTGGACGATGACCTTTGTGTTGCTGTCGACAAGAATGGCCATCACGCGCCTCCCGTAAGCTCGACCGCGCGGGTCACGGCGGACTGCATGTCGCCGAACGTCTCGACGGGCACCTTGCGGTCCTTGAGGATCTGGTTGCCCCACTCGGCGTTGACCCCGGCGAGCCGGGCGATGCACGGCACTTCTTTCCGGTCGCTGCGATTGTAGGCGAAGGCGACGCCCTCGGCCACCGTGTCGCAGACAGTCATCCCGCCGCCGTGGACGTTCAGAAGGATCGCCTTCACGCGGGTGTCGCGCAGCAGCAGTTCGACGCCCTTGGCGATGTCGAAGCTGGTGGCGGTGGTGCGGATGTCCATGAAGTTGGCGGGCCGTCCTCCGGCGTCGATGATCAGGTCGTTGGTCGCAAGGCCGAGGCCCGCGCCGTTGACGATGACGCCGAGCGCGCCGTCGAGTTTCACGAAGTTGATGTTGTTCTTCTGCGCCTCCATCTCGACGCTGGTGAGGCCCTGTTCGGCGTCAAGCTCGGCAAATTCCGGGTGCCTGAAGGCGGCGGAGGGATCGAGTGCGATCTTGGCGTCGATGGCCATCCAGCTGCCGTCGGAGAGCTTGGCGAAGGGGTTGATTTCGAGCAGCGTCATGTCGTTCTCGGTGAATGCCTGTATCGCACCGCGGACCTGGTCGGCCGCCGACGCGTCATCAATGCCGGCGCTGGCGAGAAAGGCGGCGATCTTGGCGTTGTCGGAGGTCTCGCCGGGGCCGAGAACGGTGGTCTTGACGATTTCGCTGTCCATGCGCGCGCGCTGTTCGAACTCGACGCCACCCTGCGAGGAGGCGAGCAGCATGATGCCGCCGGTTTCCGGGTCCAGCGTCAGGGCAAGGAAATGTTGCGCGGCGAGGTCTTGTGCGGCTTCGACATAGACGGTGTTCACCGTCTCGCCCGCGCTGCCGGTCTGCTCGGTGACCAGTTTCGAGCCAAGCATCCTTGCGGCCTCGTCATGGACAGAGGAGGGTGTTGCGGCGAACTTGATGCCGCCGGCCAGGCCGCGCCCGCCCGCTGCGATCTGGGCTTTGACAACGTACTTTTTTGCGTTCAGCTTTTCACACGCTGCCTCGGCAGCATCGGCGCTTGTGGCGCGCCGGCCGGGTGGGACTTTCAGGCCGTATTGGGCCAGAAGCTCCTTGGACTTGTATTCGGCAAGCAGCACGTTTCGCCTCCCCCGCAGCTTAGTCTGGTTTCTGGTATACCACAGATACTTGTCAAGTCAATCTGGACATGGTTGACCGTTTGTTAGCTTGACCTGCTGGGACAGCCGGAACAATGAAAGTCACAAAAACGCGATATTTCAAAGCGTAAACGCGTTACATGGTAGTGGATGCTAGCGCGGATCGAGGTGGTTGTACAAAAGTATTTGCCGTCTCAGGTCTATTGTGTATGGTACACCAGATGAACGATGACCGCCTTCAACGTGGGGAACGAGGCGCCGGCACCCGATGAAACTCAGTCCGATCACGACGAATTTCACGCTCAAGGATCACGTCTACGAGAAGCTCAAGGACGCGATTGCCGGGACGGACATCTATGACGATTCGGCGGAACTGCGGCTGGACGAGCGTTCGCTCGCCGAGCAGCTTGGCATCTCGCGCACGCCGCTGCGCGAGGCGATTGCGCGGCTCGAGCAGGACGGGCTTGTGGTCGTGGTGCCGCGCAAGGGGGTCTACCTTCAGCGCAAGAGCATGGACGAGATCCTGGAGATGATCGTTGCCTGGGCGGCGCTTGAGAGCATGGCGGCGCGGCTGGCCGCGGAGCGGGCGAGCGATGCCGAGATCGCGACGCTGCGCAAGATGGTGTCTAAATACGACGACGGGGCGATGGGCATCCGGCTGTCGGAGTATTCGGACGACAATATCCGGTTTCACCAGCGGATTCTCGAGATCTCGCAATGCGCGCTTCTGAAGAACATGGCGGACGGCCTGTTTCTGCACATGCAGGCGGTGCGTCTGCGCGCGATGGGCGAAGGGGACCGGGTTCAGCGGTCGGTCGTCGATCATACCGAGATCATCGAAGCGCTGGAGGCGCGCGATGCGGATCTGGCCTCGGACCGGGTGCGTGAACACACGATGAAGCTTCACGATCACGTGCGACGGACATGGACAATGCTTGAACAGGGCCGTGCGGCCAACAATGGCCAGGCGGGCAGAGCCTGATTTTCCGGGGAGGACTGAATGGGGATCGCAGAGGCTGAGAGTGACCTTATGGCACGGGCGGAAACCGCGCCGGAGACGCTCACGGACGGGTTTCACCTGCTGATCGACGCGCTGAAGCTGAACGGCGTCGAGACGATCTATAATGTGCCGGGGATTCCGATCACCGACCTGGGCCGATACGCGCAGGCGCAGGGGATGCGGGTGATTTCCTTCCGGCACGAGCAGCATGCGGGCTATGCCGCCGCCGCCGCCGGGTTCCTGACGAAGAAGCCGGGCATCTGCATGACGGTGTCGGCGCCGGGGTTCCTGAACGGTCTGACCGCGCTGGCCCATGCGACGACGAACTGCTGGCCGATGATCCTGATCTCCGGCTCGTCCGAGCGCGAGATCGTCGATCTGCAGCGCGGCGATTACGAGGAGATGGACCAGTTGGCCATCGCGCGGCCCCATGCCAAGGCGGCCTATCGCATCCTGCATGCCGAGGACATCGGCCTGGGTGTCGCCCGCGCGGTTCGCGCGGCGCTGACGGGGCGTCCGGGCGGGGTTTACCTGGATGTTCCGGGGGCGCTGCTGGGGCAGGTGATGGATGCCGCCGAGGGGCAGAAGTCGCTTATGCAGGTGGTCGATCCCAACCCGAAGAGCGTGCCGGCGCCCGAGGCGATTGCGCGCGCCGTCGATGTGCTGAAGTCGGCCGAAAAGCCGCTGATCATCATCGGCAAGGGCGCGGCCTATGCCCAGTGCGATGACCTGGTTCGCGAACTGGTCGAGACGCTGGGCGTCCCCTATCTGCCGATGTCGATGGCCAAGGGCCTGTTGCCGGACACGCATCCGCAATGCGCAAGCGCGGCGCGGTCGCTGGTGCTGAAGGAAAGCGATTGCGTCTTCCTGATCGGCGCGCGGCTGAACTGGCTTCTCAGCCACGGGCAGGGCAAGGCCTGGGGCGAGAAGGGCGCGAAGAAGTTCGTGCAGATCGACATCGAGCCGACCGAGATGGATTCGAACCAGAGCATCTCGGCGCCGCTGATCGGCGATATCGAAAGCTGCGCCGGCGCGCTGCTGGAGGCCATCGGGTCGGATTGGCAGAAGCCGTCCGAGGATTGGACCGGCGCGGTGCGTTCCAAGGTTCAGGGCAATATCGAGAAGATGGCGCCCCGGCTGAAGAACAACAACTCGCCGATGGACTACCAGGGCTCGCTGGGCGTGCTGAAGGAACTGATCGCCGAGAACCCGGACGTGGTGCTGGTGAACGAGGGTGCGAACGCGCTGGACCAGGCGCGCTCGATCATCGACATTCACAAGCCGCGCAAGCGACTGGACGTCGGTACCTGGGGCATCATGGGGATCGGGATGGGCTCCGCCGTCGCGGCGGCCATCGAGACCGGCAACCAGGTTCTGGCGGTCGAGGGCGACAGCGCCTTCGGGTTCTGCGGCATGGAGATCGAGACGGTCTGCCGGTACAACCTGCCGGTCTGCATCGTCATCATGAACAACAACGGCATCTATCGCGGCGACGGCACCAACTGGGGTGGCGGCGACGACCCTGCCACGACTGTTTTCGTCAAGGACGCGCGCTATGATCTCATGATGCAGGCTTTCGGCGGCGTCGGCGTTCATGTCGACAACCCCGATGCCCTGCGGACGGCGGTGAAGGAGGCGTTTGCCAGCGGCAAGCCGACCCTCATCAACGCGGTCATAGCCGAGGATGCCGGTCGCGAAAGCGGCAATATCGGCAATCTTAACCCGTCTTCGGTCGTGGCGCAGGCGCGCTACCCGCAGGCGAAGAAAATCTGATTTGGAGACGTAGCAGATGAAAGCATTGGAAGGCGTCAAGGTTCTCGACTTCACGCATGTGCAGTCCGGCCCGACCTGCACGCAATTGCTCGCCTGGTTCGGCGCGGATGTGATCAAGGTGGAGCGCCCCGGCGTGGGCGACGCGACGCGCAAACAGCTTGTCGACGTGCCGGGGGCCGACAGCCTCTATTTCACGATGCTCAACCACAACAAGCGGTCGATCGAGCTGAACTCGAAGAACGAGACCGGCAAGGCGGTGCTGACGCGGCTGATCGAGGAATGCGATGTCATGGTCGAGAACTTCGCGCCCGGCGCGCTTGACCGGATGGGGTTCACCTGGGAACGTATCCAGGAGATCAACCCGCGCATGATCCTGGCCTCGATCAAGGGGTTCGGGCCGGGCAAGTACGAGGATTGCAAGGTCTACGAGAACGTCGCGCAATGTGCGGGCGGTGCGGCCTCGACCACCGGGTTCCGGGATGGGCCGCCGCTGGTGACGGGCGCGCAGATCGGAGACTCGGGGACGGGCCTTCATCTCTGCCTCGGGATTGTGACCGCTCTCTATCACCGCGAAAAGTCGGGGCGGGGCCAGAAGGTGTCGGCCGCGATGCAGGACGGGGTTCTGAACCTGACGCGGGTGAAGCTGCGCGATCAGCAGCGGCTCGCGGCCGGTCCGCTGAAGGAGTACAGCCAGTTCGGCGAGGGCGTGCCGTTTGGCGAGGCGACGCCGCGGGCGGGCAATGACAGTGGCGGTGGTCAGCCGGGGCGCATCCTGAAGTGCAAGGGCTGGGAGACCGACCCGAACGCCTATACCTATTTCATCACCCAGGCAGCTGTCTGGGAGCAGGTCTGCGACGTGATCGGCGAGCCGGAGTGGAAGACCAAGGAAGGTTACGCCACGCCGCCCGAGCGGCTGGACAAGCTGAACGAGATCTTCGAGCGGATCGAGCAGTGGACGATGACCAAGGACAAGTTCGAGGTCATGGAGATCTGCAACCCGCTCAACATTCCCGTCGGCCCGATCCTGTCGACCAAGGAGTTGATGGAAGACGAGGGGCTGCGCGCGACCGGCACGATCGTGGACGTCGAACACCCCGAGCGGGGGCGCTATGTCAGCGTCGGCTGTCCGATCAAGCTGAGTGACAGCCCGGTGGAAGTCGTGCGGTCGCCGCTTCTGGGCGAGCACACCATCGAGATCCTGAAGGACGTGCTGGGATATGACGGCGAGGCGCTCAAGGACGTGATCGACAGCGGCGCCGTGGGCGAGCCCAAGGCGATGGCCGCGGAATAATGGCGAGGCGGGGTCAACCCTGCCCGATGGATACCACGTGTGCCGGGCCTCGGCGCGGCATGCGGAAAGACGACAAGGGAGGGACGCAATGCGTCTGATCGTGATGGGCCAGCAGGCGTTCGGGAAGGACGTGCTCGCCAAGCTACTCGAGACCGGCACCGACGAGGTGGTTGCGGTCTATTGCGAGCCCGACCGCGAGGGCAAGCCGGCCGATCCGATCAAGGAGTTTGCGCTGGAGCAGGGGCTGCCGGTCGAGCAGCCGGCGAATTTCGACGATGCCGCGTCGCTCGATACGCTGAAGGGCTACAATGCCGACCTGATGGTTATGGCCTTCGTCAACGTCTTCGTGCCCGAGGCCGCGCGCGATACGCCGACCCACGGCTCGATCTGTTTCCATCCCTCGCTTCTGCCAAAGTATCGGGGTCCGAGCGCGGTGAACTGGCCGATCATCATGGGCGACACCAAGTCGGGTTTCTCGTGGTTCTATCCCAGCGACGGGCTGGACGAGGGCGACTCGCTTCTGCAATGGGAATGCGAGATCGGGCCGGACGACACGGTGATCGACCTCTATTTCAAGAAGATCTATCCGCCGGCGGTCGAAAGCGTCTTGCAGGTTTGCGACCTTTTCCGGTCCGGCAATCCGCCGCGGATCGTGCCGGATGAGACAAATGCAACATACGAGCGGCGCTGCACGGCACGGCATTCAAAGGTGAACTGGCACGCGCCGGTAGCCCAGGCCTATAACCTTATCCGGGGTACGAACCCGGCGCCGGGAGCGTGGACGACCTGGAAAGGCGCCAAGCTGGGCATCTTCGACAGCGAGCGCGTGCCGGGCGACGGAATATCGGGCCGTATCAGGGCAATCTCGGACGCAGGGATCGAAGTGCAGTCGGTGGGCGGGCGCATCCTTGTCAAACGGGTCAGGCCGGATGGCGGCGGCAAGGTATCGGCGGCGGAATGGGCGGCGGAAGCCGGCCTCGCCGTGGGCGACGAGTTCGGGGAGTAGGGCAATGACCGACATCGAGATTGCGCGCGC
>JAJDOD010000032.1 GCA_022340315.1 Silicimonas sp. | reverse complement strand
GTAAGCGTACAGGGAATGCACACTTGGCGTTAGGCGTGCGGTTCCGATCTTCTTTTCACGGCGAAGTCTGTGACGAAGGAGGTGTCGATGCCGCGACTGAGTGAGGAAAAGCGCAATGAACTGGAGGCGTTCTGGCGGTCGCACATCCAGGGCTGGAGCGACAGTGGATTGAATCAAAGGGAATATTGCGAGGTGCATGGGCTGCCGCTGAAGCGGTTCGGGAACTGGCGGGCGGAGCTTCGGGGCGAGGTTCCGCAGATCGCCGGAAAGCTGCTTTACCGTCGTGGCGGCGGATCTGAGCATATGCTTAAGCATATGCCTGATGCGCCGGCATCTCCCTATATTCCGTCCGGGCGATCATCCGGTTCTGGCCGTCGGCGGAACTTTGGCGTGGCGGACAAACGGCGGATCGTCGCAGAAGCGTGCCGCCCGGGGGCGAGCGTTTCAGGCGTGGCGAAGAAGTACGGCATCGGCCCGCGACTGCTCTTCCAATGGAAGAAGGATCTGATGCCGGAGCCACAGCCGGATCAGGTGTTTGCAGAGGTGAAACTGACCGATGACCAGGCAGCGGATGCTGTACAGCCGGAACTGCCACCTGCGCCTCCGGTGGTGATCGAACGTCCGGCGCCCGGGATCGAGATTGATCTGAAGGGTGGCCGACGGGTACGGTTCGACCGGGAAACCGATCCCGAGGCGATCCGGGCACTGGTGGTGCTGCTGGAAGGGGCGGACCCATGATTGCGGCGCCGTCGGGGATGAAGGTGCACCTGGCTTTGGGCTACACCGATATGCGCAAGGGCATGGACGGCCTGGCCATGCTGGTGCAGGGGGTTCTGAAGGCCGATCCGTTCTCGGGTCATCTCTTTGCCTTCCGGGGCCGCAAGGCAAACCTGATCAAGATCCTCTGGTGGGATGGCACGGGGCTCTGCCTGTTCTCCAAACGCCTCGACAGCGCGGGCTTTCCCTGGCCCTCGGCGGAGGTCGCTGGCGAGACGGTCGCGCTCAGCCCGGCGCAGCTCTCGATGCTGCTGGAAGGCATTGACTGGCGTGCCCCGGAACGGCGCTGGCAACCGGCAGCAGCCGGCTGAAAAGCCTGCGGCGCATTGACTCAGGGTGGTGTTCGTCGCCCGGAATGCGCGGTCGGCATGGTATGATCTGCCATGTCCATCGACCTTGCCGCCCTGCCGGACGACGTGGAAGCGCTGCATGCGCTGATCGGCGACTTGGTCCGCGAGCAGGACAGTGCCCGGGCCGAGGCGGAAGCCGAGATCGCGCGGCTGCGAGGCATCCTGAAGACCTTGCAGCGGATGCAGTTCGGCCGTCGTTCGGAACGGCTCGATCCGGATCAGCTGCGCCTCGGTCTCGAGGACGTGGCGACCGATCTCGCGGAACTGGAAGAGGCTGGCGGGCATGGTGCCGGTGAGCAGAGCGCGCCCTCCGGACGGACCGATCAGCGTCCGGGCCTGCCGGATCATCTGTCGCGCGAAGAGCGTGTTGTCGATGTCGATACCGAGGCCTGTCCCTGTTGTGGTGGCGCGCTGCACCGGATTGGTGAGAGCGTCAGCGAGATGCTGGATCATGTGCCGGCACAGGTGCGGGTGCTGCGTATCCGCCGCCCGAAGTATGGTTGCCGGTCCTGCGGCACGATCCACCAGGCCCCGGCGCCGGAGCGGCCGATCGCGAAGGGGCTGGCAACGCCCGCGCTGCTGACGCATGTGCTGATCAGCAAATACTGCGATCACCTGCCGCTTTACCGGCAGAGCCAGATCTTCGCCCGCCAGGGCGTCACGTTGAACCGCTCGACGTTGGCCAACTGGGTGGCGGGGGCCGCCTGGTGGCTCACGCCGATCCGGGACCAGATCGCCGATCACATCATGGCGGCCGGGAGGGTCTTCGCCGATGACACCGTGCTGCCGGTACTTGATCCGGGGCGCGGCCGGACCCGCACCGGGAGGCTCTGGGTCTACGCCAGAGACGACCGTCCCTGGGGCGGAAACGATCCGCCGGCGGTGCTCTACCGCTACAGTCCGGATCGTCGGGCCGAGCGTCCGACAGCGCATCTGAAAACCTTCAGCGGTATCCTGCAGGTCGACGGCTATCCCGGCTTCGAGCCGCTTGCCGCACGGGATGATATCGACCTGGCCGCCTGCTGGGCCCACGCGCGACGCAAGTTTTACGACGTGCATCAGGCGACCGGCTCGCCGATCGCGCAGGAGGTCCTGCGCCGGATCGCAGCCCTCTACGCGATCGAGGCTGAGGTCCGGGGCCGTTCCGCCGCCAGCCGAAAGGCCAAAAGGGGCGCGCGATCCCGCCCGATCGTGGACGACCTGCAGCCCTGGCTCGAGCTGCAGTTGCCGCGCCTGCCACAGCGCAGTGGCCTCGCCGAGGCGATCCGCTACGCGCTCATCCGCTGGCCGGCGCTCTGCCGGTTCCTCGAGGATGGTAGGACCGACCTCGACACCAACACCGTCGAACGCGCCATCCGCCCGGTCACGCTCGGTCGAAAGAACCACCTCTTCGCCGGCTCCGACGGTGGGGCCGAAAGGTGGGCCACCATCTCCACCCTGATCACGACGGCGAAGCTCAACGACGTCGAGCCACAGGCCTGGTTCACCGATATCCTGCAGCGTCTTACAGACGGCCATCCGATCAACCGCATCGATGCGCTGCTGCCGTGGAACTGGACCACCGTCTGAACTCATTCTCCCTTCTCTTGTGTCATCAATGGACGCTTACCAGATTCGACTACTCAGGTGCCGTTACCCGAAGGGAATCTGCAGTCACAGACTTGCAGCATCCCCGGCGATCAGGTCGCTCGCCTTCTCAGCCAGCATCGCTGCCGGTGCGTTGGTGTTAGATCCCATCAGGCTGGGAAAAACACTGCTGTCGCAAATACGAAGCCCTTCGAATCCGCGCACCCTAAGGCGGGTGTCAACCACGCTTCGGTTGTCCGATCCCATCCGGCAGGTTCCGACCGGGTGGTAGGACGTCCGGCAATGGTTCGTGACGAATTCGCGCAACTCTGCATCTGTTCTGAGCGAGTCATCCGGCAGCACGACGCGCCGCACATACTTGGCGAGCGCGGGTTGCGACATGATTTCCCGGCTGATCTTCAACCCTCGGACAGTTGTCTCGGGATCGTCGGGATGTCCCATGAAATTCGGGTCTATCAGGGGCGATCGGTCGGGGTTCGCGGACGACAGTCTGACGGTGCCGCGCGCCTCGGGTCTGTGTCCGTAGCAGTTCAGTGTGATCCCGGAACAGCCAGGTCTCACTCCGCCCACACCGTACTCAGCTGAAGCGCCGGCCAGGAAGTGGTATTGACGGTCCGACACTTCGTGGTCATCGCCGGAGTGCCAGAACAAGCCGCCCTCGACCACGTTGCTGGCCACGGGGCCGGTGCGGAACAAAGCGTACTGAAGACCTGCCCAAGCGGCCAGATGAGGTTTGCGATACCTGTCTAGGCTCTCATGTCCGTAAAGCTCGGCCACGAGATCGACCACCTTGAGCCGGACCAGGTCGCAGCCACGCAATTTGCTGTCGATTGCCAGGTTGAACAGAGACAGGTCGCGCAAGTTGTCAGCGAATTCGAGCCGTGCACGAATGGCCCAAACTTGCCGAGGAAGCAGCGGGCGTTTCTGACCTACCAATCGGCCCTTATTCCATGGTGGGCGAGATGACCTGAGAACCGGAATTTGGATAACTGACATCATGAAGTCTCCATCCAGCCCTCCCTCGCCAAGCCATAGGCACCGTGCCGACCTGCGAACTTTAGTGCTCGCACTTTCGTTGAAAGCACTTGCGCGCTTGGCCCGACGGGCCCAAGCACCCAACGACCGCATTCGGCAAGACCGGACAGTCGCAGAAATGGAGCTAGTGACCGCTGAGCGGACCAAGCCGCCGTTGAGTCGTCTTGCGCCTTCAATCTCGCGACTTTTTCGGGCGGGCCACGTTTCCGCGGAATGGAATTGGCAGGTCTCACGCAACCGAAACGAGAACTTTGTCTCATCCTGTATGGGATGCCGGGCTCCTCGTCGTTTGCCCGACGCTCAAATTCGACCGGTAGGATTTTTCGACCACTTCAGGTAGGGGATCTGACCCAATTTGGCCGATACGCGCCAACAAATGCTCAGCGCTCGCTGCCGCCAGAAAATCGACGGGTGGCACGATGCGAGTCATGCCTCCGTGCCACCAAGTGTGCCACCGTTCCAATCCGAATCCGACAAAGGAAATGTCGCCAGGTATCCGCCTGCCGCTCCGGGACAGCGCATCTGCCGCTCCTTCTGTCAACATGGTCCCTGCCGCGATGATGGCGGTGACGTGGGATGGAATATCAGCAACGGCCGAGCGACCGGAGGAGACTAATGGTGCGCCTGTTCGAATGAGATCCGCATCCACCGCCAGGCCGCGCCTCGCATAGGCCTCGCGAAACCCCTTCTGCCGGGCTCCGCCTGTTGAATAGCGATCCGCGCTGCAAGCCAGCAGGATGTGACGGTGGCCAAGATCGAGGAGATGCTCGGTCGCCTGTCTCAACCCCTCCTCTTCGTCAAAGCCGAACCAGTCTGTCGGTAACTCACGCGACCGCCGGACGAGCTGCGTGAAGGGCTGACGGATCGCAAGCGCGTTCAATTCAAGTCTTGTGTCAGGCCCGGGAACGAGCGCGACTGCGGCCACGCGCGCGGCAACCATTGCTCGCATCTGCTGCAACTCGCGGTTCGGATCGTCGTCCGTCACGGCGAGAAGGAAATGCAGTCCGCGCGCGTCGCATGCTGCCGCCATGATCCTTGCCATCTCCGAGTAGAAGCGGTTGGTGATATCGGGCACGACAAGCCCGACCATGTTGCTTGACTGGCGACGCATCGAACGTGCCGCGCTGCTCGCGACGTAGCCCAGGCGGTCTGCGGCCTCTCGTACCTTCCTGCGCGTTTCCGGGCGCGCCGGTCCGTTGTCGCCAAGGGCACGCGCTACGGTCGCTGGCGACAGGCCCGTCTCTTCTGCGATGTCCTTGATCGTCACCATGCCGCGCTTCTCCAGTCACATTCCTCATGAATGGTTTAGTGCGCGCAGTAGGTCTGCGCAAACCGACGCCACCTGCCTGAGCGGCCCATCCGGCCGAGCAAACGGGTTTACATGAGAACGTTCTCATGGCCTCATGTCAGGTGCAAGGAATTGCTCCGCAACTGAGTCTCTGGGAGGACGACGACAATGGAAACTTCGAGGAAGCACACAAGATCCACCGGCCTTACCCGCCGTGCGATGATGCAGGGAACCGCCGGCGCAGCGGCGATTCTGGCCACCCCCGCGATCTGGAGCCCTGCGCGCGCCCAGGGAGTGACCTGCCGCATCGCCACATCCGAAGCCGTGGGGTCTCCGATCAGCGAAACATTCGAGGCCTGGGCCGCGACACTCCGCGAGCAGAGCGACGGCGCCATCGATGCACAGCATTTTCCCGCGAGCCAACTTGGCAGCTACTCTGACCTGATCGAGGGCAACCGTCTCGGCACCATCGAGATCACCACTGGAGGCCCGGATACAGAAGAAGCCATCGCCCCCGAGATCGCCGCGACCGGTGGCGCTCCGGGTTTCATCTACCGCGACGAGGCGCATGTCGATGCCGTCCTGCAGGGGCCGATCGGAGCCGGCGTTTCCGAGATCGCGCGCGAGAAGACAGGGGTGGAGTTCGTGGCCTTCGGCGAGGTCGGTTTCCGCCACCTCCTGACCAAGGAACCTGTTACCAATCTCGAGGAACTTGCGGGCACCAAGATCCGCGTGCCGGAACTCAGGGTCTGGATCGATTTCTGGCAGCTTCTCGGCGCCAACCCGACGCCGCTGCCCTACGCCGAACAATACAACTCCCTGTCGACGGGCGTGATCGAAGGACTGGAGGCCGATTTCTTCTCCATCCTCGGCTTCAACTGGTACGAGCAGGCTCCCCATCTGACCCTGACGAACCACTGGTTCCTGCCCAAGGCGGTCCGCGTGAACGCCGCGTGGCTCGACGGGTTGTCGCCCGAACTCCAGGATCTCGTTCGCAGCACCGCCGTCGAGGCCTTCGCCGAACAGCGCCAGACGAACCGTGCGGGCATGGCGCAGGCACTTGACGATCTCGTGGCGGCCGGCGTGACGGTGCACGAACTGTCGGCGGAGGAGAAGGCGCGCTGGGTCGAGACGGCGTCCCCGCTCTTCGAACAATTCGGAAGCGCGAGCACCGAAACGGCCGACATGATCGCGGCGACCCGCGCACTTTGATATCCGGGAGCAAACGGAACGGCATCGGATGAACGCCCAGATACCGGCGGACGGGTCTGCGCAGATGGCGCAGACCCGTCCGTTGCCGCGCAGAATCGCTTTCCTGATCGACCGTCTGGTCGAAGCCGTGTCAGTGGCCACGCTGCTGGCCGCCTGTCTTCTAGCCGTCGTGCAGGTCTTTTTCCGTTACGTCCTCAACAACAGCCTGCCCTGGCCCGAGGAAGTGGCGCGGCTCGGCTTCGTATGGGTCGTCTTTCTCGGCATGGCGTTGGCGATCCACCGTGACGCGCATCTGCGGATCGACCTCGTGGACCGGTTGCCCGGCAACTTCAGCGCGACGATTTCGGTCGGCGTGCGCGTCGTGATGGTCGCGGCGGCCTGTGCGGCGCTGGCCCATCACGGGCTTGAACTCGTGTCCCGCGCCATGGGTGCGACGCCGGCGCTGAGGATACCGATCAGCTATCTCTACGGCGCCGTGCCAGCCGGCGCGATACTCGGGCTGGGCTTTCTGGTGGCCGCCCCGCCCAAGCCGTTGCCGGTATGGGCGGGGCTGCCGCTCGTTGCCACGGGATACGCGCTGTATCTCGGGTTCGTCGGGCCATTCGTCCCCTTCATTACGCAATTCGACCCGGCGGCGGTTCTGGTTGTCGTCGCGCTCGCCCTCGTGACGGCGGGCGTTCCAATCGGCTTTGCCATGGTGTTTTCGGTCCTTGCGGCCTTTGCAGGTCAACCGCCACTCCTGCTGTTGACCATCAGCCAGAACATGGCCTCGACGGTGAACAGCTTCACCCTCATGGCCATTCCGTTCTTCATCACCGCAGCCGCCATCATGAACGCGGGCGGCATCACCGAACGTTTGATCGGCCTTGCAGCGCACTTCGTCGGGCATCTCCGCGCCGGGCTCGGCCAGGTCAACATTCTCACGAGCGTGATGCTCGGCGGCGTTTCGGGCTCTTCAATGGCCGATGCCGGCTCGACGGCGAAGATCATGGTCCCGGAGATGGAAAAGGGCGGCTATCCGCGCGCGTTCTCCTGCGCGCTGACATCCGCCTCCGCCGTCCTCGCCAACCTCATCCCGCCAAGCCTCGGGCTCATCATCTACGGCGCGCTCGCCTCGGTCTCGGTCGGCGCGTTGTTCATCGCGACGATCGTGCCCGGGCTTCTGGTGGCGCTCGCGCTCAGCATCACGCTCTACATCATCGCGTTGCGCTCCGGGTACGGCGCGATGGCGCCGAAAAGCTCCGCGGGGGACCGCTGGCGAGCATTGCTTCCCGCCCTCCCCGCGCTCGCGCTTCCCGTTCTCATCGTCGGGGGCGTTCGTTTCGGCGTCTTCACGGCGACGGAAGCCGGCGCGATGGCCTTCGTCTATGCGATCCTCTGCGGCACGCTCGTCTACCGGATGCTGACCGTTGAGCGGTTCTTCACCGCTTTCCGCGAAGCGACGCAGGACACCATCGTGGTGATGTTCGTGGTCGCGGCCGCTAGCCCCTTTGCATGGGTGCTCGCCAGTCAGCAGGTGCCTCAGACCGTCGGGGCGGCGCTATCGTCAATGGCGGGCTCGCCGCAGATGCTGATGCTTCTGATCATCCTGCTTCTGCTGTTCATCGGGCTTTTCATGGAGATGATCGCGGCCATGGTCATCATGGTTCCGGTCTTCGTTCCCGTGATCATGGCTGCTGGCCTCGACCCGATACAATTCGGCGTGGTGATCGTTCTCAGCCTCGTGATCGGTGCGCTGACGCCGCCGCTTGGAATGCTGATCTTCACCACAGCAAGGGTCGGACAGATCAGCCCGTCCGAGGTATTCCGCGCGGTCATTCCCTTCGTCGCGGCGCTGATCGTGGTTCTCCTTCTCGTGGCCTTCGTCCCGGTGATTTCCACCGGGCTCCTCGCGATGATCGGCCCGTGAGCGCGTTCCGTCTCGATCCGCTGGAGGTGGACCTCCCGACCGGTGCCTTCGCTGGCGGGGGGCGGGACGTCCTGCGCTGGGGCGAGCGTCCGGTCTGTGCCTTCACGCGCGGGACCTTTCGACCTTGCCTGCATCCGGTCTGGACACCTGCGGGCCATGTGGTGACGGCAGAACAGCCGGCGGACCACCCGCATCACCGCGGTGTCTGGTGCGCCTCCGACCATGTCGCCCTTCTGCATCCGGGGCCTGACGGGATCGAGCGCTACGACTATTCCTTCTACGTCGACGACGTGTTCCAGGGCCGAGCCCCTGGACGTATCCTGCAAACCGCGCTCACGCTCTCGGCTCGGGACGGAAGCACGGCGGAGGTGATCCAGCGGCTCGACTGGATCGGTCCGCGCGAATGGGGGGCGCCCGAGGGGCGGCGAATCCTTCAGGAGCGGCGGGCCACGACCGTCCGGATCAACGAAGGCGCCCACGTCTTCGATATCGTGTCGGAGGTCGGCCCGGCCGGGTACATCCCGGTGGCGCTGGGGCCGACGCGCCATGCTTGGTTCAATGCGCGGATCGCCGATGCCATCGCGCTGTCCGCCGGTGCCGCGCCCGTCGATGACGCCGGCCGCAGGGGCGCGAGCGACATACCGACCTCCGGGCCGGTTTGGGTGGATTACTCCGGCCAGGTGGGCGGCGGCGCGGAGGCGGGCATCACGGTGCAGCCCCTCGAACCTGCCGAACAGTCTTGGTTCGTGTCCGATTGGGGCGTCCTCACCGTTGGGTCCATTCGCGCGCGCGCGACGGAAATTGCCCCGGGCGAGACCGCCCGCTTCGCCTGCCGTTTCATCGCGCACGACGGTCCTGCGCCAACCGCAGACCGCCTCGGAAATTCAGACGAAAGGACAGAGTGATGCCGAAAATCGCCCGCTACGCAATCGGCGGAGCCGTGCACTACGGCTTGATGGAGGACGAGGTATTGCAACGCCTCGCGGGTACGCCCTATGACAGTCTGGCGTTGTCTGGCGAAACCGATGCGCTCTCCGACGCGCGGCTACTCTGTCCGCTCGATGCGCCGAGGGTCTTCGGGGTCGGCGCGAACTACGTCGCTCATATCGCGGAAATGGGCATGGCCACGCCGACTCGGCCCATGCTGTTCATGAAGCCCGACAACGCGGTGATCGGAGCCGGCGAGGCCGTCGTCCTCCCTCATGAAGCGAGTGTCACCCACTACGAGGCTGAACTGGCGGTCGTGATCGGGCGCACCGCTCGACGGGTGCCCGAGGACAGGGCGCGGGAGGTCATCCTCGGCTATACCTGCGCCAACGACATATCGGAGCGCGTGATCCAGAAGGAGGAAATGGATCAGGGCTGCCTGCTGATCGGCAAGGGCTACGACACGTTCTGTCCGCTCGGGCCGGTCATCGCCACGGATCTCGACCCGGGCGCGTTGCGGCTGGAGTCGCGGCTGAACGGCGAAACGCGGCAGTCGAGCAGCACGTCGGACCTGCTGTTTTCGGTCGAAACACTCGTCAGCTATCTGAGCCGGGCGATCACGTTGCGCCCCGGGGACGTCATCATCACCGGCACGCCATCGGGCGTGGGCGAGATCGCGCCCGGCGACCGGATGGAGATCGAACTGGAAGGCGTCGGCGTTCTGGCAAACCCCGTTGTCGCCGAGGACGGACGCAGCTGATGACGGAAACTGCCGCGATCGCCGACAGCCTCGTGTCGGTCGGACTGGCCGAGGATCCCGCGCGCCTGCTTTTCGCGCGGCTAGAGGGCGGCGTATCGTCCGATATCTGGCGGGTGGACGGCGCCACAACCGCCATTTGCGTGAAACGCGCCCGCAAGCGGCTGGCGGTGGCGGCGACCTGGGAGGTCCCTGTCGAACGCAATCACTACGAGGCGGAATTCCTGCGCGTGGTGAGCGAGGAGGTTCCGGGTTTCGCACCCGAACTTCTGGCCGAGGACGAGGCGCGGGGGCTGATCGTTCTGCCGTTCCTCGATCCAGGCACGTGGCGGCTGTGGAAGACCCAACTGCTGGCCGGGGAGGTCGACATTGCCGTGGCGCGGACGGCTGGAACGCATCTCGGACGGCTTGCGCGCGCGACGCGTGGCCGGCCCGACCTCGCGAAACGCTTCGGGACGCTCGATCTGTTCTTCGACCTGCGCCTCGACCCCTATCTGATGGAATGCGCGCGCCGTCACCCCGATCTCGCCGCCCCGCTTACGGCCTTGGTCGAGGCCACGTCCGCCCGGCGAGAGGCCCTTGTGCACGGGGACGTCAGCCCGAAGAACATGCTTGTCGGCGCCGGGGCGCGGTGCCTGATCCTCGATGCCGAATGCGCCTGGTACGGCGACCCGGCCTTCGATCTCGCCTTTCTGGTCAACCATCTCTGCCTCAAGGCCGTGCATGTCCCGGGGGCCGCGGGTTCGCTGGCCGAGGCGATCGGAGCGCTTCTGTCCGCGAGGGCAGAGGCCGACGCGACGGACGAGGCCACCGAGGTGGCGCGGCGCGCGGCTCGACTTCTGCCGGGTCTCCTGCTGGCGCGGCTTGATGGCAAATCACCAGTTGAGTACCTGACCGAAAACGAGGACCGCGCCCATGTTCGGGACACGGCGCGCCGGTTCCTCCTGTCACCGGCGGAGGATGTTGAAGACATCGTCGTCGCGCTTACCGGACGAGGCTTTCGATGAACGGTTCGAGGATTGCTTCGGTGGCGGCGCGGCGGGTTTGGGATTCGCGCGGGCGGCCGACCGTGGAGGCAGAAATCGCGACGGTGGGCGGCGCGCGCGGGCGCGCGATCGCGCCGGCCGGGGCCTCGACCGGGAGCGGCGAGGCCATCGATCTGCGCGACGGCGGGGTCGCCTTCGGCGGCCTCGACGTCCAGCGGGCGGTAACCGTGATAAGGGACGAGATCGCACCGGACCTGCGGGGCGCCGACGTGGCGGATCAGGCTGCAATCGATGCGCGGCTGGTGGCTCTCGACGGCACACCGGACATGGCGCGGCTTGGCGGGAACGCCACGATCGCGGTCTCCATGGCGGCACTGCACTGCGCTGCCGCCGCCGGAGGCATGTCCCTGTGGCGTCACCTCGCGGCGGAACGCCCCCCCGCCCATCTACCCCTTCCGGAGGTGCAGATATTCGGCGGCGGCGCGCATGCGAACCGCAGGGTCGATGTGCAGGACTTCATGGTCGTGCCGGTGGGCGCGCAGGACTACGTCGAGGCGCTGGAATGGGTCGCCGACGTCTACCGATGTGCGGGCGAGATCATGAACGATCGCCATCTCAGCGCCGGCGTCGCGGACGAGGGCGGGTTCTGGCCGCTGTTCGACACCAACGAGGAGGCCATCGAAACCCTGCTTCTGGCCATCGAGAAGAGCGGGCGCCGCCCGGGTGAGGACGTGGCGATATCGCTCGACATCGCGGCGTCCGAGTTCGGCACGAATGGCCTTTAC
>JAJDOD010000022.1 GCA_022340315.1 Silicimonas sp. | reverse complement strand
ACCTGGTCCCAGTTGGTGAACGTGTGCCGCCCGGTCTTGCCCGCGACCACGCCACCCGTTCTTCCGGCAAAGGCATCCGCCGCACCGCCTGACGGCAGAAGACAGAAGAGATGCGCCGCGCAATCATGCTCCGGGCTGTTCATCGGCGACAACCGCATCCCCCGGTTCGACAGCCGCTCCACTGCATCCATGACCCGGCGCCGGTTCGCCCGCATCGTGGAAACGATGCCCCCGATGCGGTCGAGCTGCACATTCAGCATCGCCCCCATTAGTTCCGAGGCGCGTGCGCCCGCGCCGGCGAAGGGCTTCAACCCCTCTTCCTGCCCCTGCCAGTAGAAATGGCACGGGTCGATCGCACAGCGCGCCCGCTCGGCCAGGCGGTCGTCATTCGTCGCAAGACCACCACCCTCGCCACAGGTCATGTTCTTGAAATAGTTGAACGAAAAAGCTCCCGCGTGACCGATTGAACCCATCATCCGCCCCTCATGGCCGCCGCCCACGCCCTGACAGGCATCCTCAAGCACAAACAGCCCATTCCGGCCCGCGATCTCCATCACCGCATCCATCGCGCAGGCCGTGCCCCACATATGCACCGGGATCACCGCGCGCGTGTGCGGACCCACGGCCGCGTCCAGCGCCTCCGGGTCCATCGTCAGCGTTTCGTCTATCTCGACCAGCACGGGAATTGCTCCCACCGCCAGCACCGAAGTCGCCGTCGCCATATAGGTATGCGCCGGCACCAGCACCTCGTCGCCCGGACCGATGCCCAACCCGATCAGCCCGGCCGACAAGGCCAGCGTACCGCTCGCGGCCAGATCGAAATGCCCGACACCCAGCGCCTCGGCATAGCGGGCCTCGAAGCGTGCGCATTCGCTCCCCTCGCGATAGCGAAAGAGCGTGCCCGCCCGGATCACGCGCGCGATCGCCTCGATTTCCTCCTCGCCCACCCTGTACATTGGTCCCTACCCGGCCTTGACCGTCAAACTGCACCACAGAAGCCCGCCCGCCGCAATCGCGCCGTCCCTTGACCCCGGCGCCATCCCCGTCAATCTGGCCACATGCCGCCGATCCGCCAAGCCATACCTGCCGATTTCGACCCGCTCGCCCGGCTCTGGCACGAGGGCTGGCACGAAGCGCACGTGGCCCATGTCCCCGAAGAACTCACCGCAATGCGAACGCTGGCCAGCTTCCGCAATCGGCTCGACGGCTTTGGCGACAACCTCAGGACCGCCGGAGCAGTGGGCCAACCGCTTGGCTTCTGCGCCATACGCGACGACGAACTCGATCAACTTTTCGTCTCGCCCGAGGCGCGTGGCACCGGCCTCGCCGCCCGCCTGCTTGCCGATGGAGAAGCAAGGCTGGCCGCCCGCGGCGTGAAGCGCGCGCATCTCCTCTGCGTGATCGAAAACACCCATGCGGCCGCATTCTATGCCCGCAAGGGCTGGGAGAACGTCGGCGCCGCGATCGAAGCCGTCCAAACCGAGAATGGACCTTTCCGTTTCAAGCTGCTCCGCTTCGAGAAGAGCCTCGACGCGAAGTCCGCGCCTCCCCAGAAATAGCGATAAGAAAAACTTTCGCCGTTAAGCACGCATTAACTACCCGTACGCAATATCCTTCTCAGCAAGCAGGCGGAGGCAGGATGGCCAAGGATTTAATCCCTTCCACCCACCCTCTCACCCCACCCCTCACAGAGGAAGAGTGGCTCTCTTGGCTCCGCCTCTTGCGATCTCGCCGCGTCGGCGTAAGCACCTTCTTCAGATTGATGAACGAACACGGCACCGCGGAAGCCGCGCTTGCCGCGCTGCCGGCCGTCGCCGCTGAAGCGGGTCTGTCCGGCTACCGGACATGCACCCGCGAAACGGCCCAGGCGGAATGGACCCGCGCCCGACACTGCGGCGCCGCGCCGGTTGCCTTCGGGTCGCCGGACTATCCCGAAGCGCTGGCGCAGATCCCCGACCCACCGCCGCTTCTCTGGTGCATGGGCGATACAAGCATCCTCAAACGCCCGATGCTGGCGCTTGTTGGCGCCAGGAACGCCTCGTCGCTCGGCACCAGAATGGCCCGAAAACTCGCCGCCGATCTCGGCGAGGCGGGGTATGTCATCGTATCCGGGCTGGCCCGCGGCATCGACGCCAGTGCCCACACCGCCGCGCTCGGCACCGGCACCGTCGCCGTCATGGCAGGCGGTGTCGATGTGATCTATCCCACCGAGAATGCAGTGCTCGGCCAGGACATTGCGGACAGCGGCATCCGGATAAGCGAGATCGAGATGTCCGCGCAGCCGACGGCCCGGCATTTCCCGCGCCGCAACCGGATCGTCTCGGGCCTCGCCCAGGCGGTCATCGTGGTCGAGGCGGCCGGCAAGAGCGGCAGCCTGATCACTGCGCGGACCGCGCTCGACCAGGGGCGCGAGGTGCTGGCGGTTCCCGGGCATCCGTTCGACCCGCGCGCCTCGGGATGCAACATTCTGATCCGCGACGGAGCCACGCTGGTTCGCGGCGCCAGGGACGTCATCGCGGCCCTTTCTCAGCCCGAGGGCGGGACCGCAGACAAAGGCCGACCGGAACCGGATTCGCGGCCGGTATTCTCCGAGCGTACGGCGGACATGCACAGGCAGATCCTTGAAAGGCTCGGACCCAACCCCGTGCCCGAGGATCAGCTTATCCGCGATCTTGATGGCGTCGCCGCGCAGATCTCGCCCGAGATCTCGACACTCGAGCTCGAAGGCCGCATCCGGCGCGACCCCGGCGGATTGCTGTCACGGGTCGACTGAGACAGGTCTGCATCGGCCATTTCGGCACAGCACCGCCAGTGCCGTTTCGCGACCTCATTGACAAACCAAGACAAGGCCCCACATCTTCCGCCGCCAAGGCCCCCCGTCGTATCCGAAAGGTTTTTCATGCCCGTTGTCGTTGTCGAGTCCCCGGCTAAAGCCAAGACAATAAACAAGTATCTCGGCCCCGACTACACCGTTCTCGCGTCCTATGGCCACGTCCGCGACCTGCCGCCCAAGGATGGTTCGGTCGATCCCGAGCACGGATTCGACATGAAATGGGAGGTCGCAAGCGACTCGAAAAAGCACATCAAGGCCATCGCCGACGCGCTGAAAGACGACCCCGCGCTAATCCTTGCCACCGACCCCGATCGAGAGGGGGAAGCGATAAGCTGGCACCTGGAAGAGGCACTGCGCGACCGCAAGGCGCTCAAGGCCGATACGCCCGTCAGCCGCGTGGTCTTCAACGCCATTACCAAAAGCGCGGTCACCGAGGCGATGCAGAACCCGCGCGATGTCGACCGTGATCTGGTCGAGGCCTATCTCGCCCGCCGCGCGCTCGATTATCTCGTGGGCTTCAACCTCAGCCCGGTGCTCTGGCGCAAGCTGCCCGGATCGCGCTCGGCGGGCCGCGTCCAGTCTGTCGCGCTGCGCATCATCGTCGAGCGCGAGATGGAGATCGAGGCATTCTCGGCCCGCGAGTACTGGACCGTAAAGGCACTGCTTACGACGCCGCGCGGCCAGGACTTCGAGGCACGTCTGACCGTGCTCGGCGGCAAGAAGCTCGAAAAGTTCGACATCGGTGACGAAACTGCCGCCGAACTGGCCGTCAGTGCCATCTCGAGCCGTGATCTCAAGATAAAATCGGTCGAGGCGAAGCCGGGCACCCGCAACCCCGCGCCGCCGTTCATGACGTCGACGCTTCAGCAGGAGGCCAGCCGCAAATACGGTTTCGGCGCCCGCCAGACCATGCAGGTCGCCCAGCGGCTCTACGAGGCTGGCCATATCACCTATATGCGAACCGACGGCATCGACATGGCGCCCGAAGCCGTCGCCGCCGCCCGCGAGGCGATCAAGGCGCGCTACGACGCCAGTTACGTGCCGGCAAGTCCGCGCGTCTACAAGAACAAGGCGAAGAACGCACAGGAAGCGCACGAATGTATCCGCCCAACTGAAATGGGCGCGGATGTGGCAAGCTTGAAGCTCGCGGACCCCGACCAGCGTCGCTTGTATGATCTTGTCTGGAAACGCACACTGGCAAGCCAGATGGAAGCGGCGCGGCTGGAACGCACAACTGTCGACATCGCCAGCGCCGATGGCCAGGTCGAACTTCGCGCCAACGGACAGGTCATCACTTTCGACGGGTTCCTCCGCGTCTACGAGGAAGGCCGCGACGATGTCGTGGACGATGACGACAAGGTACTGCCCCAGATCATGCAGGGCGAACCTGCCCGCAAGGGCGCCATCACGCCCGAGCAGCATTTCACGCAGCCGCCGCCCCGCTACACCGAGGCGACGCTGGTCAAGCAGATGGAAGAGATCGGCATCGGCCGGCCCTCGACCTATGCCAGCATCGTGACCACGATCCAGGACCGCGGCTATGTCCGCAAGGACAAGAACCGCCTGATCCCCGAGGACAAGGGGCGATTGGTGACGGTCTTCCTCACGGAGTATTTCCGCCGTTACGTCGGCTACGACTTCACCGCCAAACTCGAATCCGAGCTTGACGACATCACCAGCGGCGAACGCGAGTGGCAGGACGTGCTGACCCGCTTTTGGCGCGACTTCAAGGCAGCGATCGAGGAAACCTCCGAGCTGCGGATCACCGACGTGCTCGACAAGATCAACGAGGTGCTTGAGCCACATCTCTTCCCGCCGACAGAAGACGGCAGCGACCCGCGTCTCTGCCCCAACTGCGGCGCCGGCAAGCTGTCGATGCGGACGGCGCGCTCGGGCGGCGCCTTCATCGGCTGCTCGAACTATCCCGAGTGCCGCTACACCCGCGCCTTCGGCCCGCCGGGGACCGAGCCGGAAAGTGGCATCCCGCCCGAGGGCAAGCTTCTGGGCGAGGATGCGGGGGACCAGATCTGGGTCCACAAGGGGCGCTTCGGGCCATATGTCCAGCGCGGTGTCGTGACCGAAGACAACAAGAAACCGCCGCGCCAGGGCATCCCCGACGCATGGGAACCTGCCGAGATCACGTTGGAACAGGCGGTGAAACTGCTCGAACTCCCCCGCCTGATCGGCCAGCACCCGGAAGACGGCGTGAACATCTGGGCCAATATCGGGCGCTACGGGCCCTACCTGAAACACGCCGAATCCACGTCCTTCAAGGGTGGCACGAACGCCAATCTCGAAAGCATCGAGGAAGTCTGGGAAGTCGGCATGAACCGCGCCGTCCAGTTGATCGACGAGAAGAAGGCCTCGCGCGGGCGCGGACGTCAGGCAAAGACCCTGAAGGACCTGGGCGAACACCCCGACCGAGGTGGCGCGGTCGCGATCATGGACGGCAAGTACGGCCCATACGTCAAGTGGGAGAAGGTCAACGCAACGCTCCCCGACAACACCGTGCCCGACAGCGTCACGATGGAAATGGCCGTACAGCTGATCGACGAACGCGAAGCGAAGAAGGGCAAGAAGAAGCCGGCGCGCACGAAAAAGGCGGGCTAGCACCAAAACCTGCCCCAATCGTTTTCATCGGTCCCCAAATATCCTGGGGGAGCGCGAGGGGGTGAAACCCCCTCGTCCGCCGCACCGCAGCGATTGACTTCACCGAACGGCCTAGGCACAACCTCCCCAAGTCATCGGGGAGTACGCGCATGAAGAAAATTTTTCCCAACGCAACCGAGGCCCTCGACGGCCTCCTGCGCGACGACATGCTGATCGCGGCAGGCGGTTTCGGGCTCTGCGGCATACCGGAACTTCTGCTTGCCGCCATTCGGGACAGCGGTGTGAAGAACCTCACCTTCGCATCTAACAACGCCGGGGTTGACGACTTCGGCATCGGCATCCTGCTGCAGACCCGGCAGGTCAGGAAGATGATGTCGTCCTACGTGGGCGAGAACGACGAGTTCATGCGCCAGTACCTGAGCGGAGAGCTCGAGATCGAATTCAACCCCCAGGGCACGCTGGCCGAACGGATGCGCGCCGGCGGCTGCGGCATCCCAGGCTTCTATACCAAGACCGGCGTGGGCACGCAGGTCGCCGAGGGCAAGGAACACAAGGAGTTCGACGGCGAGACCTACATCATGGAAAAGGGCATCTTCGCTGACCTCTCCATCGTCAAGGCCTGGAAGGCCGACGAGACCGGCAACGCGATCTTCCGCAAGACCGCGCGCAACTTCAATCCGCCCGCAGCCATGTGCGGCAAGGTCTGCGTGATGGAGGTCGAGGAGATCGTGCCGCTCGGCACCCTCGACCCCGACCACATCCACCTGCCCGGCATCTACGTGCACCGCCTGATCCAGGGCGAGCACGAGAAACGGATCGAACAAAGAACGGTTCGGAAGAAGGAGACAGCCTGATGCCCTGGGACCGCAACCAGATGGCCGAACGGGCCGCGCAGGAACTTGAAGACGGCATGTACGTGAACCTCGGCATCGGCATCCCGACGCTGGTCGCCAACTACGTGGGCGACAAGGACATCACGCTGCAATCCGAAAACGGCATGCTCGGCATGGGCCCCTTCCCCTTCGAGGGCGACGAGGACCCCGACCTGATCAACGCCGGCAAACAGACGATCACCGAGCTGCGCCGAACAGCCTATTTCGACAGCGCGCAAAGCTTCGGCATGATCCGCGGCGGCAAGATCGCGGCTGCGATCCTGGGCGCGATGGAGGTTTCCGAGAAGGGCGATCTGGCGAACTGGATGATCCCCGGCAAGCTCGTGAAGGGCATGGGCGGGGCGATGGACCTCGTCGCCGGCGTCGGTCGCGTGATCGTGGTCATGGACCACACCAACAAGCACGGCGACAGCAAACTGCTGAAGGAATGCACCCTGCCGCTGACCGGCAAGGGCGTTGTCGACCTGATCATCACGAACCTCGGCGTTCTCGAAGTGAGCCACAAGGGCCTGCACATCGTCGAATGTGCGCCGGACGTCACGCGCGACGACATTCACGCGGCAACGGAGGCCACGATCGTCTGAGAGTTGCCCACCGCGATATTGTCACAAAAATACCTGCGGATTGTTCGGTATTCGGAAACAACACCTTAGTATTGCCGCATTTCGTTCCTAGACAAGAACCGCAATGGGTATGAACGACATGCCAAACTCTTCCCCTCGTGTTCCCAACGCCGCGGCTCCGTCGCGGCGTTGGCGCGAATTGGTACTGTCCGGCGGCATGCCTGGTCTTGCAGTCGCCGGGCTTGCAACACTGGTGATCCGCGTGACAACGCCGCGGTTCGCCATCCTGGGCGGGCTTGACGTGTTCCCGATGACAGAATGGACATTCCGGAAGGCAGACCATGCGCTGGAAAACTGTTGACTACGCCGGCTGGGGCCGGGTCCACACGGCGACGGGCGAGATGGCACGCCCCGAGCGCATTGCTGCGGTCAGGGCCATCGTGGCGGAAGACCCCGCACCCGCGCTCGGCATGCGCCGCAGCTACGGCGACGCCTGCCTGAACGACGAGGGCCGCGCCATCGACATGACACGGCTCGACCGCATCCTGTCTTTCGATGATGACAGCGGTCTGATTCACGTCGAGGGGGGGCTTCAGATCGGCCAGCTTCTCAAGGTCTTCGCGCCAAGGGGTTGGCTGCCGCCGGTCATGCCCGGCACCGGGTTCGCCACCGTTGGCGGCGGTATCGCGATGGACGTGCATGGCAAGAACCATCACGGCGCGGGTTCCTTTGGCCAGCACGTGACCGAGTTTACGCTGATGACACCGAAAGGCGCCAAAGTCGTCACCCCAGGCAAGAACGCAGCTTTGTTCAAGGCAACCGTAGGCGGGCTCGGCCAGACCGGTCCAATCGTCTCGGCCAAGTTCAGGATGCTCAAGGCAAAGGGCGACGTGATGGTTGTCACCGAGCGGCGCGTTTCCAACTGGGAGGACTTCCTGCCGCTGCTCGACGCATCCGACGCCACATATTCTGTCGGCTGGATCGACGCCACGGCCACGGGCGAGGCTTTGGGCCGCGGCATTCTGGAGGAGGCGGAAACCGGCGGCGGGCTTGTCAGGCCCGCGAAACGCGGCAAGCGCGTGCCCATCGACGCGCCCGGCTTTGCGCTCTCGCCCGGCGTGGTTCGCGCGTTCAACGCCGCCTATTGGCGCAAGGTCCCCGCCAAGGGGCGCACCGTGGTCAAACCGATCGACGATTTCTTCTTCCCGCTCGACAAGATCCGGGACTGGAACCGATTGTACGGAAAAGCCGGGTTTCACCAGTTTCAATGCGTGGTTCCAATCGCCGCCGCGGGTGTGCTGCGTGACATGATGGAAAAGATCGCCAAATCCGGCCTCGCCTCGCCTCTGGCGGTGCTCAAACGCATGGGCGACGGGCGTGCCGGGTACATGTCGTTTCCGATGGAGGGCTATACGCTGGCGCTGGACTTCCGCAATACGGTTCAGGCCGAGCGCCTGATCGAGGAACTGGAAAACATGACCGCGGGCGCAGGCGGGCGCATCTACCTGGCCAAGGATGCCTTGTCGCGGCCTGAAAGCGTTCGCGCCATGTATCCCGAGCACGGGTCATGGCTGAAAGCCGTGTCGAAAGCCGACCCTGGCAAGGCATATGAAACCGACCTCGTGCGTCGTCTGAAGTTGAGGGAAACTCAATGAACCAGACATGGATCATCCTCGGCGGGACCTCGACCATCGCCCGCGCCTTTGCACGCATGGTCGCGATCCGGGGCGACAGCGTCGTTCTCGCCGGGCGCGATATGGACGAACTCGAAAAAATTGCCGTCGATTGCGGGCTGCGCGGCGCGCCACGGGCCGACAGCATCGCCTTCGATGCCCGCGATCCGGCAAGCTTCACTCCGATCGTCGACCTCGCGAAAGCCGAGCAAGGCACCGTCAGCGCGGCGGTGTTCGTCGGCTCGATGCCGGCGCAGGAGGAGATCGACGCCGATCCGTCCCTCGTCGATGGCACGATCGCCGACAGCTTCACGGGCCCCGCCCGTTTCCTGACGATGCTGGCCCCGGTGCTTGAGGAGCGCGGCACGGGCACCGTCGTCGGCGTCGGCTCGGTCGCGGGCGACCGCGGTCGGCTGGGCAACTATGTCTACGGCGCGTCGAAGGCGGGCTTTCACGCCTATCTCTCGGGGCTTCGCAACCGGCTCGGGCGATCGGGCGTGCATGTTGTCACGGTCAAGCCGGGCACCGTCGACACCGCCATGACCTGGGGGATGGAAAAGCTGCCATTCGTGGCTCCGCCCGAGAAGATCGCGGCGGATATCCTGCGCGCGGCGGACCGGAAGAAGGACATTATATATACACCTTTGATATGGTGGCCGATCATGACCATCATCCGCGCGATCCCTGAGCGGATTTTCAAGAAGTTGGAGATCTGATCGTAAGCCTCAGTTCGAGGCGCTGCGACGGACGAAAACGCAGCCATCGCTGATCAGCTGCGGTGGTGTCAGGCACAGACCCCGCGCCACGTTCCATGCTGCCAGGACCTTGGGCACATAAGCGCGCGTCTCGGCATAGGGCGGCACGCCCTTGTGCTTGGTGACCGCCCCTTCGCCCGCGTTGTATCCCGCGAGCGCCAGAACCGGGTCGCGGTTGAACTCTTTCAGAAGCCAGTCGAGATAGGCCACCCCGCCCTTGATATTGAGCCTTGGGTCCATGCTGTCGGTCACTCCGAACCGCGCGGCCGTATCCGGGATAAGCTGCATCAGTCCCTGCGCCCCGGCGCTGCTGACCGCGTCGATGCGCCCGGCACTTTCGACCGCAATGACGGCGAGCACGAGTGCAGGCGAGACATCCGTGCCGACAGTTGCGGCGAGGATGTCAATTCCATGTCGGTCGGCCATTGTCTGCATGTTCTGAAGCCGGGGCGCGCCCAGCTTCAGAGCGTTCTTGCGAATGGTGGAGATGGCCAGATCGGTGCGGATGGCGGCATCCATGCCGATCGCGGGCGAAACGGCCTCCCAGTACCAGTCGTATTCGGTAGGCGAGGCGGGCATCAGTCCATCCGGCACCTCATTCAGAGCTGCAAGTGACGGATCGCCGGGTCGCCTTGGCTCGGAGCCCGGCGTGATCCGGAAGATCTCGGCATCCGGGTCGATTTGCACGGTGATCCGCCGGGAGGTGCCGGAAGACGGCGGTGCCACGCGCTTGAAGGTGAAATCACCGCCAACCTGCGCCGTATCGGGCGCCTGCGCCACCGCAACGGCGCATGACATCAGCCAAAGACTGAAACCTGCTGCGAATCCGCGTACTGCTCTCATGCCCGATTAATTATCTTTTAGGGTTCTGGGCAGAAACTTTACAGATCACGCCCCGGGAAGCCAGCGGGAATTGGGCCGATTGTTCATGGATTGCACAAAGTCTGCCTTTCACACACCGATTGGCAACACGGATAATTCGGCGGAAAGAAATATTTTCGATTTTTTTCATATACTTACATCACATTATCGCGAATTCCGGTCTGAATGGAAAATTGTACGACCGACGCCAAACTCTCGCCAAAATTAGTCGGCCATATAGCGCCATGCCAAACGCGGCACCTGGCCGGTTGTGAGAGGTCGGCCCGCCGAAACGGTATGATGAAACTGAGCGTGCTCAATGGAGGGACACATGAAACTGTTCAACGCTTTTCTTAAAGACGAATCCGGCGCAGTCACCGTTGACTGGGTCGTGCTCACCGCTGCTATCGTTGGTCTCGGCATCGCCGTTCTGACCTCGGTCTCCGGTGGTACCCAGTCGCTGGCCGACAAGATCTCGTCGAACCTCGCCGATGGCCAGGTTGCGACGCTCGACGGTCTGGCTTCTGCCAGCACCGGCGGTGGCGGCTCGTAAAACGCGTCGCGTTTTCGGAGGCCGCTTTTCGGCGGCCTCCAAAAAGATTGCTTTCATAAAAGTTCCGGTTCGCGCGTGCCAAGTAGTAGAAGCCGGATGCTTCGAAGGGGATGCGTAATGCCGACTTTGACTAATTTCCTCAAAAGTGAAGACGCTGCCGTTACAGTGGATTGGGTCGTTCTGACCGGATCGCTTGTCGGCCTCGGCATCCTCGTTGTGACCTCGATTGCCGGTGGCATGACGAATGTCTCCTCAGGCGTCGGTGCACAACTCGCGGCAGGCGAACCCGCCGATGTCGATTTCTCAGCCATCAACAACGGCAACCCAAGCAACTGATCGTGACGTCTTCCGCTTAGAAATCGGATTTCGTCCACGCTTTCGCCACATTCATGCGAAACAGTCTTTTCAGAATTTTGGACAGTTGGAAGGGGGCTGAACGATCCCTCTTCGAAACGAGAGAGGACATGTGATGAGATTGGTGTTTGGACTTGTTCTGCTTCTTGGTGTCGGCCTTGCCGGGGTCGCGGTCTATATGGCGCGTGACTTTTTCGCACAGCAGCAGGCGCAGCTTGCCGAGGCCGAGGCGGCCAAGGCGGCTATCGTGCCAACATCCACCGTCATGGTCGTCAACAAGCAGATGCGCTATGGTCAGAAACTGACACGCAAGGACGTGAAGGTTGTCAAATGGCCTACGGCGGCGGTGCCCAAAGGGGCGTTCACCGAAGCCGAGAAACTATTTCCGAAAGGTGACGAGGAGCTGCGTTCGATCCTGCGAACAATGGAGCCGGACGAAGCCATCCTGGCCGTGAAGGTTACGGAACCCGGTGAGGATGCCGGCGTCTCGTCGCGGTTGAGCCCGGGCATGCGCGCCTTCACCATCAAGACCGATGTCGCGTCGGGCGTGTCCGGCTTTCTGCGTCCAGGCGACCGCGTCGACGTCTACTGGACCGGCAACGTGGGCGACGGAGCCGTCACGCAGTTGATCCACGCGAAACTCCGCCTTATCGCGATCAACCAGTCGGCGGACGAGGATAACAACAACCCTGTCGTTGCGCGCACCGTGACCGTCGAGGTCAACCCGACCGATGTCGGCAAGCTGGCTCAGGCCCAGACGACCGGGCGCCTTTCGCTCTCCCTGGTCGGCGCGGACGATGAGGTGGTCTCCGAAGCGGTTTCGGTTAACCAGCGGGATCTGCTCGGAATTCAGAGGGCCGCGCCCAAGCAGGAAAGAAAGCGCTGCTACGTGCGCCGGCGGCAAGGGGAAGAGACGGTCTCGATCGAGATCCCTTGCACAAATTAAACATTCCCCGATTTGCCCATCGGTCAAGCACGCCACCACATCCGGTGGCGTGTTTTCGTTTTGCCGCTAGAAATGCCATTGTGTTGCCCCACATCCACATAAGAAGCGCCTTTCAAGCCGCTGATTGTTGAAAAATTTTCAACATTAACGCATCGTCCGCGCTATAAGGGTGTCAAACCCATAACCTGAGGCGTGATCGGAAAGGCAGGTCACATGACTTTTAAGAAAGTTATCAGGACGGCGCTCATTGGGCTGGCCGTCACAGTTGCGACAGTTCCCCAAGTCGGGGCGCAGTCGCTTACAATCATGCAGGGGGAAGTCTCGTCCGCGCTTCAGGTTCCGATGAACCGCGCTGTCGTTGTCGAAGCTGAAACGCCCTTTGCAGAACTCAGCATCGCCAATCCCGGCATCGCTGACATTTCAACCCTCTCGGATCGGACGATCTATGTGCTCGGCAAGGCGCCGGGCAGGACGACGCTGACCCTTCTCGGCCCGGACGGCCGCCTGATCACCAATGTCGAGGTGCAGGTGACGCCGGATGTCGCCGAATTCAAGGAGCGGCTGCGTCAGATTCTTCCGGGCGAGGGCATCGAAGTTCGCACTGCCAACGACGGCATAGTGCTTTCGGGCGTGGTCTCGTCGATCGAGAAACTGGACCGGGCGCTCGATCTTGCGAACCGTTACGCTCCGGACCGTGTTTCCAACCTCATGATGGTCGGCGGCACTCAGCAGGTTATGCTGAAAGTCCGGTTTGCCGAGGTTGAACGCGAAGTCATCAAGAACCTCTCCGGTGGCATCGAGTTCCTCAACGAAGGCGGCGATTTCGGCGGTACCTTCGGTGGCGTAGTTGCCGGTACAGGCGGCGGCACGATCGGCGGTGCTTTCGATGTGGGCAGTCTCGCCTTCGAGGCGGCACTCTCCGCGCTCGAATCCAAGGACATGGTGCGCACGCTCGCAGAACCCAACCTGGTTGCGCTTTCCGGTCAGGAAGCCAGCTTCCTGGCAGGTGGCGAATACCCGATCCCGGTCAGCGACAACGATGGCATCGCCATCGAGTACCGCCCGTTCGGCGTTCAGTTGACCTTCATTCCGCGTGTCGTCGACGGCAACCGGATCAACCTCGAACTCAACGCCGCGGTGTCGTCCATCGACGAATCCGTGACCGTTGGACAGACCGGCGGTATTTCGGTCAATGCGTTCACCCGCAGGGAAGCCGAAACCACCGTCGAGATGATGGATGGTCAGAGCTTCGCGATCGCTGGTCTGCTGCAGGATGACTTCAGCGACAGGGTCACGCAAACGCCCTGGATCGGTGATGTGCCAATCCTTGGCGCCTTGTTCCGCAGCGCAAACTACCAGCGCAACCAGACCGAACTGGTCGTCATCATCACGCCGCATCTCGTGACGCCGGTAAGTGGTGAGGCGCTGGCCCTGCCGACGGATCGCATCCGTCCGCCCACCGAGAGCGAACTTTTCCTCTTCGGTCGGGTTGCACGCCCTGCGGGCGCACCGACTTCCGGAGCCGCGGCCGAAGTGGCCAAGCAGGACTTCGGCGGTTCCTATGGCTACGTGATGGAGTAAGACAGATGAGCTTCAAGACAAAATCCGTCCTGTTCGGTGTCGGGCTCCTCGCCCTCGCCGCCTGCGGCGAAACCTCCAGCAAGTCGTGGAACTCGGAAGCTGGCGCATTCATCGACGAGGGCGGCTTCGGCAACCCGACGATGAACAACATGCTGGCCCAGATGTGCAAGGGCCGCGCAAAGGGGTACATCGTTCCTGACCCGATCGTTGCCATTGACGGCGTCGACGAGAAAGGCGCCCCACGCTATCGCGAAGGCAAGGTCATGTGCAACGGCCCGCTGAACGGCAAGTATGCTCGGGTGATCTGGGGCGGCTACGTCGGCTCTGCGGTCGCGCCCTCGCCGATTGGCGGCGGTCTTGCCGCAATCGACGGCGGCTGATAACCCAACAATATCAATGCAAAGGGCGGTCCACTGGGCCGCCCTTTTCGTTTTTTCCGATCGTTGTTGAATACCGAATAATTACGATCTTTTGGCCTCAATGTCGCCAATATTGCCCGGCACTTCTCATGCTCAGGGTGATGTGTGCCGACCGTTGGCCTCCACCCGCTTTTGCCCCCGTTCCGATACGGGACCAGAACGGAAGGACGTGAGGGATATGAGTAGCAGTGCGGCAGTGCAGGAAGAACCGGCGCCAATCGTTGCCTGTACGATCAGTCGGGATGTTCAGAATTTCGATCTTCTGATCGAAGACATGGAAAACGAATGCGGCGAAAACTGGGGCGACCTGTCGCTCGAAGATGCCAGCGTATTCTTTGATCAGCCCGAAGCCGACCATCTCGAATTCGTGGCCCTCGCCATTGATCAGGAAGACGAAGCTACGATCGAACAGATCACCGAGCTTGTCCGCCGTGCACGGTCGCAGAAAATCAAGGTTCTGGTCATCGCAGAAGAAGTCAGCCCGATCATTCTGCACAAACTCCTGAAGATCGGCGCCGAGGAATTCGTTCCCTACCCTCTTCCCGACGGCGCGCTGCACGATGCGATCACGCGGATGCGCGACAAGGCCGCCCAGGCGGAAATGGTCGCGGCGAACATCGCCCACAACCTCAAGGCAACCGGCGACCGTGACGGGGTCGTTCTTCCCGTGCACGCCCTCGCCGGCGGCACCGGGGCAACGACCTTTGCTGTTAACCTGGCATGGGAACTGGCAAACATCGACGAAGGCGACGATGCCCTCCGGGTCTGTCTTCTGGACCTCGACCTGCAATTCGGATCGGCATCCACGTACCTGGACCTTCCCCGCCGCGAGGCCGTGTTCGAGATGCTGCAGGACACCGCCTCGATGGATAGCGAAAGCTTCATGCAGGCGCTCCTGGCCTTCCAGGAGAAACTTCACGTGCTGACGGCGCCCGGCGAGATCATCCCTCTCGACATCGTCGAGCAGAAAGACGTCAAGAAGATTCTCGAAATCGCCAAAACCAATTTCGACTACGTGGTTATCGACATGCCGCGCACCGTGGTCCAGTGGACCGAAACGGTTCTTTCCGAAGCACATGTCTACTTCGCGATGACGGAACTCGACATGCGGTCGGCTCAGAACACTCTGCGCATGATCCGCGCGCTCAAGGGCGAGGATCTTCCATACGAAAAGCTCCGCTACGTTCTGAATCGCGCACCGGGGTTCACCGACCTGAACGGCAAGAGCCGGATCAAGCGCATGGCCGAGAGCCTGGACATCAAGATCGAACTCCTGATGCCCGATGGCGGCAAGCAGGTCGTTCAGTCGAACGATCACGGTGTACCGCTTTCCGAAGTCGCCGCGAAAAACCCGCTGCGAAAGGAAATTCAGAAACTGGCGGCCACCATTCACGAAACAAACGTGTCAGCCGCTGAAGGCGCCTGAGTGACGAAGGAGCAGAACCTTGTTTTCGAAGTATAAAAAGGGTGACGGCGGCGGACCTGACTTGAAGGCCGTACCCGGCGGGCAAGACACGTCGCGCCCGGTCTCGTCCCCCGCGCCAAAGTCCACCGCTGTCGAAGTGAAGCGCCGGAACCTGAGCCGCAGTCCGGCGCAGGCGCAGCCCGTGGACAAGGAACGCAAGCGCAAGGAGCGCCTGGCGGAAATAAAACTGGAACTCCACAAGGAGCTTCTGGACAACCTGAACCTCAGCGCGCTGGAATCGGCCTCGGAAAGCGATCTCCGGGCCGAGATCGTGGCGATCTCGGGCGAGGCGCTCGACAACATGGGCGTCGTGCTCAACCGTGAAGAACGGCAGACGCTGAACCAGGATCTTTACGACGAAGTGACGGGTCTCGGCCCGCTCGAACCGCTTCTCAAGGACGACACCATCAACGACATTCTGGTGAACGGCCCGCAACAGGTCTTCATCGAACGCGCCGGCCGGCTCGAGTTGAGCGAGACGACCTTCAAGGACGAAAGACACCTTCTGCGCATCATCGACAAGATCGTGTCGGCCGTGGGTCGCCGGGTCGATGAATCGAACCCCTATGTCGACGCCCGACTGGCCGACGGATCGCGCTTCAACGCGATGGTCCCCCCCATCGCAGTCGACGGTTCGCTGGTCTCGATCCGAAAGTTCAAAAAGGAGAAGCTCTCGATCGACGAACTGGTCAATTTCGGAGCCTTCACCGAGGAAATGGCCGCCTACCTGCAGGCCGCCGTCGCCACCCGTCTGAACGTCATCGTCTCGGGCGGTACCGGTTCCGGTAAAACCACCACGCTCAACGCGCTCTCCTCGTTCATCGACAACGATGAACGCATCCTGACGATCGAGGATACGGCGGAACTTCAGCTTCAGCAGACCCACGTGGGCCGGATGGAAAGCCGCCCGCCCAACGTCGAGGGCAAGGGCGCCGTCACCCAGCGCGACTGTCTCCGGAACGCGCTTCGTATGCGTCCCGACCGCATCATCGTCGGTGAGACGCGGGGCGAGGAAGTCATCGACATGCTGCAGGCCATGAACACCGGCCACGACGGCTCGATGACCACGATCCACGCCAACTCGGCCCGAGATTCGGTCTCGCGTCTCGAGAACATGATCGCGATGGCGGGCATCGAGATGCCGATCAAGGCAACACGCTCGCAGATCTCCTCGGCCGTGAACCTGATCGTGCAGGCCTCGCGTCTGCAGGACGGTTCGCGCCGCATGGTCTCGATCACCGAGGTGACGGGCATGGAAGGCGAGGTGATCTCGATGCAGGAAGTCTTCCGCTACCAGCGCGTGGGCCTGACGCCCGACAACAAGATCATCGGCCATTTCACCGCGACCGGCGTGCGCAGCCACTATTCCGAGCG
>JAJDOD010000009.1 GCA_022340315.1 Silicimonas sp. | reverse complement strand
AGGCGACCGCATTGTTGAACTCGCCGGAGGCGAGCAGAGCGTGACCGCCGGTCCGACGCTGACAGTCGCGTTCTCACCTGATGCAATCGAGGCCGAGATTCGTGCGCTTCTTTTGGAGACCGGTCTGGAGATCGTGGGCGGGCCGTCCGCGCTGGGGCTATGGACGCTGGCGGTGACAGGAGAGATATCGCCAGCAGAGGCCGTGGGGGCATTGCAGGGGCGCACCGACATCGTCGAAAGCGCCGAGGAGGACTGATCCATGCGAAGCCTTGTCATTCTTCTTGCCGTCGTTGTGATGATCGCGCCGGGTCTTGTCTCGGCTCAGAGCGCGCGATTTTCGGTCGCTGTCTCCGGTTGCGCCGATCCCGGTGACACCGTCGTACTGAGGGGCGCGGGCATGGGACGCCAGGAGACCGGCACCATCGCGCTCAGGCAGGGGCGTCGCGCGCTGCCGATGCCGGTGCGCCGCTGGAGCGACCGCTCGATCCGTGCGCAGGTGCCTCGCCAGAGGGTCGAAGCCGGCAAGAGCTACGAAGTCGTCTGGATCGTCAATCGCCGGGTTGCCGCGAGTTTCGGCGACTTGGAAATCTGCGGCTCGGCGCAACCCGAGCGTCGGTCGGCCGGCGGGCGGCCCGCGCGGGCCGACGAGGTGCCGGCGCCGAACGGATCGCCGGAATACATCGTCGCGACCCCGGTCGCACAGGCCAACGCTGCCGCTGCCGCGTTGCAGGCACAAGGCGGGCAACTTCTGCGAAGGCGGAACCTGCCCAATCTGGGCCGTGTGACGCTGTTCTTCGCTCTGCCTGGCAACCTGAGTTTGGCGCAGGCGCAGGCGATCCTCGACGCCGCTGCAAACGGTGCGCGAATCGACCTGCACAACATCTACGGCTTCGCAGAGGGACCAAGGCTTTACGCCGCCTCCGCCATCGGTGACGGAGTTGGTGAAGCCTGTCGGCTACGAAGTCCGGTCCGGGTAGGGATCATCGACGGGCCGGTGGATTCCGGCCATTCGGGTCTTCGTGGCGCCAAGGTGACGCGGGCGAATTTCCTTGAGCGCGGCGACCGATCACCGTCACCGGACCACGGCACCGCCGTCGCGGCTCTGATCGGCGGAACGGGCGCGGGGTCGGTCACCGGCTTCGCGCCCGGCGCCAATCTGTTTGCGGCCAACGCCTTCACCGTGGACCGGGGCAGGAGCGGCGCCGAGCTGGAGAACCTCGCCGCCGCCCTCGACTGGCTGGCGGGAAATCGGGTCAGCGTCGTGAACATGTCATTCGCGGGTCGTGGCAACTCGGCCTTCCAGGACCTGATCACGGCAGCCGCAAGGCAGGGCATGGTCATGGTCGCAGCGACCGGCAACAGCGGCGACGAACGTGCGGCGTATCCAGCAGGCGCCCCCGAGGTGATCGCGGTCACGGCGGTGGATGCCTCGGGCAAGCTTTACGGCAAGGCGACGCGGGGACGTCATGTGGAGTTTGCCGCGCCGGGCGTCCAGGTCTGGACGGCAAAGGGCAGTTCAGGGGGTTACCAGACCGGCACCAGTTTCGCGGCCCCCATCGTCGCGGCGCTGATCGCCCGCGAGGCGGCGAGGGGCCGCATAGGCGCCAGCGCAGCGCGAAAGGCGCTGCAGCGGAATGCGCGCGACTTGGGTGCCGCGGGGCGCGACAGCCTCTTTGGTTGGGGGCTCGTTCAGTCTGGCGGGTGTTGAAAACCAATATTTTTCAACGATTTGAGAATATTTCTCTCCGCCACCAAATATTTTTTGGATACCTTTGAACCAAAAGCATGCGTCATCCGACCCATGAACATAGAAGGCGCAGGACGCGCCACAGATTAGGAAAAGGAACGAGACCATGAACACCAAGATCCTCCTCGCCGCTGCCGCCGCTACGACTTTCGCCGGCGCTGCCGCCCAGGCTGCCACCGACATCGGCAATGTTGATGTCCTCTACGTCAACCCCAACGCCATCCAGGTTTCGAGCAATGGCCAGAGCTATACAAAGCTGAAATCCTTCGGCAATGCGGAAGTCGGCATGCGCGTCGAGTACACCGCAGGCGGCCTTGACCGGATCATCAGCTGGAAGGTCTGGCCGGAGTACAAGTACGGCTTCGGAGTCTCCAGCCTTGCCGTTTCGCTCGAATCGCATGCAGCCTCGAAAAGCTACGACGTCTTCCAGCGTCCGAAAGAAGTCGGCAAGAATGCAGCGGTCACCTTCCCTGGGCACCTGCTCGAACCCAGTGCCGTAAGCATGTGCAACATGATGGCCGCGAGCCTCCGCAGCCAGGGCAAATCGAACACGCAGATCTTCGGTCAGGATCGCGAAGTTCATTTCAACGTGATTGCCAACTACCAGTTCCAGACCAACATGGGTGGAGAGGAACTCTTCGAGGTGCAAATGCCCAAGACGCAGACGGTAATCTGCAAGAAATGGGCAGGATCGCAGATTCCGACCGGGCCGCAGGCGCTGGCCAACCCGCTCCATGTCAAGAAAGCGACGATGAAGCTGAAGGAAATCGCCCTGATGAACGGTACCTGTGCCGTTGAGCTTACAACGGCGATCTCGACAAATACCGCCGGCGCGACGATGAAGTACCGCTTCAAGCATTCCTCGGGCAAGCTGTCGCCGGTCTTCACCACCAAGACGGCCGGCAACAAGATCGCCGTCGTCAAGCACAAGTGGGATGTGCCGAATGGCGCCGGCGCCGAGCGCGGCTGGATGCAACTGATCGGCGTCAGCCACGACTTCAAGTCGAACCGCGCCCGCTACCGCATGCAATGCCAGGACTCGGCGGTCGGAGGCTTCGCCGCAGGCCCCAAGAAACCGAAGGTCCGTGTCAAGGTGGGCGGGAACGGCGCACTGAGCAACTGATCTTCTCACGATCACAACGACGGCCCGCCAAGAGCGGGCCGTTTGTTGTTTAAAACGTTTTCGTAAGCCAGGGGTGCCCAACTTGCAGCTCTGGGAGCGAAACCGATGTTGCAGGCAACCAATTCAGACACCAACGGTGGCAGGCCATCACTGACTGTGTTGGCACGAACTGCCGGTGATATCTCCCAGAGTCGAATTGGAGAACAACCGATCCTGGGATGCCGGCTTTTTTCAAGTGGTTCAAAACCAGCCCAGAGATCAGCGACGAAACGGTGCAGTTCTGGTGACATCGTTTCGGACCGATAATTGCCGCGGAGATCCAAAAGCGCCGGGTAGAGGGCATGAAATCCAGCCGCTGGCGCCGCCGCTCTTGCCGAGTGACGCGGTGTCAGCGAAAAAAGTGGCAGTCGGGCTGTCCTGGCGGAGACTGGTTCGAATTGGTCTGCCGGCACCTTTCATGTCTCTGCGATGGGACATGACCCAGGCCAGTGCCCGCGCGAAAGTTCAATACTTTGAAGTTATGGAAAACGCCCCCGTCTTGTCTGGAGGGCGTTTCGGATTTCCGTCATTTCCGTTTGCAACCCGATGTTTGACCCCTGTGCCGGGTGCCACCGACCAAAACTTTCTCAAAAAAAAGGGCGTCATTGTCGTGTCGTAAGGGCCAATAGACCTCCCACGACGGAATTAGTTCGGTAACTACATGTATTCACAGTGAAAGATGGCCTTACAGACAAAGTTTCGCCATAATCCGTTTTCACAAATTTGGTCTTTATGTGAGTTTCCGGCCATTTGCGACGGAAATGGGTAACGAGGTGAGGTCCAATTCATGTGGACGAGATTCGCGATTATTCTGGCAGAAGTGCGTTTCGCCAACCGTTTGCTGAGTATTAAGAAGGATGAAGCCGGGTCGCTGACGATTTTTAGCCTATTCATCTTCCTCATGATCCTGATGATATGCGGGGTTGCCGTGGACATGATGCGCTACGAGAACGAGCGCGTCGGAGTTCAGAACACGCTCGACACCGCCATAGTCGCGGCAGCGGGCCTCAACCAGGACGCCGATACCGACGCTGAAGTCACCGCGCTCGTGAAGGACTTCTTCTCGAAGGCCGGTTACGACCCGGAAATTGTGACGGTCACGCCCAACATCGAGGGTACGGTAGGCGGCGAGGAGACACTGCGCATGGTGTCGGCCGTCGTCGATTTCGACCTCGATACGATGTTCATGAACATGTTGGGGATCGACAGCCTGCCTGGCGCGGTGGTCAGCGGCGCCCGCGAAGGTCAGCAGTTGATCGAAATCGCAATGGTGCTGGATATCTCCGGATCGATGGGCCAGAACAGCAAGCTGCAGAATATGAAGGATGCCGCGAAGGAGTTCGTCACCTTTGTGATCGACAAGAACGGAGCGGATCGGGTGCTAATCTCGATCATCCCCTACAATATGCAGGTTCAGATGAGCGCCGATCTGATCAACCGCGTGAACCTTGCCAATCAGAACATCCCGGTTGAACCGGCGCCGCTGCATCCCGGTGGCATTGTCAATTACAACACGCAGAACATGGAGGCGCGTTGCGCGCGTTTCCTGGATGCCGATTTCGACACACGGCGGCTTTCGGCAGCGGCGGGGCTAGAGGTTTCGGCCAAGTTCGCGCGCGGCGGAAACCGTTTCAACACGCCCTCTCCGGTCGGGTTCTGGTGCGGTGAGGGCTATCCCGAGATGCTGCTCTACCAGAACGACGAAACGACGCTTCACAACCATATCGACTCGTTGACCTCGCGTGGAATGACCGCAATCGACTATGGCATGAAGTGGGCCACGGGCATTCTTGATCCCTCATTCCGCCCGATAGTAGAGAGCATGCTGGCGGATACGCTGGACCCGGACAATCCCGCCGACCTCGTGCCGGTTACCGCTGCCGGGCACCCGGTCGATTACGGAACGGACAACATATACAAATACGTCGTTCTGATGACTGACGGCGCCAATACCCAGCACCTCGACCTGAAGAACGAGTACAAATCGGGCCCGTCGCGCATTTGGTGGTCGGAAATACTCTCGAAAGCCAATAACACAAACGGTGTCGAGTTCGACGGCTTCCTTGTCGAAATGCCGCAAAACGACTTGACGAATCGCTGGTACCGCCCGCGTTCGCCGTCCACCAGCGGTGACGACGAATACTTGTCCGAGGCCGCACATGTCGCGCTTGTCGATGCCGAGCAGTGGACCTACCACGACATATACAACCGTTTCAGCGTGAATGACGCCGCCGACTACTTTTTCCGGTATTCCGACTGGCAGGCCAGGCAGGAGCATCGGGCGGCCGAGTTGGATACGGGCGGCTACGCTGACGCGGACGCAAATCTTGCGCGGATCTGTGACGCGGCACAGGAAAACGAGTGGATTGAAGTTTTCGCCGTTGCGTTCGAGGCCCCTGAAGAGGGTGTCAATGCACTCAGCCGCTGCGTCGAAAACAAGCCGGGCAACTTCTTCGACGTTGCTGGAACCAACATCTCCACGGCTTTCCAGACCATTGCGTCGGAGATCACGAAACTGAGGCTGACCCAATGATGTGCAGCGCTCGGCGTCGGCCGCGTCGTTCTTCTGCCGCTTCACATACGGCTTAGGCGGGGCGCCGATCCGCACAAAAGTAGGTTGTGCCGCGGTATTTCAGGTCACGAAAAAGCGGCGAGAGAGACCCTCGCCGCTTCTCCATCCGGCCCCTCCCTTGGCGTGCGCACCACTCCGTTCTGCAGTACGCTCCAAAGACCGGACCTCTCAAACTGAGAGAACTCATGACCGAGGGACAACTACTTGCCTGGATTCGATCCACGCTTGTTTCTGGCGCTTTCTGTAAACCGCTCTGCACGTTCCAGGCGAGCAGACCGGAGAGCCTCGGAGAGCGTTCGCCGCCTTTCCGATTCCTCCAGTACAATCTGTCTTGCGGCCTGAGCCGTTCTGTCGTCCCGCGTCAAAGGACGTTCGGGTGCCTGGCGAAACAATCGCTCGGCGGCCTGCTGATGCTGCGTGAGGCCTCTCGGAGCCGATGAACCAACGCGCGGGTCCGAGTTCGGAAAGCGTGTATAGGGGCTCATGCGAGGGCCATGTTGGCTACAAACTGACGACCGTCGCCATCCGTTTCTATGCTGAAAGACACTTCCTGACCGTCGGCAAGCCTGTCCAGGCGCGCGGCTTCCAATGCAGTGCTATGGACGAAGACGTCCGTCTCGCTGTCGTCCGGTTGGATGAATCCAAAACCCTTCGCGGCATTGAACCACTTCACAGTGCCCTTCGTCATGAAAGAAATTCCCTGCAATCCTGCTGCCCACGCTGTGTGGCAACCTGGCTAGGTCGGTTCGAAAAAGCAGACTGAAGTAGAGGATGACAGAGTGCCGTTGGGAACAACGTTGCCTTACTCGGATAGCCGAAATCACGCGACTTCACAAGCTTGGCGTTGTCTCGGGACAAATAGCGGCAAGGTCATCGCCATTGTAAAGCCGCGCAAAAAAGACTAACTCTCAATTTGTTAGTCGAGGTTTCTTGGCGATCGCGCTCACCGATCCTGTTTCGACTTCCAGCGTTTTCTGCGTGAATCGTTGTCCCTGATCCCGGAGCGGGTTCAGGCTGGAGGTCGCATGGTCCTGCCCGCACGAAACACACGTCTCAATGCACCCTCGGCCTACCCTTGGTAGTGCGCAAGAGCGATGTGGGCGGCGCTTTGAACGCTCGGCTGGGAAAGACGCTCAAGGTCAAAAGAGTGGCAAAGGTCTGGAAGGATCTCCGGCACATTCTGATGGGCCTGCTCTTGATCCTGGCAATCGCGCTAGTGGTCTTCCTAGTATTCATGCCGATCTCGTAGCGGCATCGCCAACCTATGGAGAACGACTTGGTCAAAACCAAAGCAAAGAAGTCCCGGAAAACGCCCGCAGCTGGCATCGGCGCCGGACCCATCGTCGTGGCCGAATACGGAAACTACAAAATCCGGGCCGGACAATTAAACGGCGAATTTGTCGCGCGCGCGTTCCCCAAACACAGCGCCAAAAGCCAGGGCTTGATGGCCGAGGCGAAAGGCACGTCGGAAGCAGACGCGATTGAAACGCTGAAGTCGTTGTTGTCCGAACGGGAAACCAACCGTACAGCCGCGCGGCGATGGGAAGCTCGGTCGGAGTCGTCGGTTGCGACGCAGGAAGAGTTCCTTGAAGCACTTCGCCAGACGAACTTGTCAGCATCTCAGCAATCCATGCTAAAGGCGCACGCGCTGGCCGGTGAGGATGGGCTGGTGGCGGTTTCGATCATGAATGCGGGAGGCTACAAGTCGCAGGACGCCGCCATAAAGGCTCTTGCGAAAGCTGGCATGCTTTTGGCCGACTTCATAGGACTGGACTTATCGGAGGGTGAAAATAACGGGCCGGAAACGGCCCTGAGTGTCCTCGGATATCGAAGTACTGCCGAGACCGGCGTTCCTTTACATCTGATCCTTCACGAGGAGCTGCGCGAAGCGGTCTGGCAAACGCTTTAGTGTGCTCTTGCGAAGTGGCCCTTTCACTGCTCTCGGAAAGATGACACCTGCATGCTCGAAAAGAAAATTTTTCCAATCGAGAAGATCTACGTGCCGACGAAGCGCGCGAAAACGCTCGATCAGGACAAGGTGCTCGCGCTGGCGAATGACATGCTCGAGAATGGGCAGACGACCCCGATCCGCCTGCGTGCGGACGGCGAGCGCTTCGTTTTGATCGAAGGGTTGCATCGGCTCGAGGCGCTACGCGCCTTGGGCGAAGAGACGATCGAGGGATTCCTCGTTCGCGCCCGGTTGCATTGAACAACGCGTCAGGCCGGTGCCGCCCTAGCCCGAGAAAACGAGACCAACCGTTGCTCGGCCTCATCCCAAAGATGCAGTCGGGCGCTTCGGAAGCTTTCGCGAAGTGTGACCCGCCCGCAGTCTTTCAAAACTTCGTGGTCGCGTAGAACTTGCCGCAACCGGTAGAACGGTATGCGACTGGCCAGATGGTGCACATGGTGCGCTCCGATATCCGCCGTCAGCCAGGCTAGGACGGGCGGCAAGTCATAGAACGAACTCCCCTCGATCGCCGCCGTCTGGACGTTCCAGTCTGAGTCGTGCTCCCAAGCCGTGTCTTCGAACTGGTGCTGAACATAGAACAGCCACATGCCAATGGACGCGGCGAGTAGCGTGGTCGGCATGAACACGAAGATCAACACCTCGGCCCCGCCGAATTGGTATAGAACGGCCAGCAGAGACGCGATGGCGGCATTCGTTCCAAGAGCGCTGAGCCAGTAGCGTCTCCCTGCGCGCATCAGCCCGACCGGCAGGCGATTTTGGAGAAAGAAGATGTAGATCGGCGCAAGGCCGAAAAGGAACAGGGGATTGCGCAGAACCCGGTATCGCAGGCGCCCGAAGCGGCTCCGCGCGCGATATTCCCGCACGGTGAGCGTTGGAATATCGCCGGTTCCCCGGCGGTCGAGATTGCCCGATGTCGCGTGATGCGTGGCATGGTTTTGCCGCCAGACGTCGTAAGGGGTCAGCGTCAGGACACCAAGCACACGCCCGATCCAGTCGCTCGCCTTCCGGTTCCTCAGGAAAGAGCCATGCCCGCAATCGTGCTGGATCATGAAGAGGCGCAACAGGAAGAAGGCATTGATCAGGGCGAGCCCGATGGCCAGCACGGTACTTAGGTAGAGCGCCGCCCAAGCCAGAGCCGAAAGCGTGACAAATGGAATCAAAGTAACGGTGAGCTCAAAGAGCGCGCGGGAGAGAATTGGCGTGCGATACGCGGCAAGGACGCGCGACCAGTCATGAGGCTGCAATACGGCGTCCTGTTGATGTATTCGCTTGGGGAAAAAGGACGGGCGCCCATTCCGGGCGCCCGAACGTGTCAATCAGACCAGAGCCAGATTGACGGCGCTTTCGCGGCCGTCGCGGCCTGCCTCGATGTCGTAGGTCACCTTCTGGTCGTCAGCCAGACCGGTCAAACCAGAACGCTCCAGCGACGAGATGTGGACGAAGACGTCCTTGCCGCCCTCTTCCGGTGCGATGAATCCGAAGCCTTTTTGGGTGTTGAACCATTTCACGGTGCCATTGGCCATATCCGTGGTCTCCTGTTCTAAGGTGCTGCCCGCAGGGTGCGGCAGCCCGGCAAAGTCAGTCTGGGTCGATCGACTGAGAGCCGAATGAACGGAGGCAGAGGTTCGAATAAGAATAACGATAGCCCCGTGCTCATGGACTCAATTGCGCGATTTCGCAAGGGGCTGGCCGAGATATCTTTCCGACACGTCGGTTTCATACGCCTGACAGCGATTGACAACCGGCACGTGAACTCCCATGTACCACTCACGTCATCGCTCTGCCGCGTGAGCAGGCGGGATCAACCCGCCCCCGGCCATGACGCAACGTTTTCCCACATCACGTAGGGGGGACGCCGCCCAGGCGGCTCTCGGCACAATGCGGTGTCGCGGGCGTTTGCTTCGGGCGCACCCCGACCGAACGATCGCAAGGGCGCTCGTCGGTGATACCGGACTCCGTCCGGACAAGGACTGACATGAATTTTAATGAACTCGGGCTGACCGCCCGCATGGTCTCCCGGCTCGAGGGCCGCGGACTGACCGAACCTACACCCATCCAGACAAAGGCGATCCCGCACGCGCTCCAGGGGCGCGACATCCTGGGCATCGCCCAGACCGGAACCGGCAAAACCGCCGCTTTCGGCATTCCGCTGGTGGTGGCACTCTCGAAGCGCCAGGAAAAACCCGCGCCGAAATCGGCCCGCGGCCTGATCCTTGCGCCCACGCGGGAACTGGCCAACCAGATCGTCGAGAACCTGCGCGGCCTGACCTCCGATCTTCGGATCATGCTCGTCGTCGGCGGCAAGTCGGTCAATGCGCAGGCCCAGAAGCTTTCCCGCGGTACAGATATCCTCGTCGCCACGCCGGGACGCCTGATCGACCTGATGGAACGTCGCGCCGTCGACCTGAGCCGGACCCGCTTCCTCGTCCTCGACGAGGCCGACCAGATGCTTGACATCGGCTTCGTCCACGCGCTCCGCCAGATCGCGCCCAGGCTGGGCAAGGACCGCCAGACAATGATGTTCTCGGCCACCATGCCAAAGGCGATGGCCGATCTGTCCCGCGACTACCTGACCGACCCCGTGCGCGTCGAGGTCTCACCTCCGGGCAAGGTCGCCGACAAGGTGACGCACTCCGTGCATTTCGTGCCCAAGGAAAAGAAGCAGGACCTGCTCATCGACCTCCTCGACGGTCACCGCGACGACAGGGCGCTGGTTTTCTCGCGGACCAAGCACGGTGCGGAACGGCTGATGAAGCACCTCGAAAAGATCGGTTTCGCCGCCACTTCGATCCACGGCAACAAGAGCCAGGGTCAGCGTGACCGCGCCATCGCCGCCTTCAAGGCAGGGGACGTGCGCGTGCTCGTCGCGACCGACGTCGCTGCACGCGGCATCGACATTCCGGGCGTGGGCCACGTCTACAACTACGATCTGCCGAACGTGCCCGAGAACTACGTTCATCGCATCGGGCGAACCGCGCGTGCCGGAGAGACCGGACGCGCCGTGGCCTTCTGCGCGGCGGACGAGATGGGCGAACTCAAGGCCATCGAGAAGACGCTCGGCACACGGATCGAGGTCGCGGGCGGCGCGCCCTGGGGCGGAGCCGCCGAAAAAGCCAAACCGAAGCCCAAGCGCCGGTCGCGTCGCCGAAACGGCCGACGACCCGAACGCATGGCCGCCTGACATCGGTCGGGCGGAACAACGATGGACAACAGGAAGGGAAGACAGATGAGACACCTCGAGATCGACCCTTCCGGCTTTCGCCGAGCGCTCTTCGCCGCGATGCTTGCGGTGTTTGCCACCGCGCTTTCGATTGCGGCACCGGGCTTTGCCCAGGACGGCACCGGCGTACCGCCAGACAACGCGCAGAACCGGAA
>JAJDOD010000187.1 GCA_022340315.1 Silicimonas sp. | reverse complement strand
ACGGTCGTCCTGAGGCCGATCCAGTCGGCCAACCGGGCCGCCGAAGAACAGGTTCGGATAGAAGCCCTGGTGCGCGGCATTCCCGGCATGAGCGCGCTTCTTGCGGACGCGGGCGGAGAGCTTTCGACGGTGGTTGTCGATCTCGCCGCCGGTCGCGTTGCCGACGGCATCACCGTGGCCACGCTCGACGCCGCGCTTGCCGATCCGGGGAACTGGACCGCGCTCGATCAGTCGGCCGACCTCGCCGGTCTTGGGCAACGCCCTGACTACGCGCAGGTCTTTCTTCTGAGGAACGAACGGAGCGAGGTATCGCTGATACTTCTGCCGCTCAGCGGACAAGGTTATGGCGGCCGGATCGAAGCAATCCTGGCGCTCGGGGGCGATACCAACACGATTGCGGGCATTGCCATCACTGAACATTCCGAAACCCCCGGCCTTGGCGGCCGGATCGAAGAGGCATCCTGGCAGGCAAGCTTTCCGGGCACCGAAATTCGCGATGCGGCGGATGAGATGCGCTTTCGCGTCGCCCGCGGCGCGTCTTCCAGCGTGCACGAGGTCGACGGGATCACCGGCGCGACGCGCACCGGGCGGGGGATCACGCAGATGGTCCGTTTCTGGCTTGGTCCCAACGGCTACGGTCCGCTCCTTGCCGCGATCCGGCGGGGCGAGTTCTAGGCGATGGCGAACCGCACGGAATACTGGCACGTCCTGACCGAGCCTCTTGTCCGGCAAAACCCGGTGACGCTGCAGATCCTCGGGATCTGTTCGGCGCTTGCGGTGACAACGACATTGGCCACCGCGGTGACCATGTCGATTTCGCTTACCGTCGTGCTGACGCTCGCCGCCGGGATCATCAGCGCGATCCGGCGGCACATCCCGGACACGATCCGGCTGATCGTGCAAATTGTAATCGTCGCCTCGCTTGTCATCGTCATAGACCAGGTTCTGCAGGCCTATTTCGCCGAGATCAGCCGCGCGCTGTCGGTCTATGTGGGCCTCATCACTACGAATTGCCTCGTCCTCGGTCGGACCGAGGCCTTTGCCCGCCATCATCCCCCGGCACCCGCCATGATCGACGCCCTTGGAAACGGTCTTGGGTACTCGCTGGTGCTGGTCGTGATCGGCGGGATTCGAGAGCTATTCGGCAAGGGTGAGCTTTTCGGCCGCGAGGTCCTGCCGCTTGCCGATGCGGGCGGGTGGTTCACGCCGCTCAGCCTCATGTTGCTTGCCCCGTCGGCTTTCTTCCTCCTCGGCCTCCTGGTCTGGGCGGTGCGCAGCTGGCGGCCCGAACAGACCGAGGCGCGCGAGCACGTGCCGCCCGGCCAGATGGAGGCCGCAGAATGACCGGTCTCTGGGCGTTGTTCCTGAATGCGGCTTTCGTCGACAACATGCCGCTGATCCTGTTCCTCGGACTTTGTACGTTCCTGGCACTCTCGAAGCAGGCGGATGCAGCCCTGGGCCTGGGCGTGGCGATAACGGGCGTTCTGGGGATCACGGTGCCGCTCAATCACCTGATCTATTCGGCCGTTCTCGCGCCCGGCGCCTGGGCCTGGGCGGGGATGCCGGAGCTCGACCTGTCCTATCTCGCGCTGATCGCCTTCATCGGCGTGATCGCGGCGGCCGTCCAGGTACTGGAGATGATCCTCGACCGGTTCTTCCCGAAGATCCACGCCGCCTTCGGGGTGTTCCTGCCGCTTCTGACAGTACAATGCGCAATCCTTGCGGGCAGCCTATTCATGGTCGAGCGAAGTTATACGCTGGCCGAATCCGCCGTCTTCGGTCTGGGCAGCGGCGTCGGCTTCACGGTGGCGGTCGTGATGCTCGGCGCGTTACGGTCGCGCCTGGCCTATGCAGACTTGCCGGCTGGCCTGCGCGGACTGGGAATTGCCTTCGTCCTTGCCGGGATCATGTCGCTCGGATTCGCCTCCTTCGCGCAAATGGCGGCCACGCTATGACCGAAGTGCTCCTGGGAAGCATGACAATCGTTACCCTCGTCGTTGGGCTGGCCATTGGCCTGGTTCTGTTGCGCCGCCGGCTTGTCCCGGATGTGGCAATTGATGTCGTTGTCAACGACGCAAGGCACTTGTCAGCCGAACGGGGCGATCCGCTCCTTTCGGTTCTGCACAACGGCGGCGTGCTGATCCCGGCCGCTTGCGGCGGGTCGGGCACCTGCGGCCTCTGCCGCGTGACGGTGACCGGCGAAGGTGCCGGTGAACCGCAGGCGACCGAGCGCGGGGTCCTGTCGCCCCGCGACCGTCGCGCCCATGTGCGCCTTGCCTGCCAGACCAGGGTGCGAGGCGACTGCGCGGTGGTGGTGCCCGACGATATCCTTACGGCGGGCGGCGGCATGGCCTGCAAGGTCGCATCGGCCAGAATGCTGGCGCCGCTTATCCGCGAGATCGTTGTCGAGCTTCCCGCCGACTGTTCGCCCGAGTTCCGCGCCGGTGACTTCATGCAGATTACCGCGCCGCCCTATGAGCTGGATTTCAGCACTGTCGACGTGCCGCCCGAGTTCACCGAGGCCTGGGACATTGCCGGCTGGAGGTCGCTAACGGCAGCATCCGACACGGACGTTACCCGCGCCTATTCGCTTGCAAGCCGTCCACAGGACGCAGGGAAGGCGGTGTTCAATATCCGTCTCGCCGTACCGCCGCCCGGTCGCGAGGACGATGTGCCCCCCGGTGTTGTATCTTCCTGGCTTTTCTCGCTCGGCGCGGGAGACGACATTACGCTTTCGGGCCCGTTCGGTGAGTTCCACATTCAGGAAACGGGCCGCGAGATGATCTTTGTCGGCGGCGGCGTGGGAATGGCGCCGCTGCGTGCGATGATCCACCAGGAACTCGCGCGCGGCGGCAACCGCCGCATCCGGTACTTCTATGGTGCCCGGTCGCTTGCGGACCTTTTCTATTCAAACGAATTCGAAGCCCTTGCGGCGTCAAACGAAGCTTTCAGCTGGACGCCCGCGCTCTCCGAGCCCGCACCCGGGGACCGCTGGACCGGCGCAACCGGGTTCATCCATGAGATCCTTCGCAAGGAACTCGCGGGCCACCCCGCGCCCGAGGACTGCGAATACTACCTTTGCGGACCGCCCGTCATGATCTCGGCAGTTCTTGCCACACTGGATCGCCTCGGGGTCGAACCCGCGTCGATCTTCTACGACGATTTCGGAGCCTGACCCATGAAGAACAGCACATTCAATCCGTCTCGCCGCCGGACGCTTGGTGTCCTCGGTGCCGCGCTCGTTCTGCCGCGCTCCGCGCTTGGCGCGCAACTTGCAACGCTGACGGGCCGGGCCTTCGGCACCACCTGGAGGCTTGTCGCGCCCACTGGCCCCGATCTCACGCCGGTGCGCCACGAGATCGAAAGCCTCTTCGCCGAGATTGACCTGCGGTTTTCGCCGTGGCGCGCGGACAGCGTCATCACGCGTTTCAATGCCATGCCGGCAAGTCTCCTGGTCAGGGACGCCGAGCTGGCCCATGTGACGGCAGCTGCGCTCGCCATCGCAAGCGAAAGCGGCGGCGCCTTCGATCCCACGGTCGGTCCGCTTGTCGCCAGATGGGGGTTCGGTCCCATCAAA
>JAJDOD010000067.1 GCA_022340315.1 Silicimonas sp. | reverse complement strand
TCGTCGCCAAAGCGCTTGCCCTTGGCGTCCACCCGGTCATAAGCCCAGTCGCGGTCGTGCTTGCCCGCAAAGACGCCGGACGCCAGCATCGCGGGCGCGAAGCGCGTCCCTTCCTCGTTGGTCCAGTTCACGACCACGATCGGATGTTTCGTCTTGATGTCGAGCTCGTTCAGCGTTCGCACGATCTCGAGCCCACCAAGAACCCCCAGAACGCCGTCGTACTTGCCGCCCGTGGGCTGGGTGTCGAGGTGCGAGCCGACGTAGACCGGCAGGGCGTCTGGGTCCGTTCCCTCGCGACGGGCAAACATGTTGCCCATCTCGTCGAGGCCCATCGTGCAGCCCTCTGCCTCGCACCATCGCTGGAACAGCGCGCGTCCCTCGGCATCTTCGTCCGTCAGCGTCTGGCGGTTGTTGCCCCCCGCCACGCCGGGCCCGATCTTTGCCATTTCCATGAGGCTGTCCCAAAGGCGGTCGCCATTGATCCGCATATTCGCCGCTGGTTGCGCCATTGACATTCTCTCCCCGGATGCCCCGGTTCGTGCCGGGAAATTATTGACCAAACGGTCAGGAACACGCTAGCAGAGGAACATGACCAGTCAAGCGCTAGCGGCGCTCTCCCATGTCGCCCCCCCCCGGCCAGCCAATGGCCGCCTTGGAAAAGAGCGGATCGCGTGACCATTCAGCAGCCCCGGACGCGCATCCAGAAGAAGAATCGTTGGACCATCCTTGATGCCGCGCTGGACGTCTTCTCCGACAACGGGTTCCGTGGCGCCACGCTGGACCAGATCGCAGCCAGCGCAGGTCTTTCGAAGCCGAATGTCCTGTATTACTTCTCGTCGAAGGAAGCGATCTATACCGCTCTTCTCTCGGGCCTTCTCGAGACCTGGCTCGACCCGCTCCGGGCCATCGACCCCGAAGGCGACGCTGTGGACGAGATCCTTGCCTATGTCCGACGCAAGCTTGACATGAGCCGCGAGTTCCCCCGCGAAAGTAGGCTGTTCGCCAATGAGATCGTCCAGGGCGCGCCGCACATCATCGACCAGATCGAAGGCCCGCTGAAGGACCTGGTGGACGGGACCTGCGCATTGCTCCGCCGCTGGATGAACAGCGGCGATCTTGCCCCGTTCGATCCCTATCACCTGATCTTCTCGATATGGGCAACGACCCAGCACTACGCGGACTTCAACGTGCAGGTGGCCGGCATTTTGCAGACCGATCAGGACACGCAGTTCGGGACGGCAGCGGATTTTCTGGACGAATTCTACCGCCGCGCGCTCACACCCGTTTCCGGTTAACCGAATCGAAACGCCTTTCGTGCAATAAACTCTCCCGTGGGGGTCCATGAGAGGGGACCGAGGGCCATGTTACCCGCTGCATCTTCCGCAGGTGTCGCAATCAAGACCGCTCAACCGGTCGTGTTGCAATCCGCTGCCCGCACCGCGCAGGCAAATGCACCTGAGACACCGCGCGCCAGTGCAGGCGAAGCCGCGGCGTCGAACATTCCGCTTGAGACGGCCAAGGCCGTCACCTCGCCCGAGCAATCCGCCGTCGCACCCAGGCTACGCGACCAGGAAAACGCCGAGCAAAGCAATCGTGCTGATCTGCGCAAGGACGTTCCGACCGGACCGCCTCCGGCGTTCGATGAAAGCCCGCTTGAGCGGCAGGCACGCCTCGCTTTCGACCCGCCGGAACACCCCGTCGAAGGTCCTTCCCGCGACAGCGCCTCCATCGAGGCTGGCGATGCTCCCGAGGACGTGGAAAGCGACGCAGGTTACACTATCGAACCGCCGCCCACGCGCAGCGAGCGGGCCGAGGCCAGTTTTGCCGAAACCCGAAACCTTGCGCTATCGCGCGAACTCTCGACGGTCGATGTCGGTTACTGACGGGGTGTCCCGCCAGTTTCCGCGGCGACCGCCTCGTTCGCGGCCTATTCCGCAGCGCGGGTTGCCGGGTTGTTGGGATGGGTCGTCCAGTTCCCGTAGTCCGCTTCGACAGGCTTGCCGGTCCGCGCGTCGATCACGCCGGGGTCAAGTTCCTCCATCGTGATGCATCCCTCGACGGGGCAGACATCGACACATAGGTTGCAGGCCACGCATTCGGCGTCGATGACCTCGAAAACGCGTCCTTCCTTCATCTCGATTGCCTGGTGCGAAGTATCCTCGCACGCCGCGTAGCAGCGCCCGCACTTGATACAGGCGTCCTGGTCGATCCGCGCCTTGGTGATGTAGTTCAGGTTGAGGTACTGCCAGTCGGTCACGTTCGGCACTGCGCGCCCCGTGACCTCGGCCACCGATGAATATCCCTTTTCGTCCATCCAGGCCGAAAGCCCCGCCGTCAACTCTTTGATGATCCCGAAGCCGTAGACCATCGCGGCGGTGCAAACCTGCACGTTGCCGGCGCCGAGCGCGAGAAACTCCGCCGCGTCGCGCCATGTCGTGACACCGCCAATCCCGCTGATCGGCAGACCGGCGGTTTCAGGGTCGCGGGCGATCTCGGCCACCATGTTCAGCGCGATGGGCTTTACCGCTGGGCCGCAATACCCGCCATGACTGCCCTTGCCGTCGATCGAGGGCTCCGGCGACATCGTGTCGAGGTTTACGGAGGTAATCGACGAGACCGTGTTGATCAGCGACACCGCATCGGCGCCGCCCGCCTTGGCTGCACGCGCCGGATAGCGGATATCGGTGATGTTCGGCGTCAGCTTCACGATCACCGGCAGATCGGTGTGCTCCTTGCACCACTCTGCGACCATCTGGATGTACTCGGGCACCTGGCCTACCGCCGAGCCCATTCCACGCTCGCTCATCCCGTGAGGACAGCCGAAGTTCAGTTCGATCCCATCGCAGCCCGTGTCCTCGACGCGCGGCAGGATGTCCTTCCAGGCCTGCTCCTCGCAGGGAACCATGATCGAGGTCACCAGCGCCCGGTCGGGGAAGTCTTTCTTCACCCGCGTGATCTCTTTGAGGTTCACCTCCAGCGGGCGGTCGGTGATCAGCTCGATGTTGTTGATCCCCAGCACCCGGCGATCCGCGCCGTAAACCACGCCATAGCGCGGCCCGTTGACGTTGACGATGGGCGGACCCGCCTCGCCCAGCGTCTTCCACACCACGCCGCCCCAGCCGGCCTCGAAGGCGCGGCGGACGTTGTATTCCTTGTCCGTCGGCGGCGCGCTTGCCAGCCAGAACGGGTTCGGGGACTTGATCCCGATGAAGTCGCTCGTCAGATCCGCCATGTGTGTCTCCTCAGCTCATCAGGGTCGCATGAATGTCTTCGGCGGCGTCGCGGCCTTCGGCCACCGCCGTTACCGTCAGGTCGTCGCCACCCGTCGCGCAATCGCCGCCCGCCCAGACGCCATCGACGCTGGTCCGGCCCGGCCCGTCGACCGCGATCTTGCCACCGTCAAGCGCCATTGCACCCGGCGCGCCGTCGAGGTGCTGGCCGATGGCCTTCAAGACCTGATCGGCTTTCAGCATGAAGGTCTCGGCCGTCGTGGTCAGCCCGTCCGGTCCGTCGTGGGTATATGCAAGCTCAATCCCGGTGACGTGTTCGCCGCCCGCCAACCGCACCGGCGCGGCGCCGGTGATGATCCGCACCCCCTTTGACGTGGCAAGCTGCTGCTCGTACTCACTGGCAGACATCCTGTCGCGCGGTCGGCGGTAGACGATGGTCACATGTTCGGCGCCGAGAAGTTTTGACTGCACCGCCGCATCCACGGCCGTCATGCCGCCGCCGATCACCACCACGTCGCGGCCGACCGGCACCGTCGAGACATCCGACGCCTGGCGCAACTCGGCGATGAAATCAACGGCGTCGCGCACATGGGCATGACCCTCACCCTCGGCGCGCAGCGCGTTGACACCTGCGAGGCCAACGCCGAGGAAGACGGCGTCGAACTCGTCCTGCAACTCCTCCAGCATGATCTCGTGCCCGAGCCGGTGGCCGGTTTCCAACTTGATCCCGCCGATCTGCATCAGCCAGGCGACCTCGGCCTGGGCGAAAGCATCGACCGTCTTGTAGCTGGCGATCCCGTATTCGTTCAGCCCGCCGGGTTTTTCGCGCGCATCGAACATGACCACGTCATGGCCCTTCATGGCCAGCCGGTGCGCGCAGGCCAGTCCCGCGGGCCCGGCACCGACAACGGCGATCCGTTTGCCTGTCCCGGCGGCCCGCGCATAGGGGTGAGCACCGGTGGCCATCACGGTATCCGTAGCGAACCGCTGCAGCCGCCCGATCTCGACCGGCTTGCCTTCCGCCGCTTCGCGCACGCAAGCCTCCTCGCAAAGCGTCTCGGTCGGACAGACGCGGGCGCACATGCCGCCAAGGATGTTCTGGTCGAAGATCGTCTTCGCGGCGCTGGCCGGCTGACCGGCCTGGATCTGCCGGATGAAAAGCGGGATGTCGATCGAGGTCGGACAAGCGTTGATGCACGGTGCGTCGTAGCAGAAATAGCACCGGTCGGCCGCGACCAGTGCCTCATGCGCGTCGAACGGTTCGTGCAGGTCGGCAAAATTCTCCGCCAGCGCCTCGCGCTGCAACCGTCCGGCAACGACGCCCGGTGTCCGCTCGCTATTGGCCATGCCCGTCTCCCTGTCTGATACGCTCATTGCGCTTGATCCGAGACTGCCACAGTCTGAATTTTTATCAACTGGTAAAATTCAATCCCGATGCCAGCCGTGCACACAGCCCATTTTCAACGCTTTCCCTCGTTGGACTGCCATTCTATAAGTTCGGGACGGGATCATCCGGGCAGACCCGAGGGACATATATGACAAAGCGATCGCATGAAGACGACGTAGAGTTCATCAAGGCACTTGCCGAACTTCTCAGCGAGAACGATCTTTCAGAATTGCAGGTGAAACGCGACTATGATGGCGAAGGCAGCCTGAACGTCCGTGTCAGCCGCATCCAGCCGAACGCGGTTCAGGCGCCAGTTCAGATGCAGATGCCCTCCGCCGCCCCGGCGGCGCCGGCTACGCCAGCGACGCCGTCCACACCCGCGGCCACTCCCGCCGCGGACGACGATCCGGCCAACCTGCCGGGCGCCGTGACGTCACCGATGGTGGGCACGGCCTATCTCTCGCCCGAACCGGGCGCGTCGCCATTCGTCAAGGTCGGCGACAAGGTGAGCGAAGGCCAGACGCTGATGATCGTCGAGGCGATGAAGACGATGAACCAGATCCCTTCGCCGTCTTCGGGCACCGTCAAGCGGATCCTGATCGAGGACGGTTCGCCGGTCGAGTTCGGCGCGCCCCTCATGGTGATCGAGTAGGCGCGCGCGCATGTTCGACAAGATCCTGATCGCGAACCGCGGCGAGATCGCCCTCCGTGTCATTCGCGCCTGCCGCGAAATGGGCATCGGCTCGGTTGCCGTGCACTCGACAGCAGATGCCGACGCGATGCACGTGCGGATGGCGGATGAAAGCGTCTGCATCGGTCCGCCGCCCGGCACACAATCCTATCTTTCGATCCCCGCCATCGTCTCGGCCTGTGAAATCACCGGGGCGCAGGCGATCCATCCGGGCTACGGGTTCCTCTCGGAGAATGCGAATTTCGCGCAGATTCTCGAGGATCACCAGATCACCTTCATCGGCCCATCGGCCGAGCATATCCGGATCATGGGCGACAAGATCACGGCCAAGGAGACTGCGAAGCGCCTGGGTATACCCGTCGTGCCGGGCTCGGACGGTGGTGTTCCCGACCTCGCCTCGGCCCGGGCCATTGGCGAAGAATTCGGCTATCCCGTGATCGTCAAGGCAACCGCCGGCGGCGGCGGACGCGGCATGAAGCTTGCCAAGTCGGCGGCCGAAATGGAAAGCGCGTTCTCGACCGCACGCTCCGAAGCCAAGGCTGCCTTCGGCAATGACGAGGTCTATATCGAGAAGTACCTGGGCCGTCCGCGCCATATCGAGATCCAGGTCTTTGGCGACGGCAAGGGCAACGCGGTGCACCTGGGCGAGCGCGACTGTTCGCTTCAGCGCCGTCACCAGAAGGTGTTCGAGGAAGCTCCCGGACCGGCCATCAGCCCGGAAGAACGCGCACGCATCGGCAAGATCTGCGCCGATGCGGTGGCCGAGATCGACTATATCGGCGCGGGCACCGTCGAGTTCCTCTACGAGGACGGCGAATTCTATTTCATCGAGATGAACACGCGCCTTCAGGTCGAACACCCGGTAACCGAGGCTATCTTCGGCATCGACCTCGTGCGCGAACAGATCCGCGTCGCTGCCGGTCTTCCGATGTCTTTCGTACAGGACGACCTTCGGATCAACGGGCATGCCATCGAGATCCGCATCAACGCAGAGAAGCTACCGAAGTTCTCACCCTCACCCGGCCGCATCAGCCAGTACCACGCGCCAGGCGGACTTGGCGTGCGGATGGATTCGGCAATTTACGACGGCTACACGATCCCGCCCTATTACGATTCGCTCATCGGAAAGCTGATCGTCCACGGGCGCGACCGGCCCGAGGCGCTGGCGCGTCTGGGGCGGGCCCTGTCGGAATTGATCGTCGACGGGATCGACACCACGATCCCGCTGTTCGGCGCGCTCTTGCAGGAAAAGGCCGTCCAGACCGGGGATTACAACATCCACTGGCTTGAAAAATGGCTCGACGCCAATCTCGAGTGAGGCCTTGGCCATCGTTTTTCCCAGGCGATTTCCCGCAGGAGATCGTCTAGGATCTCCGGCATGAGTGACCGCTCCCTGACCCCGGAACTTCTGCTCGGCGCCTATGAGGCCGGTGTCTTTCCGATGGCCGACAGCCGCGACACCGACGAAATATACTGGGTCGATCCTCGCGAGCGTGGCGTCCTTCCGCTGGATGGGTTCCGCATGTCGCGCTCGCTGGCCCGGCGGATGCGCCGCAACAATGTCCGCGCCACCCTGAATGTCGGTTTCGAGGAGATCCTCGACGGTTGCGCAGACCGGGACGAGACCTGGATCAACGGCACGATCCGCGCGCTCGTCCTTGAGCTTGCCGACAGGGGGCACGCCCACGCTTTCGGCATCTGGTCGGGCGAGACGCTGATCGGAGGCATGTACGGGTTGTCGCTCGGCACGGCGTTCTTCGGGGAAAGCATGTTCTCGCGCGCGACCGACGGATCGAAAATGGCGCTTGCCTGGTCTGTGGACCACCTGCGGCGCACCGGGTTCACGCTGTTCGACACCCAGTTCCTGACGCCCCACCTTGCCAGCCTCGGCGCGGTCGAAATCTCCCGTGCATCCTATCGGGCGCAACTGCGCCTTGCGGTGGAAGGCAACGCAGACATCCTGGGCGTGCCGCTCGAAGAAGACCCTCAGGCCGTCGTGCAGCGAATGACCCACAGATCGTAGCGCGGATGGTCCAGCGCGTTCAACGCCGGGCTTGACGCCACCATCCATCCCTCGAACACCACCGCGTCGCGGGCCGGATCACGGATCGTCAGCCAGGCATACCCCTCGCCGGCGACATTGTCCTCCGGATAGCGGCATTCCGAAAGCGAGACTTCCAGCCTTCCGAAACTGCCCGTTTCGCCGCTCTTTATCTCAAGGTCGGATACTTCTCCGGAAACCTTGTCGAGCGCCTTCAGAACCGCCCCGCCACCGTTCAGCGCGCGAACGTCATCCGCCCTGACATCGGGGATGATCGCCGTCGATCCGTCGATCGGAGAGGTCACGAATGAGCCCTGCGCAGCGGCGGGAGACGCGAGCACAATCGCGGCAAGCAGCGCGCGGATCATTCCTCGCCGCCGGACACAAACTTCAAGAGGAGTTGGACGATCGAGACCGAGCTTTGCGTGTCCTCGATCTCGCCACCCGGCTCGATGTTGAACGCCGATCCGCCCGGCAGGATCTCGAGGAAGCTGCCGCCAAGCAGGCCTTCCGACGAGATCACGATGGCGGAGTCGTCGGGCAGTGCCACATCGTCTTGCAGCGAGATTTTCGTGCTGGCGCGGAACGTCGCCGGGTCGAGCGTCATGTCGAGCACGCTGCCCACCTTGACCCCGGCCAGCCGGACATCCGTACCGATCCCGATCCCTTCGGCCGAACGGAACGACGCGCTGTAGGTGTCGAAACCGGACGCGCCGACGCCTACACCGCCAACCTGCCCGGCATAGAACAGGAAACCGGCCGCCACGGCCAGAACCGCCCCGCCCGTCAGAACTTCGGTGACGTTCTCCGACATCGGCTTACTCCGGTATCCAGGCCTCGTAATCCGAGCGGTCGGCCGGCTGGACCCGACGCAAAGATCCTGCGGGTGCATAGGCGGCAGCCGTCCCCGTCAGATTCTCCTGGTGCGGCTTCTCCCATGCCTTATGCGCCAGCGGCTTGTCCGTCGGCGGTTCATCCCAGGTGTAGTGCAGCCAGCCGTGCCAGTCGGGCGAGACGCGGCTCGCCTCGGCCTCGCCGTTGAAGATGACCCATCGGCGCCCGGTCTTCGACTGGTAGAAGACATTGCCCTGGTCGTCTTCGCCGACCTTCTGGCCGTTGCGCCAGGTGTAGAACTGCGTGCCCCAGGTCTGGCTGTTCCACCAAGTGACGGCGCGGAGGATCGTGTTGAGAACGCCCATCAAAGGACCTTTCTGCCTGTTTGGATCGGGTATGGCCCATCGACGGGGGAAAATCCAGAGGAGGCGGAGGCAATGCGAAAATTTCCGCG
>JAJDOD010000045.1 GCA_022340315.1 Silicimonas sp. | reverse complement strand
GAACTCCTGCCGGACGAGGCACACCGGCGATGGCTCGAAACCGGGCTTGGGGATGTGTGAGCCGATCACATCCCTGCTCAGTTGCAGCGAGCTTTTCTTTCTGTGGTTCGGCGCAGCGTTGGCGGGGATCGTCCGCGGCTTCTCGGGGTTCGGAACGGGCATGATCTATCTGCCTTTCGCCGGGCAGGTGCTGGGACCGTTCGAGGCCCTGACAACGGTGATCGTGAAAGACCTCACCGCACCGCTCATCCATGTGCCGCGGGCGTTGAAAGACGGTCATCCGCCGGACGTGCTTCGGCTTGGCGCCGGTGCCCTGGTGGCTCTCCCGCTCGGTGTCTGGGTGCTCTCGCTCGTGTCGGGCGAGGTCTTTCGCTGGGGTGTTTCGCTGGTTGCGATCGGGCTTCTGGTGCTTTTGGTGTCCGGCGTTCGATATCGCGGACCAATGACGCCGCCGTTGATATACGGCACAGGCGCTTTCGGAGGCTTCCTTGCGGGCAGTGTCGGGCTGCCGGGCCCGCCGATCATTCTTCTCTACATGGCATCCACACTGCCCATAGCCGCTATCAGGGCCAATACGACGCTGTACCTGATCCTTGCGGATATCCTGCTTCTTGCCGTGCTTTCCTGGAACGGGTTCCTGGTCATGGGCGCCCTGCAACTGGGAATAGCGTTGATATTGCCCTATCTTCTCGGCAATTGGCTGGGGGCGCTTCTGTTCCGTCCCGGCTACGAGGTGGTATACCGGCGGGTTGCTTATGGCATCATTGCCGCCTCGGCCTTGATGGGGTTGCCGATATGGGATTGATAGGATGCGATTGAACGAAGTGAGCTATTCCGAAGGCGCGCCGGTCGAGGGCTATGGCCCCGGTTTCTTTCGTATCGGCGGCGAACCGCATCCCGCACCGCTTGCCGTTCTGCCGGACGGTATCACGCCCTGGGGCGGCCTTGACGACATCGCGACGCTGGTGGCGGCGAAGGGAAAGATCGACATTCTTCTGGTTGGCATGGGTTCCGAGATTGCACATTTGCCCCACGCGCTTCGCAGTGCTCTTGAGAGTGCCGGGATAGGGGCCGAGGTGATGTCGTCGCCGCAGGCCTGCCGCACCTACAACGTGCTTCTGGGTGAGGGGCGGCGGGTCGGGCTGGCGGTCCTGCCGGTCTGAGCCTCGGTAGACATCGCCCGCGCGTTCCGCCAAGACTGTCGCCCATGACGACCCCGCTTCTGAGCCTCACCGATGTTGCCTGTACGCGGGGCGGTCTGAGGATTCTAGAGGGCGTGACATTCGATCTTTTGGCAGGCGAGGCCCTGATCCTGCGGGGGCCGAACGGTTCCGGCAAGACCACGCTTCTAAGGACCATTGCCGGGCTGCAACCGCCAGAGAGCGGAACCATTGCGGCGGAGCCCGAGTGTATCGCCTATGCAGCCCATGCCGACGGGATCAAGTCGACGTTGAGCGTCGCTGAGAACCTCGAGTTCTGGGCCGGGCTCTTCGGAACGGCGAGCATCGACGAGGCGCTTGCCGCATTCGACCTGGCGGCGCTGCGGAGCCGTAGGGCCCAGTCCTTGTCTGCCGGTCAGAAACGGCGGCTTGGACTTGCCAGGCTTCTCGTGACGGGACGGCGGATCTGGGCGCTGGACGAACCGACCGTCTCGCTGGACCAGTCGGCGGTGTCACTATTCGCGGAGCGCGTCCGTCGGCATCTCGATGATGGCGGCGCGGCCCTTGTCGCAACACATATCGACCTTGGCCTCGATGCGCGAACGCTGGACGTCTCGGAATTCAAGCCGGCGCGCGTCGCAACCGGCGCGTTTGACGAGAGTTTCCTGTGATCGGGCTGCTGAAACGGGATGTCATGCTGGCGATGCGGGCGGGCGGCGGGTTCGGGCTGGCGCTGGCCTTTTTCCTGATCGTCGTGGTGCTGGTGCCTTTCGGAGTGGGCCCCGAGCGCGAGGTGCTGGCGCGGATCGCACCGGGTGTGCTTTGGCTGGGCGCACTGCTGGCCTGCCTGCTGTCGCTCGACCGCCTGTTTGCAACCGATTACGAGGACGGCTCGCTTGACCTGCTGGCAACCGCTCCGGTGCCGCTGGAGGGCGTGGTTCTGACCAAGGCGCTGGCGCACTGGATAACCACCGGGCTGCCGCTGACGATCGTCGCACCGCTTCTGGGGGCGTTACTCAACCTTCCCGGCGAAGCCGCCGGAGCGCTGGTGCTGACGCTTCTTGTCGGCACGCCCGCACTTTCGGTTCTGGGTGCTTTCGGTGCCGCGCTAACGGTTGGGCTAAAACGGGGCGGCTTGCTGCTGTCGCTTCTGGTGCTGCCGCTCTATGTGCCGACGCTGATCTTCGGTGCGGACGCGGTGCGGCGCGCCTCCGATGGCCTGACCGCCACAACGCCGATGCTGCTGTTGGGGCTGATCACGCTCGGAACCGTGGCCATCGTACCTTTTGCCGCCGCCGGGGCGCTGCGTGTCAACCTGCGCTGAACTCACGCGAACGAGAGCGCGAAGGGCCTGCGACCCGACGCCGCTTGAGCGCGTCAACACCTGCGTCTAAGTAACGTCCATGTCGCTTTGGGAATTTGCAAACCCCCGGAAGTTCATGCACCTGACCGACCGGGTGATGATGCCGCTATTCGTAGTGGCGGGCCTCGCACTTGTCGTCGGCATCGGCTGGGGTTTCTTCTTCACTCCGGACGACTTCCGGCAGGGCTCGACGGTCAAGATCATCTACCTGCACGTACCCACCGCGATGATGGCGATCAACGCCTGGGCGATGATGCTTGTCGCCTCGCTCGTATGGCTGATCCGTCGTCATCACGTCAGTGCACTTGCGGCCAAGGCGGCGGCGCCGGTGGGTGTCACGATGACGCTGATCGCGCTTTTCACCGGGGCCGTTTGGGGGCAGCCCATGTGGGGGACGTGGTGGGAATGGGATCCGCGCCTGACTTCGTTCCTCATCCTGTTCCTGTTCTATCTGGGCTATATCGCCCTTTGGTCGGCGGTCGAGAACCCGGATACCGCTGCGGACCTGACCAGTTTCATGTGCCTGATCGGCTCGGTCTTCGCGGTTCTCTCGCGCTATGCCGTGCTGTTCTGGAACCAGGGATTGCACCAGGGGGCCACGCTGTCGCTCGACAAGGATGAGAATATCTCGGACGTGTTCTGGGTGCCGCTGCTGATATCAATGGCGGGTTTCGTCCTGCTCTTCATCGCCCTGGTGCTGTTGCGAACCCGTTCCGAGATCCGGCTTCGCCGCGTCCAGGCCATCGAAATGCGAGAGAGGGTCGCGTGATGCCGGATCTGGGGAATTATGCGGCCGAAGTGACGTTGGCCTATGCGGGTTCCATCCTGCTTCTGGCCGGGCTGATCTGGCTGAGCTGGGCGCAGGCGCGGTCCTCGCGGCGGCGGCTGGAAGAGGCGGAAGGGCGCGAGGATGGCTAGAATACCTCTTCTCGCTGTCGTGCCGCCGGTGATCTTCGCGGGCATTGCCGGCTTGTTCCTGGGCGGCATGTTCCGGGACGATCCCGATCTTCTGCCTTCGTCTCAGGAGGGGTTGCCCGCGCCCGCAGTGGTCGAGCTGCCGGTGGGCGATTTGCCGAGCTTCGACGGATCGGTTTTCGCCGCGCCGGGACCGAAGGTTCTGAATTTCTGGGCAAGCTGGTGCGCCCCGTGCCGGGTCGAGCACCCCTTGATGATGGAACTGGCAGAGAGCGTTCAGGTCTATGGCATCAACCGCGACAGAACACCGGAGCAGGCCAGGGGATTTCTCAACGAACTTGGCAACCCATACACGGCCGTCATTGCCGATCCCGCAAACCGCCAAAGTATCGAGTGGGGCGTATACGCTCTGCCCGAGACATTCGTGATTGACGGAAACGGCAAAGTTGTTCTGCACATTCGCGGGCCGATCAACGAGCCATTGCTTGAAAACCGGCTCAAGCCCGCGATTGCGGCTGCGTTAGCCGAATAGCCAGACTACGATCAGAAGGAAAAGCAATCCGCCTTCGATCGGTGGAAGAGAAAACGGCATGGCGCGCGAAAAGGTGCGCAATCTGTTACTGGTCCTGGTCATGCATCCCCCGAGCACTCGTTACAGTGTCAAAGGTGCCATTCTTTCGCCGCATTGTGAAGAATTGCCGCAAATCCGGCAGAAATTGACCGGGCACGCGAAACAATCCAGCGGCGACGCTCGGGCTGTTACCGAAGCGGTGGTACTCGACAGGCCCAAGCGCCGGTTTCAAAAACGATGCCCCCGGCCATTGGGCCGGAGGCAAGACTAAGCGCATAGCGATGCCGCTTTAGGATCAGGCCGCTTTCGCAAGGTTACGAAGCACGTAATGCAGGACGCCGCCGTGCTCGATGTACTCGATCTCGATGGCCGTATCTATCCGGCACTTGATCTCGATCTCCTTCGTGCTGCCATCAGCGTAGGTAATGGTGCAGGGCACGGTGGAGAGCGGTTTCAGGTCGCCCTCAAGGCCAGAGATCGAAATGGTCTCGTCGCCCGTCAGGTTCAGGGACTTCCGCGTGTCACCGCCGGTGAACTCGAACGGGATCACGCCCATGCCGACGAGGTTGGAGCGGTGGATGCGCTCGAAACTTTCCGCGATCACTGCCTTTACGCCGAGAAGCGCCGTGCCTTTCGCAGCCCAGTCGCGCGACGACCCGGCGCCGTATTGCTCGCCCCCGATGACGACAAGCGGCGTGCCCTGTTCCTTGTAGGCCATCGCGGCGTCATAGATCGACATCTGGCTACCATCTGGCCCCTTCGTGTAGCCGCCTTCGACGCCGTCCAGCATCTCGTTCTTGATGCGGATATTGGCGAAGGTACCGCGCATCATGATCTCGTGGTTGCCGCGGCGCGAGCCGTATGAGTTGAACTCGCGAGGCGGCACCTGGCGATCGACCAGGTATTGTCCGGCAGGCGTGGTCTCCTTGAACGACCCGGCGGGCGAGATATGGTCTGTGGTGATCATGTCGCCAAGAAGGGCCAGCGTACGTGCGCCCTCGATGTTCGAGATCTTTCCGGGCTCGGCACCCATTCCCTGGAAGTAAGGCGGGTTCTGCACATAGGTCGAGGTCGCGGGCCAGTCATAGGTCTCGGCCTCGGTCACTTCGACGCCCTGCCATTTCTCGTCGCCCTTGAAGACATCGGCGTATTTTTCCAGGAAGGCGTCGCGGGTGACGGTCTTTTCGACCAGTTCAGCGATCTCTTTCTGGCTGGGCCAGATGTCCTTCAGGTAGACGTCATTGCCATTCCTGTCCTGGCCGATCGGCTCGGAGGTGATGTCGACGTCGAGCGATCCGGCCAGCGCGTAGGCCACGACAAGCGGCGGCGAGGCGAGGTAGTTGGCGCGCACATCCGGGCTGATCCGACCCTCGAAGTTCCGGTTGCCCGACAGAACCGCCGTGGCAACGAGGTCGCCTTCGGCGATTGCCTGGGAGATCTCGGACTGGAGCGGACCGGAGTTGCCGATACAGGTCGTGCACCCATAGCCCACCAGGTTGAACCCGATGGCGTCGAGATCGTCCTGCAAATCGGCGGCTTCCAGATAGGCCGAGACGACCTGCGAGCCGGGCGCAAGCGAGGTCTTGACCCACGGCTTCCGCGTCATGCCAAGTTCGTTCGCCTTGCGCGCGACAAGGCCGGCGCCGATCATCACATAAGGGTTCGAGGTGTTGGTGCAGGAGGTGATCGAGGCGATCACGACCTTGCCCGATTCCATCGTGTAGTCCTCGCCCTTCACGGGAACCTGTTTGCCCATCGGGCGCTTGAACGTTTCTTCCATCTCGCGGGCGAAAGCGGCCTTGGCCTCGGTCAGGGCGACAAAATCCTGCGGTCGCTTGGGGCCGGAAATTGCGGGCACGATCGTGCCCATGTCAAGCTCCAGCGTGTCGGTGTAGACCGGGTCATAGTCGGCACCGCGCCACAAGCCGTTCTCCTTCGCATAAGCCTCGACCAGCGCGATCCGGTTCTTGTCGCGGCCGGTGTTTTCCAGATAGCGCAGGGTCTCGCCGTCGATCGGGAAGAAGCCGCAGGTCGCGCCGTATTCCGGCGCCATGTTGGCAATGGTCGCGCGGTCGGCAAGCGGCAGGTGGTCGAGGCCGGGGCCGTAGAACTCGACGAATTTTCCGACGACGCCTTTCTCGCGCAGCATCTCGACGACCTTGAGCACCAGATCGGTGCCGGTCGTGCCCTCGACCATCGCGCCGGTCAGCTTGAAGCCCACAACCTCGGGGATCAGCATCGAGATCGGCTGACCGAGCATGGCCGCCTCCGCCTCGATCCCGCCGACGCCCCAGCCAAGCACCGCCGCGCCGTTGACCATCGTGGTGTGGCTGTCGGTGCCGACGAGGGTATCGGGATAGGCGACTTCGGCGCCGTTCTGATCCTTGTCAGTCCAGACGGTCTGGGCGAGGTACTCAAGATTCACCTGGTGGCAGATACCGGTGCCCGGCGGCACCACTCGGAAATTGTTGAACGCTGACTGGCCCCATTTGAGGAACGTATAGCGCTCCATGTTCCGCTCGTATTCGCGGTCGACGTTCATCTGGAAGGCGCGAGGATTGCCGAACTCGTCGATCATCACCGAGTGGTCGATGACAAGATCGACCGGGTTCAGCGGGTTGATCTTCTGCGGGTCGCCACCGAGCGCGGCGATGCCGTCGCGCATGGCGGCGAGGTCCACGACCGCCGGCACACCGGTGAAATCCTGCATCAGCACGCGCGCCGGGCGATAGGCGATCTCGCGGGGGTTCCTGCCGCCGTTTTCACCCCATTCGGAAAAGGCCTTGATGTCATCCACGGTCACGGTCTTGCCGTCCTCGAACCGCAGCATGTTTTCCAGCACGACCTTGAGTGCGGCGGGCAGATTGGAGAAATTGCCAAGACCCGCGGCCTCGGCGGCTGGGATCGAGTAGTAATCAATCGACTGGCCGCCCGCTGTAAGCGATGTGCGGGTATTGGCAGTGTCGTGACCGACGGTAATGGGCATGTTGCTAACTCCGGCTGGAAGTGACTGGCAGTTTCATGCCCCCATAAACCTGTCGGTGAGAAGGGGCAACAGCAAATTGTATACCATAGTGTACTGAATACTGGGAGCGTTTGGAATTGCAGGGCCGTGGCGCGACTGTCCGGACGTTGTAACGCGGTCTCGCAAAACCTTGATTGGCGCGCGGGCGGGCTTTTGAGTACGACGGGATGACGCAGGATCGGGATGACAGATGATGATACGGATCGCCAATTTCCTTGTTGCGGCATGCTTTGCCGTAAGCGGGGCGGCGAACGCCGCGGAAACGGTGGTGGTCGAGCTTTTCACGTCGCAGGGGTGCTCGTCCTGCCCGCCGGCGGACCGCATTCTGTCGGATCTCGCTGATGAACAAGATGTCATCGCGCTGTCCTATCACGTCGATTACTGGGACTACCTCGGATGGAAGGACCAGTTTGCCAGCCCGGAATTCACCAACCGCCAGCGGTCCTATGCGCGTGCGAAGGGTGAGCGGACGATCTACACGCCACAGGTGGTCGTGGGTGGTGTCGATCATGCGGTCGGTTCTCGCGGCATGAGCATTGCGAAACTCGTCCGGAGGCATAGTGAGGCGCCCATGCCGATCTCCGTGCGGCTCCAGCGGCATGGGGATTCAGTCTCGATTGTTGGTAGCGCCAGAGGGGCCGTTCCCGAGGTCGTCGTTCAGATCGTGACCTTCACGCCGAGCGCGACAGTGGACATCAAGCGCGGCGAGAACGCCGGACGGACGATGAACTATCGCAATATCGTGCGCTCGATGAAACGCATCGGCACCTGGAACGGGCAGGGGAATTTCAGCAGTTCAGTCAACCTTGGCGGCAATACGCCGGTGGCCGTTTTGTTCCAGGCGCGAAACGGCGGCGCTATTCTGGGGGCCGCTCAGTTACGGTGAGCTTGGCCTCATCGCTCAGCTTCCACCGGCGATGGACCCAGAACCATTGTTCCGGCACCTCGCGAACGATCTCTTCGACCGTATCATTGTAGCCCTGCATCATGACTTCGGGCGTGTCGGCACCAATCGGTTCGGCCACGTGGATTCGGAAAATCAGGCCATCCGGTTGGCGCAGTCCAAAGACCGGAATCATGGCCGCGTCATATTTCAGAGCCCATTCGGCCGCAGATATTGGTGTATGCGCAGGTTTGCCAAAGAATGTGAGCAACGGGGCCTTGCGCGAGGCCACATCGGCCACGATTCCGATGATGCCGCCTTCCTTGAGATGCCGTATCAACGCTGCGATTCCACGGCCATCGGTCGGAAACACCGGCTCCGCAATCGTCGAAATGGCCTTCAGATAGTGCCTGTGAAACAGGGGGTTCTTCATCGGGCGGTAAAGTGCCGCCATCGGAAAGCCTTCGCGGCTGAGCTTTGATCGCACCGCGTCGTAATTGCCCATATGTGCCGTGACGAGTACGATGGGTCTGCCCGCGTCGCGTGCGGCCTGCAGGGCAGGGAGGCCCGGGCCACCTATCTCGGACGTAAGTGCGCGGGTGGCGAATTCCTCTCCCGAGTAGATCTCGATAAGTGTTCGCCCGACGTTGTCGGTGACCGCGCGCGCAATCCTGGTTTGCTCGGATTGCGTCATCTCCGGGTAGACATAGGATAGATTGCGGTGAACCCGTCTGTTCCAGCCTGCCAGGGGCGCCACGATGCGCGAGACGATCCGCCCGACGAGGGCGACCCGAACGCGATACGGCAAGAGAAGCGCGCCGCCCAGCACAGCGCGGGCGAAGGCGTTCTGAACCTTGTCGGCAAATGTGGCGGGCCGTGACATGCCGCATTCAGTGACAGGCTAGGCGGCGCATTGCAACGCCGCAGGGGCAGGGCACGCGGCACCCCAGCTGCGCGTCCGACGAGCGGTTTCGGACCGATGATGGCTCAAGTTGCTTTTTCACTTGCAATCAAACCCCGCCAGCCGTACATCGCGCGGACTTCACAGGCAGGGCTTGGGCCTTTCGGGGAGACATCCCGTAAGGTCCGCCGGTTGGGAGAGATCCCTTGATGGCTCTGCCGAGGCGCAAACCGGAAAGGAACTTGGACATGGCGCTCCCTGAATTCACATTGCGTCAGCTGTTGGAAGCTGGCGTTCACTTCGGCCACCAGACGCAACGCTGGAACCCGCGTATGGGCGAGTTCATCTATGGCGACCGGAACGGCATTCACATCCTCGACCTGACGCAGACCGTACCGATGCTTGACGCGGCGCTGAACGTCATCCGCGACACCGTGGCAAAGAACGGCCGCATCCTGTTCGTCGGCACCAAGCGGCAGGCGCAGAAGCCGATTGCCGATGCGGCAGAAAGATGCGCGCAGTACTACATGAACCACCGCTGGCTCGGCGGCACGCTGACCAACTGGAAGACGATCAGCCAGCGTATCGGCGCGCTCAAGGAGATCGACGAGCGGATGGCACAGGGCGCTGAAGGCCTGACCAAGAAGGAACGGCTGGGTCTTGAGCGCGAGCAAGCCAAACTTCAGGCCTCGCTGGGCGGAATTCGCGAGATGGGCGGTGTTCCCGACCTTCTCTTCGTGATCGACGTCAACAAGGAAGACCTGGCGATCGCGGAAGCGAAAAAGCTTGGAATTCCCGTGGTTGCGGTCGTCGACACCAACTGCTCGCCGGACGGCGTGGACTATGTCATCCCCGGCAACGACGACGCTGCGCGCGCAATTGCACTTTACTGCGACCTCGCAAGCCGCGCCGCGCTTGATGGCATGAGCGCCCAGCTTGGCGCCGCAGGTGTGGACATCGGCGCGATGGAAGAAGCCGTGGAGGAAGCGGTCGACGGCGGCGCCACGCCCGAGGAGGCCTCGGATGCCGTAGTGGTCGAGGGCGAGGCCGAAAAGGCCGAGTGATCTCTGCGACCTGACTGACCTGGCAAGGCGCCCCCGGGGCGCCTTCGGAAACCATTGCAAGATACTGAGGAGAGCCCAGAGATGGCTATCACGGCAGCACTCGTGAAAGAACTCCGCGACACGACCGGCGCGGGCATGATGGACGCCAAGAAGGCGTTGACCGAAACCGACGGCGACATGGACGCCGCGATCGACTGGCTTCGCACCAAGGGTCTGGCCAAGGCCGACAAGAAGGCCGGGCGGACCGCGGCCGAAGGCCTGGTCGCGGTGAAAACCGGTGGCGGACAGGGGGTTGCGGTCGAAGTGAACTCGGAAACCGACTTCGTTGCAAAGAACGAGGAATTCCAGGGCATGGTCGCAGCGATTGCCGGAGCGGCGCTCGATGTGGCAGACGTTGAAGCCCTGAAAGCCGCCGAAATCAATGGCAAAGCCGTCAGCGAGATCGTGACCGATGCCATCGCCAAGATTGGCGAGAACATGGGCGTGCGGCGCATGGCAAAGATCGAGGGCGAAAACGTGGCCTCCTATGTGCATAACGCGGCGGCCGACGGGCTTGGTAAAATCGGCGTCCTTGTGGCGTATTCCGGTGGCGACGAAGAGCTGGCACGCGGAATCGCGATGCATATCGCGGCGATCAATCCGCTGGCGCTGGACGAAACCCAGCTTGACCCCGCCGTGGTAGAGAAGGAGCATGAAATCCTCGTGGCTACCGCGTTGGAGGAAAACGCGAATTCTGCCAAGCCGAAGCCCGAGAACATCATTCGAGACAACATCATTCCGGGCCGCTGGAAGAAGTTCCTGTCGGAATCGACGCTGCTGAACCAGGCCTATGTTCGTTCCGAGGACGGCAAGACGACCGTTGGTCAGACAGCCAAGGACGCCGGTATGACCATCAACGGGTACGTTCGGATTGAAGTGGGCGAGGGGATCGAAAAGAAGTCGGAAGACTTTGCCGCCGAGGTCGCCAAGGCGGCGGGCGCCTGAACCGACTATCCGGACACACCAAGTTCCAGGACGGCGCCGGGCACCCGGCGCCGTTTCTCGATTCAGAAGTCCCGCAACATGGAAACGTCGGGCATGCCTGTTGCGATGTTCAAGAACGCCCGTCAGCCCCTTGAGTATGGGAAAAATATGCTGCTAGGGCAGCGGCTTGGAGCCTGAACTTCATATGAACGATCCGCTCGTCGCCGCCGCCGAGGGCAGCCGGATCCTCGTATTTTTCAAAGTCAATGCCTCAACAGAGCGGCAGAGCCTCGACTTGACGGCGGTGCGCGTCGAGCCAAACCGTGTGGTAGCCCAACTGTCTTGCCTCGTGGAGCAGGGGCTCGCCGAGCTTCCACCGAAGTCGCGCTCGCGAAAACTTGATCTGACGAAAATCCGGGTCATCTCGCCGTCGTTTCCGCAATGCGGTTTGAGCATGGCCAGTCCGCCCGGTCGGCACACGGGTAATGCAAGGAAACCTTCACCGCGCGGTGGCAAACAAACTCTTTGAAGTTCTCAAGTTCGTCAGCGACGTCGTGTTCTACGATATCGGCGTCTATTTCCTTAAGCATGTCCGGATAGCGGTCGCGAAGGAAATCAAAGAACTCCCAAACAAATCATTGTGCCAACTTGATCTCTTCGGCGCTCCTGACCTTGATGACATTCATCCCGTGCCACTCCAGAATCCGTTTCGGAGTCCTAGACGCGATTTGAACTGGCAGACAAATACCTGCAGAACGGACAGCGCTTCCAGGTTCGCAGAAAAACGGGCGGCACTGCCGGGACGCAGCACCGCCCAAAAGAACACCGTAACCCATCCTGCGCGCGACCAATGGGGATGAGGAACTGGCGCGCGCTTCGTACTCGCTCAATGATAGGCCGAGCCCCGGACGAAAATGCGTCGGATCCTCGGCACACCTCCCATGCCGCCGGAATTCGGCGACGTGTTCGACATGCAACAATCGCTTAGCAGCAAGCAGAACATCCCAGTTATGTCGCATGGGTTTCCGTAAGGAAAGACCCCGGCGGCCGGAATCAAGCCAAATGAACGTGATTCTGCACGGTAATTAGGCAAATCTCGAGTTATCCACAGAGGTCTCTGGTTTACATAATACTGATTATGCGAATTTTGGTCCGGAGTTATCCGAGAGCGTAACCCGCGCCGCGAACCGTGCGTACCGGGTCTTCCCCGCCGAACTGGCAGAGTGCCTTGCGGAGACGACCGATGTGCACATCGACGGTGCGGGTGTCCACGTAGATATCCCGGCCCCATACCCGGTCCAGCAGATGCTCGCGCGACCAGACCCGCCCGGGCTTTTCCATGAAGGTCGAGAGGAGCCGGAATTCGGTCGGGCCCAGCTTGACGGCGCGTCCGCCCCGCGTCACGCGATGGGTTTCGGCGTCAAGCACGATGTCGCCGAATTCGAGACGTTCGCCGATGCTGGCAGGCCTGACACGGCGCAGTTGTGTGCGGACCCGCGCCATCAGTTCAACCACAGAATAGGGCTTGATCACATAGTCGTCGGCACCGGTTTCCAGCCCCCTCACCCGGTCGGATTCCTCGGAGCGGGCAGTGAGCATGATGACGGGTATCTTGCGCGTATCGGCGTTGGATTTCAGCCGCCGGCAAATCTCGATGCCCGAGACGCCGGGAAGCATCCAGTCGAGAATGATGACATCGGGACGCGTCTCGTCGACCAGCATGAGCGCGTCGTCGCCATTGCCGGCCTTGGCGACGTCGAAACCTTCGGCTTGCAGATTGTACGCAAGAACCTCGCGCTGCGCGGGCTCGTCCTCGACCAGAAGTACGTTGGGCCGATCGGCGGACATGATCCTAGCCTTCTTCCGTCATGTATGGCGTCTCGTCATGCTTCGGCCTGTTCTCGTCCGGCAACTGGCCGGTGACCAGGTAGACCACCTGCTCGGCGATATTGGTCACATGGTCCCCCATGCGCTCGCAATTCTTGGCGATGAAATGCAGGTGCATGCACGGCGTGATATTGCGCGGGTCTTCCATCATGTGTGTCAGCAACTCGCGGAAGAGCGCGTTGTAAAGCTGGTCCACGTCCTCGTCGCGTTCGATCACTTCCATCGCAAGGGCGGCGTCGCGCTGGATGTAGCTGTCGAGCGCATCCTTGAGCATCATCTGCACTTCTCGCGCGAGCTTGCGGATGGTGACGCTGGCGCTGCCGACAGGCGGCACGTCGGCCAGAACCGTGGTGCGCTTGGCCATGTTCTTGGCGTAGTCGCCGCACCTTTCCAGGTTTGCGCTGATCTTGATGACTGTCATGACCGTGCGAAGGTCGCCGGCGGTCGGCGCGCGAAGCGCGATGACGCGGGTCGCCTCCTCATTGACCTGCTCTTCCAGCGCGTCGATGGCCTTGTCTCCGTTGCGAACGGCTTCCGCCATCTCGAGGTCGCGGCGTTCCAGCGCCTCGGCGCCGTTGAGGATTGCGCTTTCGACCAGTCCGCCCATTTTCATCAGCATGGCTTGGATCGCTTCGAGATCGCGGTCGAAAACAGAGGCGATGTGTTCCTGCATTTCGCTCCTCCCTACCCGATCCGGCCGGTGATGTAGCTTTCGGTGCGGCTGTCCTCGGGATTGGTGAAAATCTTTCCGGTTTCACCGTATTCCACCAGGTTGCCCAGGTGGAAGAAGGCGGTCTTCTGGCTGACGCGGGCGGCCTGCTGCATCGAATGCGTGACGATCACGACCGAGTAGTTCTGTTTGAGTTCGTCGATCAGCTCCTCGACCTGCGCGGTGGCTATGGGGTCGAGTGCCGAGCAGGGTTCGTCCATCAGCAGAACCTCGGGTGCGGTCGCTACGGCGCGGGCAATGCAAAGCCGCTGCTGTTGGCCGCCGGAAAGCCCGGTGCCGGGTTCGGCGAGGCGGTCCTTCACTTCACCCCAGAGTGCGGCGCGGCGGAGGGATTTCTCCACGATTTCATCAAGTTCCGACTTGTCCCCGGCAAGTCCGTGGATGCGTGGGCCGTAAGCGACATTGTCGTAGATGGACTTCGGAAACGGGTTCGGTTTCTGGAAGACCATGCCGACCTTGGCGCGCAGTTGCACCGGATCGACCTTTGGATCGTAGATATCCTCGTCATCCAACGTGATCTTGCCGGTGACGCGGCAGATCGGGATCGTGTCGTTCATCCTGTTGAGGCAGCGCAGAAAGGTGGACTTGCCGCAACCGGAGGGGCCGATGAAGGCGGTCACGGTCTTGTCCTCGATATACACCGAGACATCCTTGATGGCGTGGTTGTCGCCGTAAAAGACGTCTACGCCCGAGGCGCGGATCTTGGTTTCGTGCATGTCCACCGTCCGTTGGATTAATCGCATGTCGTTCATGGTTCGCCTCCCCTACCAGCGGCGCTCGAAGCGGCTGCGAAGGATGATTGCCAATGTATTCATCACCATCAGGAAGACCAGCAGCACGATGATCGCGCCCGAGGCGCGCTCGACAAAGGCGGGGTCGGCCCGCTGGGTCCAGTTGTAGACCTGCACCGGAAGCGCCGTGGCTGGATCGAAGAGCCCCTCGGGCGGGCCGGCCGGGTATTCGCGGACGAAGGCCACCATCCCGATCAGGAGCAGAGGGGCGGTCTCGCCGAGCGCCTGCGCCAGGCCGATGATAAGGCCGGTCAGGATGCCGGGCGCGGCGAGTGGCAGGACGTGGTGGAACACTGTCTGCATTTTCGAGGCCCCTACCCCGAGTGCCGCCTCGCGGATCGAGGGCGGCACGGCCTGGATGGCGGCGCGGGCGGGGATGATGATGCGGGGGAGCGTCATCAGGCTGAGAACCAGCCCGCCAACGATGGGCGCCGACTGAGGAAGGCCCGCGAAGTTGATGAAGATGGCCAGGCCAAGGATGCCGAAGACAATCGACGGCACGGCGGCGAGGTTCGAGATATTGACCTCGATCAGGTCGGTGAAGCGGTTCTTGGGCGCGAATTCTTCCAGGTAGATCGAGGCGGCGACCCCGATGGGAAGCGCCAGCGCCAGCACGACGAGCATCATGTAGAGGCTGCCGATTATGGCGACGCCGAGGCCCGAGACCTCGGGGCGGTTCTCGGAGGCGTCGGGCCAGGTAATGAAGCTCCAGTTGAAACGGGTCTCGAGCGCCCCCGCCGCCTTCAGCGCGTCCGCCAACTGCAACTGCTCGGGCGAGATGTTGCTGTCGCGTGCCGCACTCTCCATCGTCACGCGGCCCTTGTAGTAACCGTCGATGCGGCCGGAGGCGACGAACTCGAACGGTCGGGTTTCTCCCACCATTTCGGGATGGGCGAGAACGAAATTCCGCATCTGGGCGGCGGCCTCCTTCGAGATCAAGTCTTCCGGCTTTTTCAAACCGTCAATCTCTATCCCGTTATCGGCTACGACCTTCGCCATCGCATCCTTGATAAGCGGCGAGTAGCCGAAGGTCGTGACCTTGGCCATCTCCGCGGGATCGCGATTGCCATTCTTGTCGAGCTTGTCCTCCAGAAGCTCGACTTCGAGCGTCACGAATGTCTGGAAGAAGGCTCCCGAGCCGTTCTTCATGATCGAGACCATCAGAAACAGAAGCGCGACGATAGCCAACGTGATCGCGATCACGCCGTAGAGCTTGAAGCGCGCCTCAGCGGCGTTGCGCCGCCTGGTCCTCTCGTCCTGAGCCAGAAGCGAAGACTTCGGCGCGGCGGAAGCGCCTGCGGTCATGTCGGTCATTCGTATTGCTCCCGGTAGCGGCGCACGATCCATAGCGCGAGGACGTTGAGGCCGAGCGTGATGACGAAAAGCGTCAGTCCGAGCGCGAAGGCCACGAGCGTTTCCGGTGAGGCAAAGTCGGTATCTCCGGTGAGCTGGCTGACGATCTTGACCGTCACGGTGGTCATGGCCTCGAAGGGGTTCACAAGCTCGCCGATACCACGGTCGAACTGCGCGGCGGCGGCCCCTGCCCCGAGAACGACGATCATGGTCTCGCCGATGGCGCGCGATGCGGCGAGGAGGATGGCGCCGACGATGCCGGGAAGCGCGGCGGGAATAATGACCTGGCGGATGGTCTCGGACTGGGTGGCGCCAAGGCCGTAGGAGCCGTCCCGGAGCGACTGGGGCACGGCGTTGATGATGTCGTCGGAGAGCGAGGAGACGAAGGGGATGAGCATGATGCCCATGACGAGGCCTGCGGTCATCACGCTGGAGGAGCTGTCGCCGAGGCCCAGCGGCTGGGCGAAGTAGTCGCGCAGCATCGGCCCGATGGTGATGAGCGCGAAGAGGCCGTAGACGATGGTGGGGATGCCCGCCAGCACCTCGATCGCCGGTTTGGCCAGCGCACGGACGCGCGGCGTTGCATATTCCGAGAGGTAGATCGCGGCGAAAAGACCGATGGGGACGGCCACCAGCAGCGCGATCAGCGAGATGTAGAGGGTGCCCCAGAGCAGAGGCAGGATCGCCAGTTGGCTGTCGCCCCGGAAGTCGGGCGACCAGACGGTGCCAAGGAAGAAGTCCTGCCAGGGGTGGTCGGCGAAGAAATGGCGGGTCTCGAACAGCATCGACAGGATGATGCCGAGAGTCGTGAGAATGGCGATGGAGGCCGCCGCAATGAGGACCAGAAGAATGCCGCGCTCGACGGTGTTGCGGGCGCGGAAGTCCTTGTTGGTCAGCAAATACGAGACCGCGAAGCCACCCACCGCGACTGCGAGCACTGCGACCCACATGAGCGAGGCACCGATCGCCGTGCCGGCTCGATAACGCTCGGCGGCAAGATACACGGCGGGGTCTATGTCTGAGGCAAGCGCCACACCCGCGCCGCCAAGCCGCGACTTGAGATCGGAAAGGTACTCCTCATCCGGGTCACTCTCCGGCTTGCTCGCGCCGATTTGGCCCAGTCCTTCGGCCACGCGGCGCACGTCCGACATCACGAGGCTGCGGGTGGTGGTTTCGGACACCGCCGCGTCAGGGAGTTGGGACGAGATGCGCGCGTCGATGAAGACGGGCTGGATCAGCAGCCAGAGTGCCATGAGGCCGAAAGCCGGGGTCAGAACGGTCAGCGCCACGTTCCAGCCGTAGTATCTCGGGAGCGAGTGAAGGGCACGGATCTCGCCACCCGCCGAGGCCATCGCACGGGACCGGCCCATGACATAACCCACGGCAGCGAGCGCCAGCACGGCCAGGACAAGCCATGTGAGTGTCATCGTTTCCTGCCCCCTTCAGACGACGAGGGAGGGCGGGTGACCGCCCTCCCCTGCATTGGTGTTTCTGCGGCTCAGGAGCCCGAACCCATCGGCTCTTCATTCTCGACGGTCATCTGGGTCTCGACCAGTTCGGGGTCCGAGACGAGGCCGTATTCGGCCAGCGGGCCGTCGGGGCCGGCGATCTCATCCATGACGAAGAACTGCGCGTATTCCTTCAGGCCGGGGATGACGCCGATATGAGCGCCCTTGATGTAGAAGTAGAGCGGGCGCGAGACCGGGTATTCGCCGCTGGCGATGCTCTCGGTCGAGGGCACCACGCCGGACATGGTCGCGACCTTCAGCTTGTCGGTGTTGTTCTCGTAGAACGCCAGGCCGAAGATGCCGACGCCGTTGGGGTTGGCGTCGATGCGGGCAAGCGTCTCCGTATAGTCGCCGTCGATGTCGATGGCGCGACCGTCGGTCCGCAGCGTCATGCAAGCGCCCTCGGCATCATCTTCCGACATGCCGCCGTCGATCATGGCCTGCATCGCGCCGGTGGCTTCGCAGCCGGCCAGCACGACTTTCTCTTCGAAGACTTCACGGGTGCCGTGCTTGGTGCCGGGAGGGAAGGCGATGATTTCGACCGCCGGGAGGTCCGGGTTGAACTCGGCCCATTGGGTGTAGGGATTGTCCACGATCTTGTCGCCGACAAGCACCTGGGCGGCGAGCGCGTTGAAGATGTCGGCGGGCTCGAAGGCGGTGAAAGCGGGGCCGTCGATCTGGCTGGCGAAAACGATGCCGTCATAGCCGATGCGAACCTCGACGATATCGGTCACGCCAGCGTCGGCGCAGGCCGCGATCTCTTTCTCGCGGATCTTGCGCGAGGAGTTGGCGATGTCGATGGTGTTCTCTCCCACGCCTACGCAGAAGCGCTTGAGGCCGGCCGAGGAACCACCCGACTCAACCACCGGCGTCGGGAAGTCGAAGTTCTCACCGAAGGCTTCGGCGACGATGGACGCGTAAGGCAGAACGGTCGAGGATCCGGCGATCTGAACCTGGTCGCGGGCGGTGGCAGCCGTCGCGGAAACAGCAGTGATCGCCAATGCGGAGGCGGTCAGTCTTGCGTTCAGCATTGAAAAATTCTCCTAGAGTTTATGACGGATCGCCGCACGCGATCCCTGGCGGCTTTCTAGGGACCACCGGCTATGCTTTTGTGACAGTTACGTAACGGTTTTATGACAGTGACAGGAACTCAGGCACGCGGTGCACCTAGCCCGCCCACATGCCTTGGAAGAATAACGGAAAAACGGCTTCCCTTGCCATGTTCGCTGGTAATGCGCAGGCGTCCCCGATGGCGGTTCACAATGTGTTTTACGATGGCGAGGCCAAGCCCGGTACCGCCCATCTCGCGCGAACGGTGGGTGTCGATTCGATAGAACCGCTCAGTCAGGCGCGGGATATGGGTTGCTTCGATCCCTTCCCCCTGGTCTTCGACCGTGAACACGATGGCATCCTGCCGCAGCATTGGATGGTTGGAGTCTTCGGCCAGTGACACTTTCACGGTGGTGTCCGGTCGAGAATACTTGATCGCGTTTTCCAGTAGGTTGCTGACGACCTGGGCAAGTTGGTCGGAGTCGCCCGGGACGACGATCGTCGTGGCGGGAAATACGGTTTCGATCTCGGTTCGTTCGGCTTCGGCCAACGGCGCGAGCGAATGGATCACCGAACGGACGAGACCGGTAAGATCGACCGGACTGGTCGGACGCACCCTTTCCTCGGCCTCGACCCGACCCAGGGACAAGAGATCGCCCACAAGCCGATTCATGCGCCCTGCCTCGCGTGCCATGATTGCCAGAAAGCGCTCCCGCGCCTCCGCGTCGTCACGGGCGGCACCGAGCAGCGTTTCAATGAACCCCATGAGCGCTGTCAGCGGCGTGCGCAGTTCGTGGCTGACATTGGCCACGAAATCCCGGCGCATCTGGAAGGCTTCCTCCATCGCCGTACGGTCCTCGAATGCTATCAGCACCTGCCCGCCGGGCAGCCAGGAACAGGTCGCCTGAAGCGTGATGTCTCGCCGCGCTTCCGTGGTGAGGTATTGCGCAATCGCGCGGCCTTTGGAGGAGATTGCCTGGTCGACGGCGTCCAGCAGTGTCGGTTGGCGGAGCACCGTGATGTAGTGACGGCCCGAGATAATCTCGCCGAACTGGGCGCGCGCACCGGCATTCGCCGCACTGATACGGCCGTCCCGATCCACAAGGAGCGCAGGGATCGGGATCGCTTCAACGAGGTCTGCCGACATTTCCCACAACCTGATTTCCTGTCTCTTGCCGCCATATCCAACGGCATGCACGGATTGAACCTCCAAATTGCAACCAGAGTGGGATTGCCACATCAAAATGACTTATTATAATAAGTTGAGTAAGAACGATCTACTCAACCGCGAAATGCAATAGGTGATGAGATGAAAGGAAAGGCGGTCCTTGGAGCCGAGGCGATCGGCGGCGCGCTCAATGACGATCATTCGCCTCCAGTATCCTTGTTGGCGGTGGGCGACCCCGAGGAATGGCGCAAGCAGGGAAACGTTCTGCCGGTCACGCGGATGGCCTTTGTGGCGTTTCACGACATGAGCCAGGAAATGCTGGATACATTGCGGCCATCTATTATTTTTTCACCGCTTCTTGCCAGAAGTTTTGATTGCATTGAACTCGCCATGTTATTGCAAAAGCTTGGCTATTCCGGCGAGTACCGGGCTGTTGCCAGCGATATTCCCAACCCCGATCTGATCGAGCGGGAAGTGCGCCAGCTTTGCCCGCAGATCAATTTCCGCATCGTGCGCATGACGTGAACGGTCCCTGGACCGGTCGTCTATTTTTTGGTCAACTTGGCGCGATAGCTTCTCATTCGTGTGCGATACCGAACAGCTGAGGCCAGATTTTCCGCCTGCTGTTCGGCTGTTAGCGCCCGGATCACCTTGCCCGGCATACCCATCACAAGGCTTCCATCGGGTATCTCTTTGCCTTCCGTCACAAGCGCCCCCGCGCCGATCAGGCATCCCCGACCGATTCGCGCGCCGTTCAGGATCGTCGCCCCCATGCCGACCAAAGTTCCCTCGCCAATGATGCAGCCGTGCAGCATCGCCTTGTGGCCGATCGTGCAGTTCTCACCCACCCGGCAGGGATAACCGGGGTCGGTGTGGACCACCGTATGTTCTTGCAGATTTGTCCCCGCTCCGATCTCTATCGGTTCGTTGTCGCCGCGAAGGACCGTTCCGAACCAGACCGAGGCCCCCTCGCCCAGCGCTACGCGCCCGATAACCTGGGCTCCGGGAGCGATCCAGAAATCGCCGCTTTCCGGCAGAACCGGTGACGCTCCGTCGTAGTCGTAGAGCGGCATCACTGGGCCTCGAATTCGGATTGCAGGTGCCTCACATGCTCGACGAGCCCCGGCTGCTGGGTGGCGCGGAGGCGTTCGGCAGTCACGATGGTCTTCAGTTTTTCCTCTGTCGCATCCAGATCGTCGTTGACGAGAACATAGTCATAACCGTCCCAGTGACTGATTTCGTCCCAGCTGCGGTTCATCCGCTTGTCTATGACCTCGGCGCTGTCCTGGCCACGGGTCTCGAGCCGATGACGCAACTCGGCAATCGACGGCGGCAGCAAAAAGATGGAAAGTACATTGGAGGAAAGCGTACTTTTCTGAATTTGCTGGGCACCTTGCCAGTCGATGTCAAAAAGGACGTCGCAGCCCTTCGCGATCGCCTCCTCCACCGGACGGAGCGGCGATCCATAGAAATGACCGAAGACATGGGCATGTTCTAGCATCCTGCGCTCGTGCACCATTCTTTTGAAGCCCGCCTCGTCGACGAAATGATAGTCCTGGCCGTCGGTTTCACCGGGCCGGGCCGCCCGCGTTGTGGCCGAGACCGAAAAGAGTATGTCGGCGTCCCAGTCACGCAGTCTGCGTGCCAGCGTGGATTTCCCGGCGCCCGAGGGCGAAGAGAGGATGATGAGCAGTCCGCGGCGTGTCATTCGATATTCTGTACCTGCTCACGCATCTGGTCGATGACGGTCTTCAGGTCAATTCCAATTCTGGTCAGCGCACCGGATTGCGCCTTGGAGCAGAGGGTATTTGCCTCGCGGTTGAACTCCTGCATCAGGAAGTCGAACTTTCGGCCCACCGGTCCCTCGGTATCGCGAAGCGCACGCGCCTCGCCAATGTGGGCGTCAAGGCGGTCGAGTTCCTCGGTCACATCGGTCTTGACGGCGATGAGCGCAAGTTCCTGCGAAAGGCGTTCCTTGTCCGGCATATCGCCGGCGTCGAGCAACCTGGCGAGCGCCCGCTCCATTGCAGCCTTCTGAGCGGCCTCGCGGTCGCCCACCGCCTCCAGCGCAGCTTTCGTCAGCGCTTCTATCCGGTCAATCTGCTCGCTGATGACCGAGGCCAGCGCCGCGCCCTCGCGGGCCCTGTCCTGTACGAACGCGTCCAGGCACTCCGACAGGCTGTCGAGCAGCGCGTCTTTCAGCCCGGAGGTATCGCCGGTGTCATTTTCACCCACTTCGATCACGCCGCGAATGGCCGCGATCTCGGCGGCACTGACAGGGCGCGTGTCCACCCCGCGGCCACGCGCAGCAGCGTCGATCTCGGCAATTGCCTGGAGTGCGGCGGACAGTGTTGCTGGGTTGACGGCAAGGCCGGAAACCGCCTCGTCGCGCTGGAGCTTGACCTGCACTGTGACATTTCCGCGGCCAAGCCGGGCCTGGAAGCGTTTACGAATTTCCGGCTCCAGACCTTCGATATCGGGCATCCGAAACCGCAGGTCCAGCGACCGGCCATTGACCGACCGTATGTCCGCGCTCCATGTCCAGTTGGAAAAACTGCCCTGCACGGCGGCAAATCCCGTCATCGAATTCACCGCGGACGGCATCGGCGCGTCTTTCATTCGTTAACCTTCAGTTCAGATTTCATAAGCAACTGCGACTGTTTTGTGGCAGAAAAAGAAGCGTGGGGAAAGAGAGGCGGCCGGAATGGCCGAGAAGGTGGTGTGATGGGTACGGGTAACGACCAGCCGCGCGGCGGCAATGTGTTCGAGTTTCAGGCGGCGTCTCCGGTTTCGGCAAAAATCGACAGGATCGAAAGCTACTGGAACTCAATTCGCGCAAATCGGCTGGTGCCTTCGCGTTGCGAAGTTGATCCGCGCGGGCTGGAAGGCGCGCTTGGGCATGCCTTCATTCTCGAACGCATCGCGGGCGGGCTGGCGCGCTTCCGCATCGCCGGATCACACCTGACCGACCTGGCCGGGCTCGAGATGCGGCAGATGCCGCTATCGGTTCTCTTCGCCCCGGGTTCGCGCGATCAGCTTTCCGAAGCGCTCTACTCGGTCTTCGATGATCCGGCGGTGATCCGGATGGCGGTCGCCTCGCCGGCCGGGTTCGGTCGCGAACGGCTTGAGGGGGAATTGATCCTGCTGCCGCTGAGAAGCGATCTGGGCGACATTGACCGCGTCCTCGGCGGCCTGGTTCTTCACGGCGAGATCGGCCGTGCGCCGCGCCGGGTTGAAATCCTCGGTCAAACGCGCAGGTCAATGACCGGCTACGCCGGTCCTGCCCATGTCCACCCGCCGTCCAGCCAGGCCGGTCCCGTGGAGCCGTCCCGCCCGACGCGGACAAGGACGCCCGAGCAACCAAAGGGGCGGAGGCACCTACGCCTGGTGGTCACCAACGACTGAGCCGGTTGAGGCGTTCTATTCCGCCGCCACGGCAAGTGTTGATGAGCCGCCCCGGTCAAGAGGCCTGATACCGGCGATCGAGGCCATCCGTTCCGGCGCGCACAACACCAACTGCTGGCGCGTCAGCACGATCAATCCTTCCTCGCGCAACCGCATGACCTGACGGTTGACGTGGACAACGCTCAACCCGAGCAGGGCAGCCAGAACGGTCTGCGTCACCGGAAAGTCGACCGGCTTGCCATCAATGCCTGCCGCGCGCTGACGGTCATGAATGTCCAGCAACACATGGCAGACCCGTTCATAGGCGGTCATCTGCCCGAGCCGGAGAATTTGATCCTCCGCCCGGGCAAGTTGCTTCGCCACGATGCGGGTGAGCCCACCCGCAATGCCGGGACTGCGAAGCGCGATGCGGTGCAGGGACTTCAAGTCGATCTCGCCCACTTCACAGGGTGTTAGCGCCTCGACGTCCGTCAGCGGCAGATGTTGCCCGTCAGTCTCCAGGCCGATGACGTCACCGGCCAGCATGAGGTCGAGTATCTGCCGCCGGTCATGGTGCCGGCGACTGTGCATCGCCCATCCCTTGACGATGATGCGCAACCGCTGGAAAGGTTCGCCGGCGCTAAGCAACGACCGTCCCCGCCCGATGAAACGGTGCACGACCCTCAGGTGGCAAAGCGCCTGGAAATCGTCCGGCGAGAGGCTGGGCATACCCGCGGCTAGTATCGAGATTGCCGGGTCTACGTGAAACCGCCCCGCGTCCGTCATTCATCTGCCTCCTGCTCGTTCCGGCAAGAAAGGCGTCAGGAAGATGAAGTTTCGGTTAATCGGGAGCCACCACTTTCGAATAGCCCCGTCAGCGCGCGACGGACGAGCGTCGTGACCCGTGGGCGCCGTCCGGGGGAGAAGGGTAGCGGACGGCACACCTCGATTGCCGCGACGCCGACGCGGGCGGTCAGCGCACCGTTCACCAGGCCCTCGCCAAAACGGCGCGAAATCTTCGCCAACACGTGCCCTCCGCCGACCGATCCGATCAGGTCGTCGCCGACCGCAACGGCACCCGTCGCGACGAGATGCGCAACAACGGCCCGGGTGAGACGCCAGCTTCCAAGCGTTCCCGCCCGACCCCCATAGATCTGGGCGACCCGGCGTATCATCCGCAGGTTCGCAACGAAAGCCGAGATGATGTCCGCAAAGGCCAGCGGCACAAGCGCGGTAACGGTGGCGACCTGCCGCGCCGCAGCCTCGACCTCGCGTGTCGCCAGGGTGTCGAGCGGCGCAATCAGGTTGTCTTCGATCGCCAGAAACACGGTTTCGGCGTCGAACTGGTCGCCAGTGGTTTCCTCCAGGCGCGCCAGGCCCCATTTCAACTCGGAACGGTCGCGGTAGAAAGCGCCCAGCCGGGCGGAATAGCCCCGCGCCGCGGCAAGATCGCCCGATGCGCGCACCTCCATCGCCTCCTTCTGGAAGCGGTCGATGCGGCGAAGGCGGCCGAGCGCGCTCAACTCCTTGATGACGATCGCAAGGCATGTGGTCAGGAAAAGGCCGATCAGGGCAATCGCGATGGCCGCGAGGACGGGGCTGCGCGCCACAAGGCCGGCAAGGAACTCCCACGCGGCGATGCCGGCGACGAACAGGATCAGCCACAGAAGCAGCCGCCAGAACCACTTGGCGAGCGGTGAACTCGGGCGCGTCGAAAGGGCCGCGAGCGTCTGCATGGCCCGTCCGGTGGGAGCGTCCTCGACCTCGGCCACGGGCGGCACGTCGGCGGGCGTTGGTCCATGCGCGGCGTCATCAAGCTCGATCAGAACGGGACGGTCGGAAGTGTCGGGCATCGGGTCTCTCCTAGCGCAGCCGGTCGCCGATGAGGAACTCGGCGGCGCGGTCGAGACGGATATGCGGCGGGCCGTCGCCGGGTTTCAGCGTTACTTCACGTGGTGCAAAACCGGCCACGTTGTAATCCGCGTCGAGCCACTTTTCGGCACCGGAGCGGGCCGGATGCAGCATTTTCGCCGGATCCTCGGGCAGACGACCGGGATACATCGCGGCCATCCTGCCCGTGTCGAGAAGTTTGCCGCGCACCAGGTCGAGCGTCCGCCCACCCTGCTCGACACGGTCCTCGGTCGTCGTGCGAAGAGCGGCTATGGCGAGCGCGGCGGTCTTGGCACCGGCGAAGTCGGCGCGGTTGGCGGCATCCTGAAGCACGGCTCTGGCAATCGCCGTCAATTGCGGGTGCTGCGTGTGATGGAGATGGTCGGCCTTGGTCGCCGCGAAAAGAATTTTCTCGACCCGTCTGCCAAGAAAAATCTGCCGCAGGAAGTCGTTCCGACCGGGGCGGAAGGTGGACAGGATTTCCGCGAGAGACTGGCGCATGTCCTCGACCGCCGCCGGACCGGCGTGAATTGCGCCGAGCATATCGACCAGCACCACCTGCCGGTCGATCCGGGCAAAGTGATCGCGGAAGAAGGGGCGGACGACTTCGCGCTTGTACGCATCAAAGCGGCGCTCGAACTCGCGGGCGAGCGAATTGCGGGGCGCATTCCCCGGCGGGAGCGGCGCGAAGGTGAGGACGGGCGAACCCTTGAGGTCGCCGGGAAGCAGAAAACGGCCCGGTGTGCAGTTCGATAGCCCGGCGCTGCGGAGTGCGGTCAGGCCAGTGGTGAAAGTCTCCGCCAGTTTGGTCGCTGTCGGCTCATCCAATTTTTCCGCGCCGTCGGTGTTGCGCATGAGGGCGAGAAAGTCCGCCATCGCGGGACGTTTTTCATGCCGTGCGAGGCTGGCGTCGGCCCATTGGCGGAAACTCTGGTCGAGAAGGGCGAGGTCGAGAAGCCATTCGCCGGGGTAGTCCACGATATCGAGATGCACGGTATGGGCGCCAGCCAGGCCTGCCAGCAATCCCCCCGGACGAACGCGAAAAGAGAGCCGCAACTCGCTGATACCATTTGTGCTTTCCGGCCATCGCGGCTCATGGCCTGTCATCGAGGCAAGGTGATCCTCGTAACGAAAGCGCGGCACGGTGTTGTCGGGCTGGGGTTGCAGCCAGGCGGCCTCGATCCGGCCTTCGGCGGCAGCGCGGAGCGCGGGCATTCGGCCACGGTTCAGCAGATTGGCGACGAGCGAGGTTATGAAAACGGTTTTTCCCGCGCGGCTGAGACCGGTGACACCCAGGCGGACGACCGGTTCGAAGAACGTCTCGCTCACGGTCTTCACCGTGCTTTCGACGCCGCGCGTCAGCCCGTCTGCGATATCACCGATTATCACGCCGCTCGTCCTCTTGCCTCGGTCCCATAGATAGGTGTGTATCCCTTCCTCCACCAGCGGTGGCAGGAAATCCGCATTCATTGCAACGATTTCCACCTGCACGCCATGCCCCCTTTCAGGCGCACGCCCCCTCGCCTATAAGCGCCGCGGTGAAGGAGAAAGCCCATGCGAAGTGCCAGCATCGCCCGCAAGACGGCGGAAACCGAGATCACCGTCGAGATCGACCTCGACGGGACCGGAACCTATGACAACCAGACCGGCGTTGGCTTCTTCGACCACATGCTGGACCAGTTGGCGCGGCATGCACTGATCGACATGAAAGTGCGCGCCTCCGGCGATCTGCACGTCGATGATCACCACACGGTCGAGGACACCGGCATCGCACTTGGCCAGGCCCTGACGGCGGCCCTGGGCGACAAGCGCGGGATCGTACGCTATGGCGCCTGCCTTTTGCCGATGGACGATGCATTGGTGCGCGCGGCGCTGGACCTATCGGGTCGTCCGTACCTGGTGTGGAACGTCCAGATGCCCACGGCGAAGATCGGGACGTTCGACACAGAACTCGTGCGCGAGTTCTTCCAGGCGCTGTCCACGCATGGCGGCATCACGCTGCATGTCGATGCGCTGCACGGCGTGAACAGCCACCACATCGCGGAAGCCGCCTTCAAGGCTGTGGCGCGGGCGCTGCGGCAGGCGGTGGAGACCGATCCGCGGAAGGCGGATGCGATCCCCTCGACCAAGGGGGCGCTTTGAGGTGAGTACGGAACGAGGGGCGCTGCCCCTCGCGCTCCCCGGAATATTTTCAGGCCGATGATATGCTGACTGTGTTGATCGACTACGGCGCGGGAAATCTGCATTCCGCAGAGAAGGCGTTCCAGCGGATGGCACGCGAGGCGGATGCGGGCGAGGTCCTGGTCTCGGGTCGGGCCGAAGATGTCGCGCGGGCGGACCGGATCGTGTTGCCAGGTGACGGGGCATTTCCGGCCTGCATGCAGGCGCTCAGGGGGGAAAGTTCACTCTTCGAGGCCTTGACAGAGGCGGTCGAGACCAGGGGAAGGCCGTTCCTGGGCATCTGCGTGGGCATGCAGCTGATGGCGCGGGCGGGACACGAATACGAGACCATTGAAGGGCTTGGCTGGATCGACGGCGAGGTTCGGCGGATCACGCCGGACGATGCCTCGCTGAAAATTCCGCACATGGGATGGAACGACCTGGTGATCGACAGGCCTCACCCGGTGCTGGACGGGATCGCGACGGGCGACCACGCCTATTTCGTGCATTCCTACCAGATGGAGATGGGAGCGCCGGAAGAACTGCTTGCGCATGCCGACTATGGCGGACCGGTGACCGCCATAGTCGGGCGGGACACGATGGTGGGAACGCAGTTCCACCCGGAAAAAAGCCAGGAGGCCGGGCTGAGACTTATCCGAAACTGGCTGGAATGGCGCCCCTAGCGGGCATTCGTCGGGGATCTCGATACAGTTTTCCGCGGAGCGCCGATTTGTCGGTCAGCTTTCCGAATCGCGATGCACGAGACCGTCTGCGATCAGCGCGCTGAACAGCGTCAGTGTGCCGGCCGCGGAATATGCAATGAAAGCAAGAAGAATAGAGCCGAAAGCAACGTAAGCGCTGACAGCCGATGCGATCGCGACGATGATGCTGATCAACAAGAAGCCCATGTCCTGACACCTTCCTCCGGGGTAGGTGTTAAAGGTGAAAAGTTAATAAGGCGGTAATAAGACCGGTATCTCGTCAAATGTGGCGAAATCTTGCCGAACGAGCAGGCATCAGGCTGATCTGGACCATTCCCAGGGACCGGTGAAATTGCCGAGGACATGGGAAACGGCCTCCTCTTCCACCGCTCCCTCTCCCGAAAGCTGCGCGACAAGACCGCGTTTCTTGTCTTCGATCACGGCTACGACCCTGGCTTCCAGACCGGCCGCCTGCAGTGCGGCATCGTAGACGCGCGTTATTGCGCTGCGGCGCAAGTCGGGCTTGAACACCTTGCCGACGGCCGTTTTGGGAATTTCTGCAATTATTTCAATATGCTTCGGGATCGCCGCGCGTTCGTGAATGTGCTCTTCGGCAAAGGCCATCAGTTCGTCTTCCGTCACCACCGCGCCCTCGACAAGCTCGACATAGGCGCATGGCAATTCGCCTGAGTGGGCATCCGGTTGCCCGATGGCGCCGACCACGGCCACCGCCGGATGCCCAGCCAGGGCCTCTTCGATCTCTGCCGGATCGATATTGTGCCCACCACGGATGATCAGGTCTTTCGCGCGGCCGGTGATCCAAAGGTAGCCGTCTTCGTCGATGCGTCCCAAGTCACCAGTTCTGAGGAAGCGATTATGGTGGAACAAATCGGCATTCTTGTCGTCCTGTGTGTAAGTGTGGCCCGCGTAAACGCCCGGATTTGCAACGCAGATCTCTCCCACTTCGTCGGTCGCGCACGCGCGTACGCCATCCTTGGTTCCGCGCAGGATCTTGACGTCGGTGTAGGGGAACGGGATACCGACCGAGCCGATCTTCTTCACCCCGCCGATGGGGTTGCAGGAGACGAGGCAGGTCGCTTCGGTCAGGCCATAGCCCTCGATCACCTCGACACCAGCGGCTTTCTCGAAGCGCTTGTAAAGCTCGATCGGCAGCGGGGCGGAACCGCTGAAGACCTGTTTCACGCTGGAAATATCGGCATCGACAGGACGCTGCATCAGAACCGAGAAAGCGGTCGGCACGCCGATCAGGAAGGTCGCGCGCCAGCGTTCGACCAGTTTCCAGAAGTTGTCGAAAACACCATCACCGCGATACCCGGCGGGGGTCGGAAACACCACATGCGCGCCCGAGACGATCATCGACATCAGGATCGGGTGGCAGGCGAAAACGTGGAAGAGCGGCAGCGGGCAGAGAACGGTGCTGTCGTACTCGAAGAGCAGCGTCTTGCCGAGCCAGCCGTTATAGACCATGCCCGAGTGCTTGTGCTGAGCAACCTTGGGCATGCCCGTCGTGCCGCCGGTGTGGAAATAGGCCCCGACGCGGTCTTCAGGACTCTCTTCAAATGTCAGTTCCGTTGGTTGCTTGCCCAGTTCAGCCCGGAAATCCTTTACTACGGCGTTGTGCTTCACCGGGTTCTTCGGGCGCAGAAACGGGACGATCCAGCTTTTGGGTGGCGTGAGATACCGCAGCAGATCAACCTCGAGCACCGTTTCGACATTGGGCGCAAGCGCCACCGCCTCGGCGGCTTTCTGCGGCACATCTGTCTTCGGGAACGCCCGCAGCGTCACCAGCACCTTGGCCTTTGTCTCGCGCAGGATGGCGGCAATCTGTTCCGTATCGAGCAGCGGGTTGATCGGGTTCACGATACCGGCGGTCATGCCGCCCAAAAGCGCCAGCACGGTTTCATTCGAGTTGGGCAGGAGATAGGCAACCACGTCGTCCTCGCCCACACCGAGCGAGCGGAAAAGATTGGCGGCCTGGGCCGTCATCGACCGCAACTCGTTCCAGGTCATCGTTTCCGCGGGATCCTTCGGGCCCGAGAGAAGCTGGAAAGTGACCGCGTTCCGGGCGCCATGTTGGCCAGCTGTCCGTTGCATCGCCTGGTAAACGGTTCCGGGAATGTCGCGGTCTTCCCACCGCATCTCCTGCTCGATGGCGTTGCGCTGCTCGATGGATGCAAAATTCATCCAATTCGTCCTCCCTGATCCCTGACAAAAGGTTGTGCGCGATCCGGCTCTTTTGAGCAAGTCGCGACGCAGCGTTACCGGAGGGGTCCTCGCCCGGGTTTTGAACTGGAAACCAGCGCCGCCCGCGACTGGTTACGCCTACTCGGCGGCCAGACCCTCGGTGAACTGAAGCCGTGCAAGGCGCGCATAGAGCCCGCCTTCCGAGACCAGGCTGTTATGCGTGCCGCTGGCCACGATGCGCCCGTCCTCGAAGACAAGTATGCGGTCCGCCTTCTTCACCGTCGCCAGCCGATGCGCCACGACGATTGTGGTGCGGTCGCGGCTGAGACGCTCCACTGCCTCCTGAACTGCGCGCTCGCTCTCGGCGTCGAGCGCGCTTGTCGCCTCGTCGAGCAACAGGATCGGGGCGTCGCGCAGGATGGCGCGGGCGATGGCGATGCGCTGCTTCTGACCGCCCGACAGCATCACGCCCCTTTCTCCCACCTCTGTCTCGTAACCCTGCGGGAGCGCCGCCAGGAAGTCGTGCGCAGCGGCCGCCTTCGCGGCCTCCTCGACATCGGCATCAGTGGCGCCGGGACGGCCGAAACGGATGTTTTCCCGCGCCGAGGTGGCAAAAATCACCGGCTCCTGGGGCACAAGTGCGACGTGTTGGCGAAATGCGGCGCGCTCTAGCGAACGCAGGTCCATTCCGTCGATGCGAACCGTCCCGGACGTCGGGTCATAGAAACGAAGAAGCAGTTGTATGATCGTGGTCTTGCCCGCACCCGAGGGGCCGACAAGGGCAACGGTCTCTCCCGGCTTGACCGTGAGCGTCACGTCATCGAGTGCGGCTTGCGACGGTCGCGAGGGATAGTGGAAGGTGACACCCTCCAGCGCCACATGGCCTGTGACCGGCTCTGGAAGCGCCTGTACCTCGGCGGGGTCAACGACCGCATCCTCGGCACCCAGCAACTCGACCAGCCGCTCGGTCGCACCCGCAGCGCGCTGCAATTCACCCCAGATCTCCGAAAGCGCCCCCACGGCGCCCGCCACCATCACGGAATAGATGACGAACTGCACCAACTCGCCCACCGTCATGGCCTCGGCCCGGACATCGCGCGCGCCGATCCAGAGAACGCCGACGATGCCTGCGAAGACGAGCGCAATGATCAGAACCGTCATCACCGCGCGAAGTTCGATCCGCTTCTTGGCGGAGAGAAACGCCCGCTCGGTCACATCGTCGAACCGCGCCCTGCTTTGCGCTTCGTGCGTGTAGGCCTGCACGGCTTGCACCGACAGCAGCGCTTCAGAGGCATTACCGCTGGAATTGGCGATCCAATCCTGGTTCTCCCGCCCCAGGACGCGCAGACGGCGGCCCATGACGATGATCGGCACGATGATGACCGGAACGAGAAGAAGGACGAGACCTGCGAGCTTGGCGGATGTCACGAAGAGCAGCGCGAGGCCGCCAATCAGGATCAGCACGTTGCGCGCGGCGACCGAGACCGACGAGCCGATCACGCTGAGGATCACGGTCGTGTCAGTGGTGATGCGGCTGAGCACCTCGCCGGTCATGATTTTCTCGTAGAACGCAGGGCTCATCCCGATCATGCGGTCGAAGACCGATTTCCGTATGTCAGCGACGACGCGTTCCCCGAGGCGTGTGACAAGGTAATAGCGCAGCCCCGTGCCCACTGCCAAAAGACCGGCGATGACGAGAGCCGCGGCGAAGTAACTGTCGAGCAGTTCAACCGCCGAGGTCTCGAACCCGTCGACGACCCGCCGCACCGCAATGGGCAGGATCAGCGAGATGACAGCGGTCGAGACCAATGCCGCGATGGCGCCGTAGAACAACAGGCGATACCGCGCGACAAACGGCCAGAGCGCCCGCAACGCCCCGACATTCTTCGACTTGTCGCGCTCTTCCGTCGCCGCTGCGGCCATCTGTTTTCCCTTCCCGCGCCAGATAACCCGACCGGGCTGCGAGCCTCAAGGCGACAAATACGTTACATGCGTCGTGTGGATTGTCTGGAGCGGGCGGCGGGAATCGAACCCGCGTCATCAGCTTGGAAGGCTGAGGTCTTACCACTACACAACGCCCGCTCAGCGATACACGAGGTAAGCGATGCGACTTGCGGGGTCAAGCGGTACACGGGCAAATCACGCGAAGCGCGACGGCATGGCCATGTCCTGAGCGCGAATGGACGGATTGAACGAAGCCTCGCCCAAACCAACTGGAATGTCAGCACAGGAGGCCACCCCCCACAACCAGCATGTTCCCCTTTCTTGGATTTTCGATGTCGCCGATACCCGGTTGCCTGTATCTCTTGCAGCAAGGGCGTGTTTCCCGCCTCACTCTGCCACCGGACACAAGACATGAGCGCCAAAATCCGAGAGCTTCCCCTGACAGGCTATGTCGAGCAGATTTCAGCCCGCCCGGGAGAGACCATTGAATTCAAGGTGTCGTCGCTCTCGGAAAAACCGTTCAAGGCATGGCTCGTCAGGTCGATCAGTGCCGACCCGAACCCGGACGGGCCGGGCATGATCGAAGAAGACGCCTCGCACTACTTTGCGCCACGGGAAGTCAACTCGGTGCATCGACCGTTCTTCCCCGGCTCTTATGGGGTCGCCACGGAACCGGTCACGGCGCCTGCAGACGCGCCGCTCGTGTTCGGCGCGACAATCTATCCGACCCAGAAAACCGGAAACCGGCAGACGGTTATCTCTTGCGGTGAGATTGATCTTTGCATCGACGCGGACGGCTCGGCTTGCCTGCGAGCCGGAGAGGCCAAGGTTTCGACCGTCAAGCCGCTGAAACTTCACCGCTGGCACCGGATCGAAGGCCGCCTGGAAAACGCGACTATCGTCGTTACGCAGCAGGCATTGACGCGTCACGCCGGTGCGCCTACGCGCGGCAAGACGGCGAGCAAAGCACCGCAACTCGATGGCATCCCAACAATCGGTGCGCGCCTGACGACCTCTGCGCCAGACCAGCATTTCAACGGCAAGATCGAGGCACCGTACATCCATGCGCGTGGCGAGGCGGTTTGTGCCTGGGATTTCTCGCGCGACATGACGCGAAGCACGGTGCCAGCCACCTCCGGTCCGGACCTGAGGCTCGTGAATTTCCCGGCCCGCGCCATGACAAGCTCGGCCTGGGACGGCAGCGAAATGAACTGGGTGCATCGGCCCGCGCATTATGCAGCCATACATTTTCACCAGGACGACATCTACGACTTCGGCTGGGACACCGATTTCACCTTCACCGTCCCGGAAGACATGGCGTCCGGCGTCTACGTCATGCGACTGGAATGCGGCGAGCACTACGATGCAATCCCCTTCTTCGTCTGCCCGCCGCCCGGCGAGCGCCGCGCCGATCTCTGCGTTCTGGTGTCGACCTTCACCTACGCGATCTATGGCAACCACGCGCGGCCCGACTATGATCCCTCGTGGCAAGACCGCATCGCCGCGTGGAATGCTTATCCCTACAATCCCTCCGAACATGCCGAATACGGCCTCTCCACCTACAACTACCATTCGGACGGATCGGGCATCTGCCACGCCTCGCACCGGCGTCCGCTCTTCAACCTGCGCCCCGGTTTCTCGACGTTTGGCGCTTCGACCTGTTCGGGCCTGCGCCATTTCCAGGCCGACAGCCACCTGATCGGCTGGCTCCACGCCAAGGGCATTCCATATGACATCGTGACCGACCACGAGCTACACACCCGCGGCCACGCCGCGATAGCGGGCTACAAATGCGTCACCACCGGCAGCCACCCCGAGTATCATACCCGCGAGACCCTTGACGCGCTGCGCGACTATCGCGACGGCGGGGGCCATCTGCTCTATCTCGGCGGCAACGGGTTTTACTGGCGGATTGCCGTGCACGGCGAAAACGACGGCATGCTCGAGATACGCCGCGCCGAGGACGGCATCCGCGCCTGGGCCGCCGAGCCGGGCGAGTACTACAATGCTTTCGACGGCAGCTACGGCGGGCTATGGCGAAGGAACGGGCGGGCACCGCAAGACCTTGTCGGGATCGGCTTCGCGGCTCAGGGCCAGTTCGTGGGCGATCCCTATCGCCGGGTCACGAACGACCCCGCCTACGACTGGGTGTTCGAGGGCATCGGGGACGACCTGATCGGTGACTTCGGATTCTCCGGCAACGGTGCTGCCGGCTTTGAGCTTGATCACATGGACCGTCGCCTCGGAACCCCGGACAATGCGGTTCTCCTGGCCCGGTCGGTCACCCGCGAGGACGAGTTCATGCTGGTGCCCGAGGAACAACTGACCCACCTAACGAATCTCACTGGTGGCCCCGAGGCAGAAGCCAAGCACGCCGAGATGATCTACTGCACCTATCCCGGCGGCGGATCGGTCTTTGCCACCGGCTCGATCACGTTCTGCGGCAGCCTGCCGTGGAACAACTACGAAAACAACATCTCGCGGCTTCTGCGGAACGTGCTGGGCAAGGCATTGAGCTGACGTCGCCCCGCCTGGCTACATCGTGTAGTTGAGCCCCAGCCGCCCGCCGTCGACATAGATTGTCTCGCCGGTGATGTAGCTGGCCTTGTCGGACACGAGGAATGCGACTGTATCGCCAATTTCGCGCGCGGTGCCGGGGCGGCCCAGCGGAGTGCGCGACATCGCGGTTTTCATTGCCTCCGGGTTGGCGTTCACCCCCGCCATCATGGCCGTGTCGATCGAGCCGGGACCGACGGCGTTCACGCGAATACCGCTGGGAGCAAGTGCCAGCGCGGCGACCTTGGTGAGCTGCATGACGCCCCCTTTCGAAGCGCAATAGGCCGGGATGGCCGGAATCGCGAGCTGTGCGTTGATCGAAGACATGTTGACGATCGCGCCCTTGATCCTTTTCTCGACCATCGTGCGCGCGGCGCGCTGGGTTGCGACAAAGACGCCGCGCAAGTTCACGCCCAGCACGGCGTCAAACGTGGCAAGGTCGTAGGTCAGGAAGTTGCCCGGTGCGGCGATACCCGCGTTGTTGACAAGCGCCGACACAGGCCCGTGCTCGGCTTCGATCCGGTCGAACATCTCAAGGATCGCGTCGGCGTCGCTCATGTCGCAGACCATACCCACGCTGCCCTGGCCCAGCTTCGCCGCCGCCTCGGTCACGCCCTCGGCGTTGAGGTCGGCGAGGATGACCTTGTATCCGTCCTCGGCCAGCGCCTCGCCGCAGGCGTAGCCGATGCCCTGCGCGCCGCCGGTCACCAGTGCAAGTTTCGCGTCAGCCATCGTTCTCGTCTCCCTTGTCATGTCCGTAGACCGCCCGGGCCTCGTCCTCGGTAATCAGTTCCGCGGCGAGATCCGCG
>JAJDOD010000031.1 GCA_022340315.1 Silicimonas sp. | reverse complement strand
ACGCTCAGTCCAGGGGAATGGCACGCGTTCTGGGGCGAGGGCGGTTCGGTCCTGATCGGTGAGGTCTCGACGGTCAATGATGACGTGGCGGACAACCTGTTCCGCGACCCGATCGGACGCTTTGCCGAGATCGAGGAGGATACCGAACCGACACATCTGCTGGTGAGCGACTACGACACCTGGTTCGGGGCGTCTGCCTGACTGCGGAACTCGTTAGTCCGGGCGTGCAACGATCATCCAACGCGCCGCGGGATCAGGCCGTGACCAGCGCGCGCGCCTCGGACGCCTCGACGCAGTGACGCCTGGCGGGACCGTATCCGCCGATGTGGCTCCGCAACTCGGGGAAGACCCGGAAGATCTCGTCGCGGGCAGGGTCTCCAAGCGTCTCCAGTCCGAAAGAGCCGGGATAGAAACTTTCCGACGGCGCGCCGTTTGCGATCACGATTTCATGGGCATCGAACAGCATGTGCACATACGTGACAATGCCGCCGTATTCGATCGTTACGCCGAAATCGTCGACAAGGCTCCTTGCCGGGGCGAGAACCTCGGACATGCCAAAGTGCAGCCGGGTCTTGTGGCCGCCGCACAGCATCCGGTGTTGCGGCGAGACGAGCAGATCGCGGTAGTTGCCAAGTGTCCCCCTGGCGAAACGAATGGGCGCGAGCGCGCCCGTGGCCCGTACCGTCTTCTGCCCGATCCACCGAATTTGCTGCGGACCGTTGTCGAGCGTGCAAACCAGGTCGCCTGCGCTGAGCGTCTCAATGCGCCGCTCGCCCGACGGTGTCTGGATGGCTGTCCCGGTGGAAAAACAGATGATGGTCTCGAGAGTGTCATCCGTCAGCGTGGCAGTGCCGGCCTGGCCAACGATACTCGAACAGCCGATCGAGTCGCGATCCGGCAGGCTGCCGAAGTCGAGCGTATCGTGCAAAGTCTCGTCGCCTTCTACGCCACAGGTTTTCTCGTCGCGGCCACTGCCGTCAAGGTTGTCGTCTGCGGGCGTGCCGAAAATCGGCACGGTGTAGTCGGGTGCCGCAAATACCTCGGCAGAGGTGACCGTCAAGAAAACCGAGACTGGAGTATCGGGGCAAAAATAGACATCCCCGCTGGTGGAGCGTTCGTAGGCGCCTTTACGCGTCCCGGTCCCGGAAAACCCAAAGATGTTGAAGTCGAAGCTCCAGATGCCCGTTCCGATGACTTCGGCGGTGGTGTAGGTCGTCAGCGACGTCGCTGTTGCGTCGCCGGGGTCAAGCGCGTGGTCCCCAGGCGTGACGAGATACCCGTCCGGCATTGCTCTCTAACCTCGGAACGGCGGTGGGCCGCTCCCCCTTCATTTTTTTCGTTACGCCCCGCAGGCAGCCTGGCAGCGTTGGCGGGAATCCCTGTGGCATGACCTTGCAGCAAAGGGCGCTAGCGCGCAACACTTATGGTCTACCTGAGAGGTCCCCGCAAAATGTTGCGTGTAGGGTGAATTCAATGCAAGCTTGGAGCAGAGGAGATGCAGGACATGCGCTGGTTGGATTTGCCGCCTTTCTGGCTATTGGGCTGTCTCGTACTCACGTGGTTTTCACCCTGGATGCTGCCCTGGGGGCCTAGCATCTGGGCAGGCGGCACGCTTCTTGTCCTCGCCGCGGCTCTGACGATTGCCGCGCTGGCCTCGTTCCTCGCTGCCCGCACGACATTCGTGCCGCGACGCAAGCCCGATGCACTGATCACCAGCGGCGTTTTCAGGTATACCCGCAACCCGATCTATCTTGCAGACCTGCTCATCCTTGCCGGTTTCGGCCTCCTCTGGGGACGCGTTCTCGGGCTGGCACTCGTGCCTGCCCTCCTGATCCTGCTTGACCAAAGGTTCATTCGCGGAGAGGAGGCCCGTCTGCGCGAGGCATTCGGGGTGGAGTTCGAGTCATATGGCTCCGTGACCCGGCGCTGGATCTGATGCGCTTTTTCCGACGCGACAGGCTGCTTGTGCAAGAATTGGCTGGTCGGTAGAAACATTCCGATTAAGTGATGCGAAAATGCACGAAACGGGGGACAGCCCATATGAAGATCGGAGCGCCAAAGGAATCCGCGGCGGACGAAGCGCGGGTGGCGATGACGCCGCAAAGCGCCAAGGACCTGGCCAAACTTGGATACGAATGCCTGATCCAGAAAGGTGCAGGCGAGGCGGCGGGTTTTGACGACAAGGCCTACCAGGAGGCGGGCGCGACGGTCGTCAGCGGCGCGGCTCTCTGGAAGGAGGCGGATGTCGTTGCCAAGGTGCGCCCGCCGACCGAGGCGGAGGCGAAGAAGCTGAGCGAAGGTCAGACGCTGATCTCGTTCTTCTATCCGGCATCGAACGAGAAACTGCTGGAGGTCGCCAAGGACCAGAAGGCGAATGTCATCGCAATGGACATGGTGCCGCGCATCAGCCGGGCGCAGAAGATGGACGCGCTTTCGTCGATGGCGAATATCGCGGGCTATCGCGCCGTTATCGAAGCCGGAAGCAATTTCGGACGCTTCTTCACTGGCCAGGTGACGGCTGCTGGCAAGGTGCCGCCCGCCAAGGTTCTGGTTATCGGCGCGGGCGTCGCAGGTCTGGCGGCTGTCGGAACGGCGACCTCGCTTGGTGCGATCACTTATGCCTTCGACGTCCGGCCCGAAGTGGCTGAACAGATCGAGTCGATGGGAGCCGAGTTCGTTTTCCTCGATTTCGAGGAAGAGACCCAGGACGGAGCGGCCACGGGTGGCTACGCGGCGCCCTCCAGCCCCGAATTCCGTGAAGCGCAGCTCGCCAAGTTCCGCGAGATCGCGCCCGAAATGGACATCGTCATCACCACGGCTCTGATCCCGAACCGCGATGCGCCGGTCCTGTGGACCAGGGACATGGTCGACATGATGAAGCCCGGCTCGGTCATCGTCGACCTCGCCGCCGAGCGCGGGGGCAACTGCGAGCTGACCGTGAAAGACGAGAAAATCGTGACTGACAATGGAGTTACCATCGTCGGTTACACCGATTTCCCGTCGCGCATGGCGACGCAATCCTCGCTGCTCTATTCGACCAACATCCGTCACATGATGACCGACCTTACCCCGGATAAGGATGGGCAGGTCGTGCACAACATGGAAGACGACGTGATCCGCGGCGCGACGGTGGCTTACCAGGGCGAGGTTACCTGGCCGCCGCCGCCGCCGAAAACGCAGGCCATCGCGGCGCAGCCGAAGAAGGAGAAGCCCAAGGAACTGACCCCCGCCGAGAAGCGGGAGATGGAAACTGCGGCCTTCAAGAAGGAGACCCGCAACCAGGTCGGGCTTCTGGCGATCGGCGGCGCGCTGCTTCTCCTGGTCGGTCTCGTGGCCCCGGCGAGCTTCATGCAGCACTTCATCGTCTTCGTGCTTTCGGTCTTCGTCGGTTTCCAGGTGATCTGGAACGTATCGCACTCGCTGCACACGCCGCTTATGGCGGTGACGAACGCGATCTCGTCGATCATCATACTTGGCGCCCTGATGCAGGTGGGCTCGGCAAGCGTGCTTGTCATGATCCTCGCGGCACTCGGCATTCTCATGGCATCGGTCAACATCTTCGGCGGCTTCCTCGTGACGCGCCGGATGCTGGCCATGTTCCAGAAATCGTAAGGCGAGGGCAGGGAAATGGACTTCGGATTCACTACCGCGGCTTACGTTCTTGCGGCTGTTCTCTTCATCTTCGCGCTGGGCGGCCTCTCGGGCCAGGAAAGCGCTAAACGCGCGGTCTGGTACGGCATCGTCGGCATGGCCATCGCGGTGCTTGCCACGCTCATCGGGCCGGGCGCCGGCCTCTGGCCGCTCTCGATCATCCTGATCATCGGAGGCGCGGTGGTGGGCTATCAGCTTGCCACGAAGGTCGAGATGACCCAGATGCCCGAGCTTGTGGCCATCATGCACTCGCTTGTCGGTCTGGCGGCGGTCTTCGTGGGCTTCAACGCAGACATGACCATCAACATGGTCGAGGCGCTGAAGGCGGCGGGCGAACCGGTCGAGGGCGTCTTCGCAGAACTGGTGGCCAAGAAGGAGCCGGTCGAGATCACCATCCTTATGGTCGAGTTGGTGCTTGGCATCTGGATCGGCGCGGTGACCTTCACCGGTTCGGTGGTCGCCTATGGCAAGCTTTCCGGCAATTCCAGCATGTTGCCGTTCAAGATCGACACCAGTGCCAAGCAGCTTCCCGGCGGGCATCTTCTGAATGCCGCTGCGGCGGCGCTCTCGGTGATCCTGCTCATCATGTACCTGAACGGGGCGGGCTCGTGGACGCTGGTACTGTTGGCGCTTGCGGCCTTCTTCATCGGCTATCACCTGATCATGGGGATCGGCGGCGCGGACATGCCGGTGGTTGTCTCGATGCTGAACAGCTATTCCGGCTGGGCGGCGGCGGCGATCGGCTTCAGTCTTGGCAACGACCTTCTGATCGTGGTCGGTGCGCTTGTCGGGTCTTCCGGTGCGATCCTGTCCTACATCATGTGCAAGGCGATGAACCGGTCCTTCGTCAGCGTGATCCTCGGCGGCTTCGGCGGCGCCAAGGGCGACCAGATGGCGGTCGAGGGCGAGCAGATTGCCATCGACGCCGACGGCGTTGCCGCGGCGCTCCAGGAGGCTGACAGCGTGATCATCGTGCCGGGCTACGGCATGGCGGTGGCGCAGGCGCAGGGTGCGGTGGCCGAGTTGACACGCAAGCTGCGCGCCGCCGGCAAGGAGGTGCGCTTCGCGATCCATCCCGTCGCCGGGCGTCTGCCGGGGCATATGAACGTGCTTCTGGCCGAGGCGAAGGTGCCCTACGACATCGTTCTGGAGATGGACGAGATCAACGAGGACTTCCCGTCGACCGACGTGGTTATCGTGATTGGATCGAATGACATCGTGAACCCGGCGGCACAGGACGACCCCAACTCGCCCATCGCCGGGATGCCGGTGCTGGAGGTTTGGAAGGCCAAGCAGGTCTTCGTCTCGAAGCGCGGCCAGGGCACCGGGTACTCGGGCATCGAGAACCCGCTCTTCTACAAGGAGAACACGCGGATGTTCTATGGCGATGCCAAGGACAGCGTGAACACGCTTCTACCCAAGGTGGAATGAGCGTTGGCGGGCGGGGCCGGGTGGCCCCGCCGGTCGGTAGTCACTGAAGGGCGGTAACGACGCCTTCAACGTTGAGCGGCAGCCATTCTTCGTAGTTCGCCCAATCGGCATAGTCCGGCATCTTGACCGTCGCGATGATGTCTTCGGCGGATTTTCCGGCGTCCAGTTCTGTCTGTACCTTGGCCTTCAACTCTTCGAGATACTCCCGCGTTTCGGTCGCGTCCGCCTTGGTGCCATTTGCCGCGTGACCGGGAAGCAGAATGTCGAAATCCAATGCTTCGACCGCACTGATCTGGCTGATCATTCCGTCGACGGCAGACGTCGAGTTGCGCCAAGGCATACGACCTGGCGACACGATATCGACCACGAATGCGACATTGTCTGGCCGAACGACCGTAACAACCATGTCATCGCCATGCCCGGCGCCGACATAGGTCAACTCGAATGTCCTGCCGCCATGCTCCAGCGTGAGATTGTCGTCGAATAGGACGTCCGCTGGCTCGGTCGGCCCGAACTCCTGGCCGACGGCCTTCTGATAGTTCCGGTGCGCGATAATCGTCGCGGTATCCGCAAAAACCTCACCTCCCGAGCCGTGGTCGCCGTGACTGTGGCTGGCAAGCATGTAGGTGACCTCCTTGCCGAAACGGCTCATCACTTCCGCCTCAAGCCAACTGGCGGCCTCGGCGTTGATCGGGTCGCCCACGACGGCGCCCTCGTCCGTGATGACAACCATCGAGACGTGAAAGTTGTTGTCGAACCGCCAAACGCTGTCCGTCACTTGAGTGAGCGATCTTTTTACGTCGCCGGATTGCGCCAGAGCCGTTCCGGCGGCAAGTGCGGCACAGATAGCCAGTGCTGAGACGCGCATTTTTTCCTCCCAGGGTTTGTTCAGATACGTCGAGCGTAGGCGACATTTGGCGAGGCGTCCGGTTTGGAGAGCTGTGCTCACCAATTTTTGAATTCGGCCCATTCCCCACGAGCCGAGAAAGGCTAGTTGGCAATCAGGACAATCTTTTCACGAGGGAGACCATTTTGACCGACAAGCAACGCAAGAAGGCGCACGAGTTCGACCAGCGCATCCTGGAAATTTTTGACGGCTATGTTCACGGCAAGATCACCAAGCGGCAGTTCATCAGCCAGGCGGGCAAGTATGCCGCCGTCGGCGTGACGGGCGCGATGTTGCTGGAGCAACTCAAGCCAAATTACGCACTCGCGCAGCAGGTTTCGCCTGACGACCCCGAGATCGAGACCATGCGGGTGACCTATCAAAGCCCCGACGGGCACGGAGAAATACGCGGTTTGATGGCCAAGCCGGCCGGCGCCGGGGGGCCGTTGCCGGCGGTGTTGGTTATTCACGAGAACCGGGGACTGAACCCGTATATCGAGGACGTGGTGCGGCGGGCGGCCAAGGCGGGATACCTGGCTTTCGGGCCGGACGGGCTGTCGCCGCTTGGCGGTTATCCCGGAACGGACGAAGAGGGGCGCGAGATGCAGCGCACGCTTGATGGCGCGAAGTTGATGAACGACTTCTTCGCCGCCTTCACCTACTTACGCGACCACGAAGGATCGACCGGCAGGGTCGGCGCGGTGGGCTTCTGCTATGGCGGGGGCGTGTGCAATGCGCTGGCGGTAGCCTTCCCCGATCTGGGCTGCTCGGTGCCGTTCTATGGCCGCCAGGCGGATGCGGCGGATGTGCCCGGGATCGAGGCGCCGCTGATGATCCACTATGCGGGGCTGGACGAGCGCATCAACGCGGGCTGGGAAGCCTATGGAGCCGCTCTTGAGGCCAACGGCAAGGAGTTCAGCGTCCACTTCTACCCGGATGTGAACCACGGGTTCCACAACGACACAACGCCGCGCTACGACGAAGAGGCGGCGACTCTCGCCTGGGAGCGGACGGTGGCGTTCTTCGGGACGCATCTGAGCTGACAGAATCGCGGTATTTTCGCCACGCAACCAAAGGTTTCGCTCAAAAAACGAGGCCCTGCCCGAGCGGCGGGGCCTTTGCATGAAATTGGGTATTGACCGACTCGCGAAAAAGCCCCAAATGCGCGTTTACAGACGCCAACGCACGCGCCTCTGGCGGGCCATCCGGCCTTAGCCCATGTAGCGACGGTAACGTCTCCGTGGAACTGAGCGGTCATATATGGCCGGGTCTTTGGAGATAGTCGCTATGACGATGCATGACGTTGGGCTGGTGCCCTTCAATACCCTTTCTGTCTCTCGCGCCGAAGCGTTCGCGCTGGCCAATACGTTCGACCGTCCGACGCTGGTTCTGGATGTCGAGAAGGTGGGCGCCAATTATCTCTTGCTGAAAGAGGGGCTGGGTGACGCGCATATTCACTACGCGGTCAAAGCCAACCCGGCACGCGAAGTGATTGCGAAGCTTGTTTCGCTCGGCAGCCATTTCGACGCCGCTTCGCGGGGTGAAATCGAGATGTGCCTCGGCCTTGGCGCACGGCCCGAGACGATCAGCTTCGGCAACACGATCAAGCGGGCTTCGGACATCGCGTTTGCCCATGCCGCCGGCGTGACGCTTTTCGCGGTCGACTCGGAAGAAGAGATGGAGAAGATCGCGGCTCATGCACCCGGTGCGTCGGTCTATATCCGCCTGATCGTCGAGAATAGCGCTGCCGACTGGCCGCTTAGCCGCAAGTTCGGCTGCCGCCCGTCGATGGCGCTGCGGCTTCTGGAGCGCGCGGTCGAGCTGGGTCTGTCCCCGGTTGGTTTCTCGTTCCACGTCGGCTCCCAAACGCGCCGTTCGGCGATGTGGGCGCCGGTGCTGGATGAGGTGGCCGAGGTCTGGACGGCGGCGCACGAGGCGGGTCACGACCTGACGATGCTGAACATCGGCGGCGGTTTCCCCGCATTCTACGGTGACGTGATCGAGCCGACCGTGATCTACGGCGCCTCGGTCATGCGGCAGGTGCGCGAGCGTTTTGGCGACGTGGTGGTGATGGCCGAGCCGGGTCGCGGCATGGTTGCGGATGCGGGCGTGATCGCGGCGGAAGTGCTGCTGGTCAGCCGCAAGTCGGATGCCGATCTGCATCGCTGGGTGTATCTGGATATCGGCAAGTTCTCGGGCCTGGCCGAGACGATGGACGAGGCGATCCGCTACCAGTTCGTGACGCCGCATGATGGTGGCGCGACCGGCGCTTGCGTTCTGGCGGGGCCGTCTTGCGACAGTGCGGACGTGCTCTACGAAAAACGCCCGGTCGAACTGCCCCTGGCGCTGCGCGGCGGCGATCGCATCCTGATCCGCAACACCGGCGCTTACACGACCAGCTATTCCTCTGTCGGCTTCAATGGCTTTCCGCCGCTAGACCTCGTGGTGATCTGACAGGGGATACCGGCCTCGCGCCGTTGACGCGGCGCGAGGTCGCGGTTCTTGAAAAACGAAAAGCCCCGCGACTGGTTCACGGGGCCTTTCCTGTCTCGAACACATCCGTCAGAGGATGAGATCGAGGTCTTCGTCCTCATCATCCTCGTCATCCGACAACCTGCACAGCCCGCCGGTGGCGTGGGTCAGCGCAACTGCCGGAAGTTCGACCAGTTCGCCAAGATCGGGAATGCCTGCGTGTTCGGGAATCGGCGGATTGTCCGCCTGCGCCGGTGGCAACGATTCCGGAACCGGTGGGATTCCCGCTGGAACCGGCAGCGGATCGGGCGGCATGCTCGGAAAGATCAGATCATCCGGGAGGTCGCCTTCGGGCGGGAAGCTGTCGAAAGGCACGGGCAGATCGTCGGGCATCCCGCTCTCGGCAACGGTCGTGTCGTCCGGACCCGGCAGATCATCGGGCTTGCCGGTGTCAACGGGGGGCGTGTTGTCCGGGTCAGCCGGCACATCGGGCTTGCCTGCATGGGGCGGTGGGGCGTTCTCGGGCACCGGCGGGTCTTCAGGCATGCCCTTGGCGATGTCCTCCGTCCTCAGATGCTCCTGCGCCGACCCCCGGTTCAGCAAGAGTTCGGTCAGCAAATGCAAGATATTCTTCATTCCTGTTCTCTCTGCCTTGACGGTTCTGCTTCTGCAGACCTGATTGTTCTGTGTTGCGGGCAAAAATGTGGCGGGATTGCGGCCAAATCAATGCAGATGCCGCCGCCTAGGCGGGTGTTCGCCGGTACGTGAGAGGCTTGAAAACAGTGGCGCGAGAAGAAAGTTTCTCCGCAGCCCAGTCAGAGCTGAAACTGAGTGGAATACTGCTTACCGACGTCAAAGAATGTGTCGAAGCCGAGATAGCCAGTCCGAGCCTGCGGATTCGCCGCCCGCGATCTTGTTTGCCCAGCGCGCTATTCCTCGCGCCAATCGCCCGGCGCCAACCCTTCGAGCGTCCAGCGCCCGACCTGCCAGCGGATCAGCCGTAGACAGGGAAAGCCGATGGCCGCGCACATCCGGCGCACCTGCCGGTTTCGGCCCTCGGTGAGCGTCATTTCGATCCAGGCGTCAGGCACGGTCTGCCGGACGCGCACCGGCGGATCGCGCTCCCACACGTTCGGTGGGTCGATCAATCGGGCCTTCGCCGGAGAGGTCGGTCCATCTCGAAGCGACAGGCCGTGCCGCATCGGCGCGAGATCGGCGTCGGTCGGCGCACCTTCGACCTGCACGATGTAAACCTTCTCGGTGCCTGTCTTTGGCGAGGCGATCCGCGCTTGCAGCTTTCCGTTGTCGGTCAGGACCAGAAGCCCTTCGCTGTCACGGTCAAGCCGTCCTGTTGCATATACGCCTTTAGGCAGACCGAAGCCCGAGAGTGTCGGACGTTCCGTCGGGTTCTTCGTGTCCGTGAACTGCGACAGGACGCCCATCGGTTTGTTGAAAAGGATCACTCGGGTCATTCACGACAAGAAGCCATGTTTCGCGCCGGTTTTCGATACCTGATCTTCCGGCCCGCCGGAAACCGGCCGGGAATTCGCGCAAAGGGTACTGTTCGATGCGATTTCCTCGCATAAATCGCCTTGCCGTGCTTGCGGCAGGCGAGCGTTCGGTATGCAATGCACATCCATGAAGAGACCGCTCGAAACCCCGCTGGCCCAGGGCCTTCCCGCAACCGTGCCATTCGTCGGGCCGGAGGCTTTGGAGAGGCAGCGAGGCGTGAAATTTGCTGCGCGGCTGGGCGCGAACGAGAGCGTGTTCGGGCCGTCTCCGAATGTGATCGACGCGATCTGCGCCGAAGCCGGCGGGGCCTGGATGTACGGAGACCCTGAATCGCACGACTTGCGCCACGCTTTGGCTGGGGCACTTGGAATCGCGGCTGACGAAGTCGTGGTCGGCGAGGGGATTGATGCGCTTTTGGGCTATCTCGTGCGGCTCCATGTCGGACCAGGCGATGTGGTGGTCACTTCGGACGGAGCCTATCCGACGTTCAACTATCACGTGGCGGGCTTCGGTGGCAGCCTGGTGAAGGTGCCCTACATTGACGACCGCGAGGACCCGGCGAGCCTGTTGGCGGCGGCGCGGGAGCATGGGGCCAAGCTGATCTACCTCGCGAACCCCGACAACCCGATGGGGTCCTGGCACGATGCCGGCGCGATCGAGGCGATGATCGCCGATCTGCCGGAGGGGTGCCTGCTGGTGCTTGACGAAGCTTATGTCGAGTTCGCGCCCGCAGGTGCCGTGCCGGGGATCGACGTGAGCGATCCGCGCGTGGTGCGGATGCGGACGTTCTCGAAGGCCTACGGGCTGGCGGGGATGCGGGTGGGATATGCCTTTGGCGAGCGCGAGGTGATCCGGGGGTTCGAGAAGATCCGCAACCATTTCGGGATGAGCCGGGTCAGCCAGGCGGCGGCGCTGGCGGCGCTGGCGGATGGGGCCTGGGTCGAGAACGTGCGGGCCAGGGTTGAGGCGGCACGCACGCGGATCGGGGAAATCGCGCTGGCGAACGGTCTGACGCCTCTGCCATCCGCGACCAACTTCGTGACCATCGACTGTGGAGCGGGGCCGGAGTTTGCCAGGGCAGTTCTGGACGGACTGGTGTCGGAGGGAATTTTCGTGCGGATGCCCTTCGCGTCACCCGGAAACCGCTGCATCAGGATCAGCGCCGGTGAGGCGGAGGACCTTGATCGGCTGGCCGAAGCGATTCCTAAAGTGCTCGTGGAAATGCGCGGCGGCTGAATCTTGCCTTCGCGCAACAAACTTACTCGCAGTTAGGAAATTTCTTGGTAAAGTTTCGCCATGCGTGAAGTCGAAAATTACACGAATGCCTTTCTCGTGTCCGCGGGGGTCGTTGTTTTCATGGTGCTCTTCGTGATCTGGGCCATTTGGGGCCTGATCGTCGCGGGCCTTGTCTCCTGGGGGGCCGACCGGCTTATCACAGTCGATCTGAAGCCCCGGACCTAATTTCCCTCGACCATCTCAGGCCAGGTCGGCGATCACCGCCGCGGCGCGTTCGATGCCGCCGCTTGTGTGCGGCAGTTCGACCGCCTTCAGTCCCGCCTCGATGGTCGCCAATGCCCCGAGGATCATTTGCGCATTCACGTGCCCCATGTGGCCGATGCGGAAGAAGTTGTGCCATTCCGGCGCGCCGGGTTCGGCCATGCCGAGGCCGATGCCGAGGGTCAGACCGGCCTTGGTCTCGCACCATTGGCGCAGTGCCGTGGCTTTGTCGGAGCCGACGCGCAGCGCGGTGACCGAGTGCGAGCGGAGCGCGGGGTCGGTGATGTTGATTTCCAGCGGCCCACCGGAGCCCCAGTGGTCGAAAGCGGCCCAGATCGCCTGGGCAAGAGCCGCGTGGCGGGTCCAGACGTTCTCGAGCCCCTCTTCCTCGATCATGCGGATGGCCTCGTCGAGGCCATAAAGGTGATGCGTGGGCGCCGTGCCGTCGAAATAGCGATAGAAGTAGTCGGGGTCGACGCGCGGGCGCCAGTCCCAGTAGTGGGTGACGCAGCGCGCGGTTTCGCGGGCGCGGTCAGCCTTGTCGGAGAAGTAGACGAAGCCGAGACCCGGGGGCGTCATCAGCCCTTTTTGCGAACCGGCGATCATCACGTCCACGCCCCAGGCGTCCATCTCGAAGCGGTCGCAGCCGAGTGACGCCATGCAGTCGACCATGAAGAGTGCGTCATGCCCAGTCTCGTCAATCACCGCGCGAAGGGCCGCGATGTCGTTGCGGATACCGGTGGAGGTGTCGGTCTGCACCACCATGATGGCCTTGATGCGCCCGTCATCGGCGCGCAGCCGGTCCCTGACCTGGTCGAGGTCGATAGTGTCGCACTTGCCGTAGTCGAGGATCTCGGTTTCGACCCCCATCGCGCGTGCAATATCGGCCCAGCCCTCAGCGAAGCGTCCGGTGGCGAGCACAAGAACAAGGTCGCCGGGGGAGAAGACGTTGGCGGCCGCGGCCTCCCAGGCACCGTGGCCGTTGGTGATGTACATCGCGACATGCGCCGAAGTCCGTGCCACCGTCTTGAGGCGCTCCACGATGCCCGGCACCAGTTCCGGCAATTCGCCGTGGTAGATGTTGGGCGCGCTGCGGTGCATGGCGCGGAGTACGCGCTCGGGCATCACCGAGGGTCCGGGAATGGCAAGGTAGCTCAGGCCGTTGGCGAGACTCATGGGAGGGCTTTCGATTGTTGTGCGTCGAGAGGTAGATTTCGCGCCTTCCGGGGTCAACACCGCTCGCAACTTGTGACAGGGAAAGACTGCCGGTAAAACCTGCGAACCAGATGAGGACCCTGCCTTTGACGCGATTGGATCAGCAGATGAGTTTCGCAGCGTCGGCTGACCGGCAGTGGCGGGCGGCGTCGGGATGAGCGGCGACATCAATCGCCCGATCTTCGGCTGGGTCTGGACCGGTTACCTGCGGCGCTATCGTTGGCTCTTGTCGCTGGCCTTCGCCTTGATGGCGGTGGAAGGCGCGACACTGGGCGGCCTGAGCTATCTTATGCGGCCGATGTTCGACGACGTGTTCCTTGCCGCCGACCGATCGGCCGTGGGCTGGGTTGCGGCAGCGATCGTGGGGATATTCCTGCTGCGGGCCGTCAGCGCCTTTTCGCATCGGGTCATCATGGAGGGCGTCGGGCTGCAGGTCTCGACCGAGATGCAGCGGAGCCTGGTGGCGCATTTCCTGACGCTCGACAGTGCGTATTTCCAGGACAACCCGCCGGGCACTCTGATCGAGCGGGTGCGGGGCGATACGACGCTTGCCAATGCGATCTGGGCGACGGTGCTGGGTGCGGCGGGGCGCGACCTGGTGGCGCTGATTGCACTTCTGGCGGTTGCAATCTCGGTCGATCCGCTCTGGACGCTGATCGCGGTGGCCGGTGTGCCGGTGGTGACGGTGCCGGTTGCCGCGCTCCTGCGGTTCGTGCGGGGGGCGAGTTTCTCGGCCCGCGAACGGGCGGCGCGGCTTTCGACGCGGCTGGACGAGATTTTCCACGGGATGAACACGATCAAGCTGAACACCAGCGAAGCGCATGAGAGGTCGCGGTTCTCGGCGCTGGTCCGCGAGTTCCGGGGGCAGGAGCGGCGCGCCCTGGTGGGCCGCGCGGCGGTGCCGGGACTGATCGACCTGGTGGCGGCGCTTGGGTTCGCGGGCGTCATCTATTACGGCGGCGGGCAGATCATCGCGGGCGAAAAGACCGTGGGCGAGTTCATGTCGTTCTTTACCGCGATGGGCCTGATCTTCGATCCGCTCAGGCGGCTGGCCAATGTCTCGGGTGCCTGGGCGCAGGCGCGGTCGAGCCTGGCGCGTATCCGCGAGGCGTTCGATGTAGGTGCCACGATCCGTTCGCCCGACGCGCCTGTGCCGCTGCCTTCCGAGCCTGCGATGGCGGATATCGTGCTGCGGGACGTGGTGTTGCGCTACAAGGGCGATGCGGCGCTGGACAGGGCGAACCTGTTGGCGCGGGCGGGAGAGACGACCGCGCTGGTGGGCGCTTCGGGGGCAGGGAAGTCGAGCGTCTTCAACGTGTTGACACGTCTGGTTGATGTCGATTCCGGTGATGTGACAGTGGGCGGCGCCCCGGTGGCGGCGGTGTCGTTGGGTGATCTGCGGGCGCTTTTCTCGGTCGTGAGCCAGGACGCGCCGATGTTCGACGAGAGCCTGCGGGACAATATCATTCTGGCGCAGATCGGGGTCAGCGAGGCGCGCTTGGCCGAGGTTCTGGACGCGGCGCATCTGACCGAGTTCGTGGCGCGCTTGCCGGACGGCCTGGAGACGCCGGTAGGTCCGCGCGGAAGCCAGCTTTCGGGTGGTCAGCGGCAGCGGGTGGCGATCGCGCGGGCGCTTCTGCGCGACGCGCCGATCCTGCTTCTGGACGAGGCGACGAGCGCGCTGGATGCGGAGAGCGAGAAGCATGTGCAGGCGGCGCTGGATGCCTTGTCGAGAAACCGCACAACGCTGGTGATCGCGCATCGGCTGGCGACGGTGCGGGCGGCGGACAAGATCGTGGTGATGGACCGGGGCCGTGTGGTGGACGAGGGTCGCCACGAGGAGCTTCTGGCGCGGGGCGGACTTTACGCGCGGCTTTACGATCTGCAGTTCCGGGAGAGTTAGCGACCGGCCTCGTAGCGGCGCCTGAGGCCTGCGGGGTCTGCGCCCAGCAAGTAGCGCGCCAGCGTGCCGAGGTTGGCGATGACGCGCCGCGCCCAGCCGTCGCGCTGGTAGCGCTCGGCCGAGGTAAGCGCCTCGGCGTCGAGAGGTCGGAGACGGCCTTTCAGTGCGCGGGCGAGGGCGACGTCTTCCATCAGGGGAAGGTCGGGCACGCCGCCCACGGCATCGAGGAGCTTGCGCGAGACGAGCAGACCCTGGTCGCCGTAGGGCAGGCCGAGGTGGCGAGAGCGGATGTTCGCGCCTGCCGCCACCAGCGCGGGTGCGGCCCCTGAAGCGCGGAAGCGCAGGCGGAACCAGCCGGCCCTGTCGGGGTGCGCCTGCATGTGCGCGTACGCCGTTTCGGCCCATCCCGGCGAGAGGTGGGTGTCGGCGTGGAGAAGCAGCAGCCAATCGCCGTTGCTGGCGGCAACCCCCCGGCCAAGCTGACCTCCGCGGCCCGGCGGGCCTTCGACCCAGTGCGCGCCCAGTTCGCGGGCGATCTGGCGCGTGGCGTCCTGCGAGCCGCCATCGGAGATGATGAGTTCTCCGGTCAGCCCGGAGGTGACACCCTCAAGCAACGCCTCGGCCGTGGCAGGCAGGCCGTGGGAGGCGTTCAGCGTGGGGATCACCACCGAAAGGGGCGCGGGCATGGGCATTTCCGTAACGGCTTCGGCGGCCTATATAGGCCGGGAGAGCGGGAAAGGGCCAGCGATGCGCGCAAGGACGGGGATACGGGTGACCGGCGGCGACCGGGAAGGGTTCCTGCAGAACCTTGTCACCAATGACGTCGGCCGCCTGAGGGAGGGACTGGTCTGGACGGCGCTCCTGACGCCGCAGGGCAAGTACCTGGCCGACTTCTTCCTTGTTCCCGAGGACGATGCCATCCTGATCGACGTGGACGCCGAACTGGCGGCTGGGCTGCTGCAGCGGCTCTCGCTTTACAAGCTGCGCGCCGACGTGAAACTTGCCGCTGTCGAACTCACCGTTGCTCGGGGTTCCGGTCCGGTCCCCGACGGTGCTTTTGCCGATCCCCGGCACCCCGATCTGGGCTGGCGGGCTTATGACGGGCGCGAGGGCGACATAGCGGACTGGGACAGGCGGCGCATTGCGCACCTTGTGCCCGAAAGTGGAATCGAGCTGGTGCCGAACGAGTGCTATCCGCTCGAGATGAACTTCGAGGCGCTGAACGGCGTGGACTTCCGCAAGGGGTGTTACGTTGGCCAGGAAGTGACCGCGCGAATGAAACATAAGACCGTGATGAAGAAAGGCCTGACCCGGGTGCGCGTGAGCGGGACCGCGCCCATCGGTACGGAGATTGGCACCGAGGGCGGAAAATCGGCAGGAACCCTTTATTCTCAATCAGATGGAAAGGCCCTTGCTTTTCTAAGATTAGATCGTGCTAACCAAATGCTTGTCGCGGGTAAAGTAACAGTTACTCAGGACAACCTGTGATTGCCGCCGAATGACCTTGGAAATGGTTCAGGCTCACCACAATTTGGTCACACGGCTCCGATTTGAAGAGTACCAGATCATCGACTGATCTACGACACACACACACACACACTTGCTAGATGGCGGTTCCCCGGGGTGGGAACCGCCATTTGCGTCTCAAGGGGGGCTTTCAAGCACCTGGCGATTGTGTGAACATATGTTCACCAACGTGGAGCTCGCCATGAACCGAAGTGCCTTCACCTCCGACCCTGTCGTTGTCTGTAGCGCGGCCCGCACACCGCTTGGCGCCTTTCAAGGTGCCTTCTCAAACGTTCCGGCCACTCAACTTGGAGCGGTGGCGATCCGGGCCGCTCTTGATCGGGCCGGTATTGAAGGCAGTGCGGTCGACGAGGTGCTGATGGGCAATGTCCTGCCTGCCGGTCTTGGGCAGGCTCCCGCACGACAGGCGGCGCTTGCCGCGGGTCTGCCGCAGTCGGTGCCCTGCACGACGATCTCAAAGGTTTGCGGCTCGGGCATGAAGGCGGTCATCCAGGCGCACGATGCCATTGCGGTCGGCTCGGCCTCGGTCGTTGTGGCGGGCGGCATGGAGAGCATGACGGGGGCGCCTTACCTTTTGCCACAGGGCCGTTCGGGCGCGCGCATCGGTCATTCACGCATTCTCGATCACATGATGCTCGACGGCCTGGAAGATGCCTATGACATCGCGCCGGATGGCACGCGCCGGTCGATGGGGACCTTCGGCGAGGATTGCGCCGAGAAGTACCAGTTCACCCGCGACGATCAGGACCGCTTCGCGATGGAGAGCGTGCGGCGCGCCAAGGCGGCGGCGGAGGGTGCGTTTGCCCGCGAGATCGCACCCGTCACGGTGAAAACCAGAAAGGGCGAAGTCACGGTCGCGCGCGATGAGGGGCCGGATCGGATCGACCCGGAGAAGATCCCGACATTGCGGCCGGCCTTCAAGACGGGCGGCACGATTACGGCGGCCTCGTCCTCGTCAATCAACGACGGCGCCGCGGCTTTGGTGCTCGCGCGAGCGGGCCGCGCGGAGGAGCTTGGGCTCGAGCCGCTGGCGCGGATCGTCGGGCACGCCGCCTATGCCGGTGAGCCGGGCTGGTTCACAACCGCGCCGGTCTACGCGAAGCAGAGGCTTCTGGAGGCAACCGGCTGGACGGTCGATGACGTCGATCTCTTCGAGATCAACGAGGCATTCGCCTGCGTGCCGATGGCGTCGATGCGCGAGCTTGGGATCGAGCATGAACGGCTGAACGTGCACGGCGGCGCGGTGGCCGTGGGGCATCCGATCGGGGCCTCGGGCGCGCGTATCCTCGTCACTCTGCTCGGCGCCATGGCCGAGCGGGGGGCGAAGCGCGGGGTGGCGTCGATCTGCATCGGGGGCGGGGAAGCCACGGCATTGGCGCTCGAGGCTGTCTGACGTCGGAAATTGCGTATTTTCAAAGAGATGAAGCGCGTTTTTGATCGGATTGGCCTGTTTTCTGGCACGAATTTTTCGAGGTGAATTGTCCGCCAGGGCAAGAGGGGCGGCATCCCTCAGGCGGCGGCGCGGACGACGTCGGCCAGTTGGGTGAGCTGGTTTGCAAGCGGCGTGGACTTGCGCCAGACCATGCCGATCCTGCGCGATGGCCGGGGGACCGGGAAGCGCTGGACGGCGACCTCGGCCGAGCGGGTTTCGACGCCGAGCGCCATTTCGGGCAGGAGCGTGACGCCGATGCCGGCACTGACCATCTGGACGAGCGTGGAGAGCGACGAGCCGTCGAGCATTTCGCGGGGTTTTCCGGTGGCCATGTCGCAGAACGAGAGCGCCTGGTCGCGGAAGCAATGGCCTTCTTCCAGCAGGAGAAGGCGCATGAGCCGCAGACCTTCCTTGCCGGGGACGGGCAGGTGGCCTTCGTCGGCGGGACGGACGAGAACGAAGTCTTCCTCGAAAAGCGGCACTTCTTCGAGTGCGGGTTCCGAGACCGGCAGCGCGACGATGGCGGTTTCCAATCGACCTTCGGTGAGTTCGCCGATCAGTCGGGGTGTGACGCTTTCGCGAATGTAGAGATCGAGGTCCGGATGATCGGCAGCGAGGCGCTGCATGACGCGTGGCAGGAGATAGGGGGCGACGGTGGGAATCACGCCGAGCCGCAACCGACCCGCCAGCCGGTGATCCGACGCGCGGGCGAGATCGCCGATTTCGTCGACGGCGCGCAGGATGTCGCGCACCCGTTGATCGAGGTCCTCGCCAAGCGGTGTCAGGCGGACGGCGCGGGCGGTGCGCTCGAAGAGTTGCGCGCCGAGGGTATCCTCCAGTTCCTTGATCTGCATGGATAATGCTGGCTGCGTCACCGCGCAGGCCTCGGCCGCGCGGCCGAAATGGCGGTGGCGGGCCAGTGCATTGAAGTACCGGAACTGCTTGAGGGTCACGTTTATCATCAGGCAATCTTATCGTAATAATCAGTTAAATCAACTTCCTCTGATCGGTTTGGTTTGTTAGAACGATTCCAGATCGGGGGCTGTCTGCCGGCTGCCCGCAGCAAGAACATCAGTTGAAGGAGGTCCGAGATGGATGGCGCACAAGACGTAGCCAAGTGCCCGGTGATGCACACCGGCACAGTGAAGAACCAGGCCTGGTGGCCGGAGCAGGTAAACCTCAAGATGCTCCACCAGGGCGGTGTGTCGCCCGATCCGATGGGCGACGGGTTCGACTATGCCGAGGCGTTCAGGTCGCTCGACCTCGACAAGGTGATGGAAGAGCTCAAGGCGCTGATGACCGACAGCCAGGACTGGTGGCCGGCGGATTACGGGCATTACGGCCCGTTCATGATCCGGATGGCGTGGCATTCTGCGGGTACCTATCGTGTGCAGGACGGTCGTGGTGGTGCGGGGTCGGGGACGCAGCGGTTTGCGCCTTTGAATTCGTGGCCGGACAACGGGAACCTCGACAAGGCGCGGCGGCTTCTGTGGCCTATAAAGCAAAAGTATGGACGGAAGCTGAGCTGGGCGGACCTGATGATCCTGGCCGGCAACGCGGCGCTCGAATCGATGGGCTTCAAGACCTTTGGCTTCGCGGGGGGCCGCGAGGACGTGTGGGAGCCCGAAGAAGACATCTACTGGGGATCGGAGTCGGAGTGGCTGGCGACCTCGGACAAGGCGAACAGCCGGTACTCGGGCGAGCGTGACCTGGAGAACCCGCTGGCCGCCGTGCAGATGGGCCTGATCTACGTCAACCCGGAAGGGCCGGACGGCAATCCCGATCCGCTGGCCTCGGCCTTCGACATTCGCGACACCTTCGCGCGCATGGCGATGAATGACGAGGAGACCGTGGCACTGGTCGCGGGCGGGCATACCTTCGGCAAGGCGCATGGCGCGGGCGATGCCGCGCTGGTGGGCGCCGAGCCGGAAGGCGCGCCGATCGAGGCGATGGGCCTGGGCTGGGCGTCATCCTACGCCTCGGGCAAGGGTGTGGACACGATCACCTCCGG
>JAJDOD010000005.1 GCA_022340315.1 Silicimonas sp. | reverse complement strand
GGAGCCCGGTATGGCACATGATGGTGGAGTGCAGATGACCCAAACACCTGTTCTGGATGGTCTTTTGAGCCTGACCGCGGACGCTCTGCCACCTGTCGAGGCTTTGCTGGAGCGGGCCACCGAGGCCGTGCGTGCCCGCGTGAGCGATGGCGGCAAGGTCAGCGCCACCCTGATCGAGAGCAACCAGACCGCCGCACATGGTCTTTCCTGGCTTGCCACCTATGCCGAGGCGCTGCGCCAGATGCAGGGTTGGGCCGAGCGTTTGCAGGAAGACGGCAAGTTCGGCGAAGTGGAGAAGCTGATTCTTCAGATCGCCTTCGGCGAGTACCTTTCGCAAATTTCCGGCGGCATTCCGATGAGCCAGGGCGAAATTGTTCGGCTGCAGGATCTGGGTATATCGGCCGAGGATCAACGGCTGGTTAACTCGGAGGCCGGGACGCGGCTGATGCAGGACGGGAATACCGAGGCCGCGCGGTTGCGGCTGGTCGCGGCGATGCGGGAGCGGAACGCGGATATCACGGTCGGCGCGACGGGGCTGGGCGACGAGCTCGAGATGATCCGCGAGCAGTTCCGGCGCTATGCGAAGGACAAGATCGAGCCCAATGCGCACGAGTGGCACCTGAAGGACGAACTGATCCCGATGGAGGTGATCGAAGAGCTTTCGGAGATGGGCGTTTTCGGGCTGACGATCCCCGAGGAGCTTGGCGGGTTCGGGTTCTCGAAGACCTCGATGGTTGTGGTCTCGGAGGAGTTGTCGCGGGGCTATATCGGTGTCGGTTCTTTGGGCACGCGGTCGGAGATTGCGGCCGAGTTGATCCTTTGCGGCGGGACCGAGGCGCAGAAGGCGAAGTGGCTGCCGGCGATCGCCTCGGGGGAGATCCTGCCGACGGCGGTGTTTACCGAGCCGAACACCGGGTCGGATCTGGGCGCGCTGCGGACGCGGGCGGTGAAGGATGGGGACGACTGGGTGGTGACCGGCAACAAGACCTGGATCACCCACGCGGCGCGGGCGCATGTGATGACGCTTCTGGCGCGGACCGATCCGGAGACGAGTGATTATCGCGGGCTGTCGATGTTCCTGGCCGAGAAGACGCCGGGCACGGACGACGACCCATTCCCGACCGAGGGCATGACGGGCGGCGAGATCGAGGTGCTGGGCTATCGCGGCATGAAGGAATACGAGCTGGGCTTCGACGGTTTCCGGGTCAAGGGCGAGAACCTGCTGGGCGGCGAAACCGGCAAGGGTTTCAAGCAGTTGATGCAGACCTTCGAGAGCGCGCGTATCCAGACGGCGGCCCGCGCGATTGGCGTGGCGCAATCGGCGCTGGATGTTTCGCTGCGCTATGCCGAGGACCGCAAGCAGTTCGGCAAGTCGCTGGTCGAGTTCCCGCGCGTGGCCTCGAAACTGGCGATGATGGTCGTCGAGATCATGGTGGCGCGACAGCTGACGTATTTCTCGGCGCGCGAGAAGGATGCGGACCGGCGGTGCGATCTGGAAGCGGGCATGGCCAAGCTGCTTGGCGCGCGGGTGGCCTGGGCGGCGGCGGACAACGGGTTGCAGATCCACGGGGGCAACGGATTTGCGCTGGAGTATGCGATCAGCCGCATCCTGTGCGATGCGCGGATATTGAACATCTTCGAAGGTGCCGCCGAGATCCAGGCGCAGGTGATCGCGCGGCGGTTGCTGGGCTGACACTGCCCGACCTTATCCGCGGATAAGGTCGAGCTTTGACAGATACCTTTCTGTTGGAGTGGGCGTTGCGGCAGAACGGCGACTTTTCGTCGGGCCCGCGACGTCGTACATCTGGGCTCAGTGGGAGGATTTTCGCATGTGGTTTGCCTTCTGGGGATCGCTGGTGATCGGCGGTGTCGTCGCCTACCTGGCTGAAAAGTGGAACTTTACCCATCATGGCGTCTTGCAGGCGATCATTATCGCGCTGGGCGGCGTGATCCTGCTGTTCATGGCCAAGGTGATGTTCGGGCTGTCGTTCGGCAGGCCCGGTGTGGATGCGATCATCGGGGCGCTGGGCGCGCTGATCCTCATCCCCTCGGAGGCGGTGGCCCGCAAACGGCGGGGCAAGCGTTAACCTTCTCCCAAGGCGGGCGATTCGACTGGCCAAAGCCAGGAAACACGGGCCAAACGGCACGTCGGTATCACGTCGGTATCACGTCGGTATTACGTCGGTGCCGACGTCGGTAAGAAGCGGATGGTTAACGAGGCGGCCGCGAGCGATAGACGGGCAACTGCCAGCCGAAGGCGAGCGAGCCTGCGCGGAGGCCGAAGGTGACGGCGGCGCTGGCGATGAGCGCCGGGGCCAGTCCCAGCGCCGCGTAGACAAAAGTCCCGAGGAGCGCGCCCGCGGCGGCGGCGGTCACGTAAAGCTCGCCCTGGCGGAGCACCATCGGTACTTCATTGGCAACCACGTCGCGCATCAGCCCGCCCATCGTGCCGGTGACGACGCCCATCAGGACGGCGATCGGGCCGGTATAGCCGAGCGATATGGCGACGGTCAGCCCGGCGGGCACGGCAATGGCAAGGGCGGCGGCGTCGAGCCAGGCCAGCCAGCGGGCGCGGCTTTCGACCATGTGCGCGGTGAAATAGACGAGTACGGCTGCGACGGCGACGGCCAGCAGTATGCCGGGCTTGGCGATCCAGAACACCGGGTTCCGGTCGAGAAGCAGGTCGCGGACCGTGCCGCCGCCGACGGCAGTGATGGCGGAGAAGAAGAGGAAGCCCACGATGTCGAGCTGCGCGCGGGAGGCGGCAAGCGCGCCTGTCAGGGCGAAGACGAAGACCGAGGCGAGGTCGAGGGCGGCTGCCGGGGTCATGGCTTGGCTTTCTTCGGTTTGAAGGGCGCCATGCCCGCGCGGGCCAGTTCGTCGGCGCGTTCGTTCTCGGGGTGGCCGTTGTGGCCCTTGATCCATTCCCAGGTCACGTCGTGGCGGTGCTGGGCCTCTTCGAGGCGCTGCCAGAGGTCGACGTTCTTGACCGGCTTCTTCGCGGCGGTGCGCCAGCCGTTTGCTTTCCAGCTGTGAATCCAGCTTGTGACGCCGTTCTTCACATAGGCCGAGTCGGTGACGAGGGTGAGCGATGAGGGCCGGTCGAGAGCTTCGAGCGCGTTGATCGCGGCGAGAAGCTCCATGCGGTTGTTGGTGGTCTCGGCCTCGCCTCCGTTCAGCTCGCGCTCCTTCAGCACCCGCTCGCCGTCGCGGGCGATCAGCAGCGCCCCCCAGCCGCCGGGGCCGGGATTGCCGGAGCAGGCGCCGTCGGTATAGGCGAAAAGCTCGGTCATGCGGGGATGTCGGTGAGTTTGACGTAGCCGGGGAGTGCGGCGACGCGTTCTATCCATCGGTTGATGGCGGGGAAGCGGGTCATGTCGAAGCCGCCTTTCTCGCCGGAGCTGTGGGTGTAGGCATAGAGCGAGATGTCGGCGACCGTGGGCCGGTCGGTGGCGATCCAGTCGTGATCGGCGAGACGCGTCTCCATCTGGCCGAGGAGGTCGTGGCCCCGGTCGAGAAGCTCGTACATACGCTCGGGTGTGGCCAGGTGTTTGCGGCTGACGTAGAAGATGAGCGCGGCGCGGACGGCAATGACGCCTTCGTGCTGGTTCTGCTCCCAGAACATCCAGGCGAGGGTTTGGGCGCGCTTCACCGGGTCGGCGGGCAGCCAGTCGGTGCCGTCAGCGAGGTAGCAGAGGATGGCGTTCGACTCGGGGATGCGGGTGCCGTCGGGAAGCTCAAGCACGGGGAGTTTCTTCAGCGGCAGCTTGCCGGTGGCGTGGGCGTCTTCGAGCGCAGGGCTTTCGTATTCCATGCCGATGTGGCGGTAGGGCCTGCCGAGAAGCGCAAGGAGCAGCCGTACCTTGTAGCTGTTGCCGGAGGTGGGCATCGAATAGAGGGTGAGGTCGGTCATGTTTTCCTCGCGTGAAGGATGATCCAGGGGGCCACGGTGCCGTCGAGGCCGGGCTCCTCGCCGGTGCGGCGGTAGGTGATGGCAAGGCCGGCGCCTTCGAGAAGGCCGGTCAGTTCTTCCTCGGTGTAATAGGCGTAGAAGCGGCCGAGCTTGTCGCGTTTCTCGCCGCTGCCGGTCTTGGTGCCGATGTGGAAGAGGCCGCCGGGGGTCAGCGCGCGGGCGATGCGGGCGAGGTGGCCGGGCATCTCGGCCTTCGGCGCGTGGAGGAGCGAGAAGTTGGCGTAGATGCCGTCGTAGGCCGTTTCGGCGGCCAGGTCGTCGAAAGAGGCGAGGGTGACGGTGACGCCGTTCATTTCCTGAGCGACGCGGGCGAATTCGGGCGAGGCGTCCCAGGCATCCACCCTCAGGCCTGAATCCAGCATTGCGCGTGTCGCGCGGCCCGGGCCGCAGCCGAGGTCGAGCACGCGGGCACCCTTCGGCAGGGCGTCCATGAAGGCGTTGAGGTGGGTGTTCGGGCCGTCGTCGGTGAAGCGGTCGGCGTAGTCCTGCGCGCGTTTGGCGTAGACCGCGAGGGTTTCGGCATCGGCCATCAGATCATCACCGAGAGGCAGGCCACCACGATGGCCGTCAAGAGCAGGCGGAGGCGCATCCACCAGGGCGGGGTCAGGCCCTGCCGCGCGAATGCATAGTCGAGGGCGAGAAGGGCGAGGTAACCGGCGATCATGTAGATCGCCGAGGCGATGGGGCCGGAGCCGATGGTAAAGAAGACCCAGAGAGCGGGGAGAACCGAGAGCGTGTAGTTGATCGCCGCCGCGTCGCCTGACGATTTCGTGGCGAAGCCCCAGAGCACGCCGGACATGAAGGCGAGGATGATCTGGCCGTAGTTCAGCAGCACGAAGGGCGCGACGAAGCGGGGGCCGAGGGTCTGGATGCCCCAGGCGTAAAGGTCGGCACTGAGATACGTGCCCGCACCCCAGAGGAACGGGATCAGCCCGGCGAGGCCGAGGGCGAGGGGCGCTGCCGGGATCTTCATGGTCTTGCGCCGGCCTTGCCGTCGCGGTGGGGCATTTTCCAGGGTGGAAAATGCGAGGGGGCCAGCCCCCTCCTGGCCTGCGGCCAGTTCACCCCCGGCGTATTTTTGAAAAGATGAAGCGCCGGGGCCTGTTGGTTGTCGGCGGTGTCGGTCATGCCGGTTCCCTGAGGACGCGGGGCACCTTGAATTCGACGCGCTCCTGCGCGGTTTCGACAAGTTCCACGGTGACGTCGAAATGGTCGCGGAAGGCGTCGATCACCTCGTTCACCAGCAGTTCCGGCGCGCTTGCTCCGGCGGTGAGGCCGAGGGTGCGGATGCCTTCGAGCGCGCGCCAGTCGATGTCGTCGGCGCGCTGGACGAGTTGGGAGTACCTGCACCCGGCGTTCTGCCCGACTTCGACGAGGCGCTTGGAGTTCGACGAATTGGGGGCGCCGATGACGAGGAGCGCGTCGATCTTCGGCGCGACGGCCTTGACGGCTTCCTGCCGGTTGGTGGTGGCGTAGCAGATGTCTTCCTTGTGCGGGCCGACGATGGCCGGGAAGCGGGTCTGAAGCGCGGCGACAATTTCGGCGGTGTCATCGACGGAAAGCGTGGTCTGGGTGATGAAGGCCAGTTTCGTCGGGTCGCGGGGGGTTACGGAAGCCACGTCCTCGACCGTTTCGACCAGCAGAACCTCGCCGTCCGGCAGTTGCCCCATCGTGCCGAGGGTTTCGGGGTGACCGGCGTGGCCGATCATCACCATCTGGAGACCGTTGGCATTGTGACGCTCGGCCTCGATATGAACCTTGGAAACCAGCGGGCAGGTGGCGTCGACATAGACCATCTCGCGCCGTTCGGCCTCGGCGGGAACGGCCTTGGGGACGCCGTGGGCGGAGAAGATCACCGGGCGGTCGGGTGGGCAGTCGTCAAGCTCCTCGACGAAGACCGCGCCCTTGTCGCGCAATCCATCGACGACGAACTTGTTGTGGACGATCTCGTGGCGGACGTAGACGGGCGCGCCCCATTTCTGCAGCGCCATCTCGACGATCTTGATGGCGCGGTCCACGCCGGCGCAGAAGCCTCGGGGGGCGGCGAGATAGAGGGTCAGCGGCGGTTTGGTCATATGGCAATCTCCCGCCTCAGACCTAAGATGATGCGTGAGGCGCGTCCAGAGGGGTTGACCTTCCCGTGCGGTAAGGTCGTATCCGGGGCGCAAGACTGCAGAGGAAGCAAGACAGTGAAATTTGGATTGGTTGCCGTGTTCGCGGTGTTGTTGATAGCTGGCGCGGTCTACAGCGTATCGGACGACGCCACACCGGTGGTCGATGCCGGGACCGTTGACGAAGGAGCTGCGCTTTACGCGGAGCATTGCGCGTCTTGCCACGGGGCCGATCTGAGCGGGGAGCCGAACTGGCAGCAGCGGGATGCGGACGGGTATCTTCCCGCGCCGCCGCATGACGAGACCGGACACACCTGGCATCATCCGACCGAGCAACTGTTCGCCATCGTCAAGCACGGAACCGAAGAGGTCGTGGGCGGTGGCTACAAGTCGCGCATGGCCGGCTACGGGGAGATCCTGAGCGACGATCAGATCCACGCGGTGCTGGCGTATATCAAGAGCACCTGGCCGCGCCAGGTCGTCGCGCATCACGACAGCGTGGATGCAGCCCAAGCGAATCGGTAGGCGGCGCCGAAGGGCCGGCGCCTAATCGTCGCTGTTTTCGCGGGGCGGGCGGCCGATTACGTCGCGCAATTCGTCGAGTTCGATGAAGTTGTCTGCCTGGCGGCGAAGCTCGTCGGCGATCATCGGCGGCTGCGAGCGGATGGTCGAAACCACCGAGACGCGCACGCCCTGGCGTTGCAGGCTTTCGACCAGCGGGCGAAAGTCGCCGTCGCCCGAGAACAGCACGATGTGATCGACGCGGGGGGCAAGCTCCATTGCATCGACGGTCAGCTCGATGTCCATGTTGCCCTTGACCTTGCGGCGCCCCTGGCTGTCGGTGAACTCCTTGGCCGGTTTGGTGACCATCGAGAAGCCGTTGTAATGCAGCCAATCCACCAGCGGCCGGATCGGGGAATACTCGTCGTTTTCGAGAAGAGCGGTATAATAGAATGCCCGGACCAGCTTGCCGCGGCGTACGAATTCCTGCCGCAGGAGTTTGTAGTCAATGTCAAAGCCAAGCGATTTCGCGGTGGCGTACAAATTCGATCCGTCGATGAACAGCGCAAGCCGTTCGTCCCTGTAGAACATCAGGTACCTCTTCTGAGTTTTCAGGCGGCCGGGCTTTCGTGAACGGGGATCGAGACCCCCAAGCCCGGTCTAGTATCTACTAATTCAAGAATGTCGATATTTGCAACAACATCTTTGAGACGAGCTATCGAAATTTTCTGCACGTCAGGTTGTATTTGATCGACAGGATCGAACGGTGAACAATCGCCCGACCGTCCGGTAATATTGCTTGTATTTCCTGGGGCAACCGACTACCTACACAGCCTGATCCATTTCCGACGGAGATTCAGATGGCCCGCGTGACGGTTGAAGACTGCGTAGACAAGGTCCCGAACCGCTTCGAGCTTGTGATGCTCGCCTCGCATCGCGCGCGCGAGATCTCGACGGGCGACGCGCCGACGGTCGATCGCGACAACGACAAGAACCCGGTCGTCAGCCTGCGCGAGATCGCCGAGGAGACCCAGTCGGCGGATGAACTGCGTGAACGCATGATCGAAGCGCATCAGACCCAAATCGAAGTCGACGAACCGGAAGAAGACGCGATGGCGCTTCTGATGGGCGCCGAGAGCGACAAGCCGGCAGAAGATGATCTGAGCGAAGAGAAGCTGCTTCGTGCACTGATGGAAGCCCAAGGTCAGCCGTAACGCTGGCCGGGGCTCGTCGAGGGCTGGATGATTGAAGCCGACGACCTGATCGCACTGGTCCAGAACTATAACCCCAAGACAAATGCAGAGCTGATCCGGCGGGCTTACGACTATGGCCAACGGATGCACGAGGGCCAGAAGCGCCATTCGGGTGGGCCGTATTTCATGCATCCGGTCGCCGTCGCGGCGATCCTGACCGAGCAGAGCCTCGATGACGCGACGATTGTCACTGCGCTTCTGCATGACACGATCGAAGATACCCGCTCGACCTATTCCGAGATTGAGAAACAGTTCGGCAGCGAGATCGCGGAACTTGTCGACGGGGTGACCAAGCTGACGAATCTTCAGCTCTCGTCGCTTGAGACAAAGCAGGCTGAGAACTTCCGCAAGCTGTTCATGGCGATGTCGAAGGATCTGCGGGTCATCCTGGTGAAACTCGCCGACCGTTTGCACAACATGCGGACGATCCGGGCGATGCAGCCGGAGAAGCAGGCGCAGAAAGCGCGCGAGACGATGGATATCTTCGCGCCTCTGGCGGGCCGGATGGGCATGCAGTGGATGCGCGAGGAACTGGAGGACCTGGCGTTCCGGGTCCTGAACGCCGAAGCGCGGTCGTCGATCATCAGGCGGTTCATCACCCTGCAGCGGGAGACCGGCGACGTGATCGAAAAGATCACGGCGGATATCGAATTTGAACTGGACAGCGCCGGGATCGAAGCCAACGTATTCGGTCGGGCAAAGAAGCCGTATTCGATCTGGCGGAAGATGGAGGAGAAGAAGATCGGGTTTTCCCGGCTCTCCGACATCTACGGCTTTCGGATCATCGTGCAAACAGATGCCGATTGCTATGCGGCGCTCGGGGCGGTTCATCAGCGTTGGCGGGCGGTGCCGGGGCGGTTCAAGGACTATATCAGCCAGCCAAAATCGAACGGGTACCGGTCAATTCACACGACGGTCTCGGGACGTGACGGAAAGCGGGTCGAGATCCAGATCCGCACGCGCGAGATGAACGAGGTCGCCGAGGCCGGTGTCGCGGCGCACTGGGCCTATCGCGACGGTGTGCGGACCGAGAACCCGTTCGCCATCGACCCGGCGAAGTGGATCGCGGGACTGTCCGAGCGGTTCGACACCGAGGAGGACCACGACGAGTTCCTCGAACACGTCAAGATGGAGATGTACGCCGACCAGGTGTTCTGCTTCACGCCCAAAGGCGAGGTGGTGAAACTGCCCCGTGGCGCGACGCCGCTGGATTTCGCCTATGTGATCCACACGCGGATCGGCGACAGCTGTGTGGGCGCCAAGGTCGACGGCATCCGGGTGCCGCTCTGGACGCGGCTGAAGAACGGGCAATCGGTCGACATCATGACAGCCGAGGGTCAGCGGCCGCAGGCGACCTGGATCGACATCGTGGCGACAGGGCGGGCCAAGGCGGCCATCCGGCGGTCGCTGCGGGAAGAGGACCGCGAGAGGTTCATCAAGCTGGGCCGTGAGCTGGCGCGGGTGGCCTTCGAGCATATCGGCAAGCGGCCGAGCGAAAAGGCGCTGAAGACCGCGGCAACGCGCCTTGGCTGCGAGGGCAGCCAGGAGCTTCTCGCGCTGATCGGTTCGGCCGAGTTGACCGCGCGGCAGGTGATCGAGACGCTCTACCCCGGTCTTTCGCGGAAGGAGGGCGACGAGATCGACGCGGCGCGTGCCATCGTCGGTCTGAACCCCGGCCAGACGTTCCGGCGTGCCGCCTGTTGCCAGCCTGTGCCGGGCGAGCGCATCGTGGGCATCAGCTATCGCGGCAAGGGCGTGATGATCCACACAATCGACTGCGGGGCGCTGGCGGACCTTGAGGAGGAAGGCGGGCGCTGGGTCGATCTGCATTGGCAGGAGGGCCGGCATCCGGCGGCGCACGCTGTGAGCCTCGATCTGACGATTGCCAATGACAGTGGCGTGTTGGGGCGGATTTGCACATTGATCGGCGAGCAAGGTGCGAACATATCGGATCTGGTGTTCATTGATCGAAAACCGGACTTTTACCGTCTTATTGTTGACGTAGAACTGCGTGATGTAGAACACCTGCATACGGTGATGTTAGCGCTCGAAGCAGACAGCGATGTAGCTTCCCTGGCGCGTCACCGGGATCTGGAAAGACGGCCCTGAGGGGTCAAACGGGGTTGATGAGTTGGTGTTCAAACGGCGCACGCCAAGAACATACCTGGAGGTCGTCAGCGAGAGCCTCTATCCCAAGGGAGGCTGGCGCCGGGCCGCGCGATACGTCGTGCACCGGCTTCGGCGCCTGCCCGATCCGGCCCACAAGATAAGCCGCGGCATCGCCGCTGGTGTTTTCACTTGCTTCACGCCGTTCTTCGGCCTGCACTTTCTCATCGCCGGCGCGCTGGCCTGGGCGATGCGCGCCAATATTGTCGCCGCGCTGCTTGCGACCTTTTTCGGCAACCCGCTGACGTTCCCGTTCATCGCGGCGATCTCGGTCGAAACGGGGGCGTTCATCATGGGTGAGCGGCCACTGCCCCTGCCGCTGATCTTCGGCTCGTTCAGCGATGCGGCCACCGATCTCTGGCGCAACTTCGTGGCGATCTTTACCGCCGACACCGCGCACTGGCTGGGCCTTGCCCATTTCTGGGACCGGGTTTTCTTTCCCTATCTCGTGGGCGGCTTCCTTCCCGGACTGGCTGCCGGGATCGCGGCCTATTTCCTGGCCAACCCGCTGATTGCAGCTTATCAGAAAGCCCGGCTGGCGCGGTTGAAGAAGAAGTTTGCCAAGCGCCGCGAGCGTGTGATCTCGCGCCGAATCGAGAAGGAGAAGGCCGAGGCGGTCTCGAAGCGGGCCGCGGCGGAATAGGCGACGCACTTGCCCTGAGCCGCCGCCCGTGCAACTTGACGGCATGGTAAGGAAGGCAACGAGCAGAAAAGCCGGTACCCGCCGAAAGAAGACGCCGAAGCAAACTCGGCTGTCGCTTTCCGGGCTGCTCCGCCGTTCGGTGCTTTCGCTGTTTCTCGCTATCGTGGCCTGGGTTGGCCTGTACGCCCTGGTGCCTCCGCCGACCACGCCGTACATCCTGTCGGAGGGTCTTGCGCATGGCAGCATCCGGCGCAGCTGGGTGCCGGCGGACGAGATCGCGCCGGAAATGCTGCGCGCGACGGTTGCGGCGGAGGACGCGAATTTCTGCCTGCACTGGGGGTTCGACATGGGCCAGCTGCGCGCTGCCATCGCCGAGGGCGGCAACCGCGGCGCCTCGACGTTGACGCAGCAGACGGTGAAGAACGTGTGGCTCTGGCATGGGCGGAGCTGGCCGCGCAAGGCGCTGGAAGCGATGTTCACGCCGGTGGTCGAGGCGATGTGGAGCAAGCGTCGGATCCTGGAGGTCTATCTCAACATGGCCGAGTTCGACACCGGCGTTTTCGGGATCGAGGCGGCGGCGCAGCATCATTTCGGGGTCTCGGCGGCGGCGCTGACCGGACGGCAGGCGGCGCTTCTGGCGGCCGTATTGCCAAATCCGAAGGAACGACAGGCGGTCGTCCCGTCGACCGCCACGCGCCGTCGCGCCGCGCAGATCGCGGACGGGGCCGCGACGATCGACCGGGACGGCCGGGCGGCCTGCTTCCAGTGAACGCGTCCGAGTTGAATCTTTGCGTTCATCACGGCATTGATAGGCAACTCTGCAAGGGGCCCGACCGGTCATGATCCGATTGTACCACGTTCCGCTGTCTCCGTTCTGCCGGAAGGTGCGGTTGTCGCTGGCCGAGAAGAAACTCGAGGTCGAACTGGTCGAGGAGAAATACTGGGAGCGCGATCCGGACTTCATACGCCGCAATCCGGCGGGCAAGGTCCCGGTGCTGAAGATCGACGGGGTCACGCTTTCCGAGAGCACCCCGATCTGCGAGTACATCGAGGAGCGTTATCCCGAGCCTGCTCTCTTGCCCAAGGACCCGGTCGCGCGGCACGAGGTGCGCCGCCTGGTGAGCTGGTTCGACGACAAGTTTCATCACGAGGTGACGTCGAAGCTGCTTTACGAGCGGGTCAACAAGAAGATCACCAAGGAGGGGTATCCCGACAGCGGCAACGTCAAGGCGGGGGCGCGGGCGATCAAGTTCCACCTGGAATATCTCGGCTGGCTGCTGGACGAGCGCCGCTGGCTGGCGGGGTCCGAGTTGTCGCTGGCGGATTTCGCCGCTGCCGCGCACCTGTCGTCGCTGGACTATATCTCGGACGTGGACTGGACGCTGAACCAGACGGTGCGGGACTGGTACGCGAAGATCAAATCGCGCCCGGCCTTCCGCAGCCTGCTGGCCGACGCGGTGCCCGGTTTCCCGCCGCCCCCGCATTACGCGGACCTGGATTTCTGAGGTACTTGCGAGGCTCTGCCTCGCGCTCCGGGATATTTTTGCCAGAAAGAAGGACAATTTGAGTTGAATTGTTCCGGTCTCAAAGAGCGGCTTCGGGAGGAAGCATCGCAGGTGGGTTTCGCCGCCTGCCGGGTTTGCGCGCCCGATGCCGTTCCGGAGGTGCCGGGGCGGCTGGAGAGGTTTCTGGCCGAGGGACGGCAGGGGCAGATGGGCTGGCTTGCGGAGCGGAGTTCGTGGCGGGGCGATCCCCGGCAGCTCTGGCCCGAGGTGCAATCCGTTGTCATGCTGGCCGAGCCCTACACGCCGGAGCACGATCCGCTGGAGGACCTGGCACATCGCGAGAGGGGTGTCGTTTCGGTCTATGCGCGGGGGAGGGACTATCACGACATCGTCAAGAAGCGGCTGAAGCGCGTGGCGCGCTGGCTGGTGGGCGAGGCTGGTTGCGAGGTAAAGGTTTTCGTCGATACCGCGCCGGTGGCCGAGAAGGCCCTGGCGCAGGCGGCCGGCCTGGGCTGGCAGGGCAAGCATACGAACCTGCTCAGCCGGTCCCTGGGGAACTGGTTTTTCCTTGGTTCGATCTTCACGACGGTGGCGCTGGAGCCCGATGCGCCGGAAGGCGAGCACTGCGGGCGCTGCCGCAAGTGCCTGGACATCTGCCCGACAGATGCGTTTCCGGCTCCGTTCCAGCTGGATGCGCGGCGGTGCATCTCGTATCTGACGATCGAGCACAAGGGGCCGGTCGATCCGGCGTTGCGGCCGGGGCTGGGAAACAGGATATACGGCTGCGACGATTGCCTGGCGGTTTGCCCGTGGAACAAGTTTGCGCATGAGGGGCGGGATCAGCGCTATGCGGCGCGGGGCGATCTCGATCACCCGCGCCTGGCCGAGCTGGCCCGGTTGGATGACGCGGCGTTTCGGGAGAAATTCTCGGGATCGCCGATCAAGCGGACCGGGCGCGACCGGTTCGTAAGGAACGTGGCCTATGCGATTGGCAACTCGGGCGCGAAGGAGTTGCTTTCGGTCGCGCAGGAATTGGTAGAAGATAGCGACCCGGTGGTGGCGGAGGCAGCACGCTGGGCGGTGGAGCGATTGCAAGATGAAGGTTGTTGAATTCGAGGCGCTGGTGGATGTGCTTGCCGAGCGTGGGGCCAAGGCGCGGCACATCACGGCCGTGGCCGGACCTCCGGGCTCGGGCAAGTCGACGCTGGCGGACCGGTTGGCGGAAGCGTTGAACGAACGCGAGCCGGGAAGCGCTGCGGTGTTCCCGATGGACGGGTATCATTTCGACGACGTCGTTTTGAATGCGCGCGGCTGGCGCGCCCGGAAGGGGGCGCCGCACACCTTCGACGTGGGCGGGTTTGCCGCGATGCTGAGCCGCCTCCGGGCCGACGAGGAAGACGAGATCGCGGTACCTGTCTTCGATCGCAGCATCGAGATCGCGCGGAACGCGGCGCGGTTCATTCCCCGATCCGTTCGGCACCTGATCGTCGAGGGGAATTACCTGCTTCTGAACGAAGCGCCCTGGACCGACCTTTCCTTCGATACCACGGTCTACCTGCAGGTTCCGATCGAGGAACTGGAGCGCCGCCTTTCGGACCGGTGGCAGGCGCTGACCGGCGAGACATTGCGCGAGAAGATGGAAGACAACGACTTGCCGAACGCGCGGCACGTGGTCGAGCACAGCCGCCCGGCGGAGTTCGTGGTGCGGAACTTCTGAGTACTGCTCAGGGCTGCCAGCTCTGGTAAAGCGGATGGTCACGCGTCAACGGCAGGTTTGCCGCGCTTGCGGTTCGCGCCGAATGATAGGCGGCAGTGACGAATTCGAGTGAACGGCGGCCATCTGCGAAAGTCACGGCATCCGACGTTTTGCCGTCGAGCGCGTCGGCGATGGCCGCGAAGAAGCCCGCATAGCCCGTTTGCGGTTCACTCAGCGTCGCGAGCGCGGTGTCGATATCGCCCTGGGATGTGGGCGCGCGGGCGATGAAGTTCCATCCGTGGGCGGCGGGGGCGTAGGGGGCGTGGCCGCTTTCGACCGTGAAGCCCTCGAACATCAGGCGCAGGCGGCTGGTGTTGTCCGCGGCCCCCAAGGTGACCGAGGACGTGATCAGGGCGCCATCGGCCATGCGGATCGAGAGCGCGGCGCAATCCTCGGTTTCGATGTCGTTCACGCGGGTGGCGGTTTCGGCATAGACGCGGGCGACGGGGCCGAGCGCGGCGGTGAGCATGTCGTGGATATGGATCGCGTGACCGAGGAGCGCGCCGCCTTTCTCACCCGCCCAGGTGCCACGCCAATCAATGGCATAGTACTCGGCGTCGCGGCTCCAGTGGGTCTCGAGCGTCCCGGCGTAGCAGCGACCGGCGAGGCCCTTGTCGATGAGGTGGCGCAACTGGGCGAAGCCGGGGCCGAACCGGTACTGGAAGACGGGGAAGACGTTGAGGCCGGTGGCTTCCACGGCGGCGGCGAGGGCATCGGCTTCGGCGAGCGAGGTCACGAGGGGTTTTTCGCAGATCACGGTCTTTCCCGCCTCGAGCGCCTCGACACATGTGGCGAGGTGCAGATGCGGGGGCAGGCAGATATCGACGATGTCGATATAGGGATCGTTCACGACCGCGCGCAGATCGGTTCTGGTGGGAATACCGTTGGCGCTTCCGATGGCTTCGGCCCGGCTGCCGTTCAGGTCGCAGATGGTAGCGACGCGGAAGCGTTCGGGCAGGGCGAGGAAGCCGTCGAGGTGCTGGGCGCCGATGCCGGCGCCGACGATGGCGACGGTGCGGGTCATGCCTCGGCCTGCATCTGGGCGCGGATGGCCAGTTCAGAGGCGGTGAAGGTGTGGCCCTGTTTCACGGCGGTCTCGGAGCGGTCCTGCACATCCGCCACGAGGCGGGCGAAGTAGGGGAGCCCGGCCTGCGCGCAGTCGATGCGGACGTTTTCCTCGCCATTGACGAGGTAGAGCGTGTCGGTGACGTGGGGGTGGCCGATGTCGGTGTACTTCCTCAATTCAATCTGGCCCTCGGTGCCCTGGATAATGAGCCGTCCGTCGCCCCATGTGGGCAGGCCGAGGGGGGTGAACCAGTCGACGCGGATATAGCCGTGGCCCTGGGGCGAGCGCAGCACGATCTCGCCGAAGTCCTGGAAACCCGGGTGTTCGGGGAGCGTCGTGTTCTCGACATGGGCGTGGGCAATCTCGGCGGTGTCGCTGCCGGTGAAGTGCAGGAACTGGTCGATCTGGTGGCTGCCGATGTCGCAGAGGATGCCGCCGTAGCGCGCGCGCTCGTAGAACCAGGCGGGGCGGGTCTTGAGGTTCTTCTTGTGCGGTCCGAGGCCAACGGTCTGCACGACGCGTCCGATAGCGCCGCCGAAAACAAGCTCCTCGGCCTTGGTGGCGGCGGGAACCTGGAAGCGTTCGGAGAAATTTACGGTCCAGATGCGGCCCGTCTCGGCCTGCGTGCGGCGAAGTTCGGCCAATTGGTCAAGCGTGGTGCAGCCGGGCTTGTCGACCATCACATCCTTGCCCGCCCGCATGGCTTCGATGGCGAGGGCGGCGCGGTCCTCGGGGACGGCTGAGATCAGGACGAGGTCAACGTCCGGATCGTCGAGGATGCGGCGGCGGTCGTCGGTCTTTGCCAGTTCCGGGAAGGTGGCGCGGAACTTGTCCTCGGTGACGGCTGGGCCGTCGGTCCAATAGGCGTCGGCGGTGCAGCCCTGCGCCTTCATGTGCGAGAGCATGCCGAAGATATGACCGTGGTCGATGCCGAGGATGCCGAGTTTGAGGCTCATCTGGCGTTTGCCCTGATGCGCTGGCCGGTGCGGCCCGAGGTTTCAATATCCGCGATCAGGGCATGGACTTCCAGCGCCTCGCGGCCGGTGACGAGGGGCTTGCGGCCGGTGTCGACGGCGTCCGCGAAATCCTCGATCACGGCCTGGTGCCAGTCGCTGGTGAACGCCATCGGATCGGCCCCGGCGCCGGAAGTCGCGGCATCTCCGAATTCCTCGCGTCGTCCGTCGCGGTAATCCAGTGTCAGGAGGCCGGCGGCGAGAGATGCGGTGCCGTTCTGGCAGTGGAGCGTGATGCGCTCGCCCTTGCCGGGAAAGCTGGCCGTCGAGGCAAAGACATGGCCGACGGCTCCGTTGGCGAAGGCGATGCCGGCGGTCACGAAATCCTCGGCCTCCATCGAATGGAAGGCGGTGGTCGCGCACATCGCCGTTACTTCGGCCACCGGGCCGGTCAAGGACAGCATGAGATCGAGCGTGTGGATCGCCTGGCTGATGAGCACGCCGCCCCCGTCGCGGTCATAGGTGCCGCGTCCCGGCTCGTCGTAGTAGGCCTGCGGGCGCCACCACGGTACGGTGGCTTCGCAGGCGACGAGAGGGCCGAGGCCTTCGAGCCTTTCACGAAGGGTTCCGACAGCCGGGCGCGCGCGGTGCTGGAGCACGATGCCGAGAGGGACGTCGAGTTCCTCGCAAAGCTCGACGAGAGAGCGGGCGCGGTCGAGCGAGCGTTCGACGGGCTTTTCCATCAGGATGGGTTTTCCCGCAGCGGCCAGCGTTTCGACGATCTGACGCCGGGCGTTCGGCGGTGTGGTGACAATGGCGAAGTCGATATCGGGATCGTCGGCAATGTCCTGAACGCTGCTTGCCATGCGGTCGCAAACGTCGGGGAAGGTGCAGAGAAACCTTTCCTGGCTGTCGAGGCTGGGGGCATAGGCCGAGCGCAGGCTGACCCTGTCGCTGTTCCGGAAGGCCGCGCCGTAAGTCTTCGACACCATGCCGAGGCCGATGATGGCAGCGCGCGTCAACTGGTCACCGGCAGGTGCTCGCCAAGGGGGCGGAACGGTTCTCGGGCGTAATGGTCAAGCTTGTGCACGGGCGGACGATAGCAAACCCAAGCTGGCCTGCAAGCACCGGAAGCCCAACTTCTTACCAGTGAGCCGGAGCTTTTGCCAGTAAATTTGCAACCGGTTGCAAAAAATGCGGGCAAATGGCACATTCCGCTTGCGCTAAAATTTCTTCGCGCCTTAATTCGCACCCGGTTCAATAGGGAGGAACCCCATGAAAAGACTTCTTCTGGCGGCGGCTGCCGCCACCATTGCCGCAACCGGAGCATTCGCTCAGGAGCGCTATGTCATGATCACGCACACGCAGGGCACCGACCCGTTCTGGCCGGTGGTCGAGAAGGGCGGCAAGGACGCTGCCGAGGATGTGGGCGCGACGCTCGAGTACAACTTCGACGTTTCCGGCGACATGGCCGCGATGGCGAAACTGATCGAGGCCGCCGCCGCTTCGCAGCCCGATGGCATCATCGTGTCGTTGCCTGACGCCGCGGCGCTCGGGCCTGCGATCCGGGCTGCCGTCGCGGATGGTATTCCGGTCGTGACGATCAACTCGGGTCTCGAATCGTCCAAGGAACTGGGCGCGCTGATGCACGTTGGCCAGCCCGAGCGTGAGGCCGGCTTCGCCGCTGGCGAGCGTGCCAAGGCGGAAGGCGTGACCAAGGGTCTCTGCCTGAACCAGGAGGCCTTCAACACGGCCCTCGTGGATCGCTGCACCGGTTACTTCGACGCGATGGGCGCCGAACTGAACCAGATCGACGTGTCGAACGACCCGACGCAGATCCAGACCCGGACGGCTGCCGCGCTTCAGGCAGACGAGTCCATTGATGGCGTTCTGGCGGTTGGCCCGCATGTCTGCGAAGCCGCGAATCGCGCGATCGAGGAAGTGGGCGCCGATGTGCACCTGGCCTGCTTCGACCTGAGCCCCGGCGTGATGGACATGATCGAAGCCGGTCAGGCCTCGTTCACCATCGACCAGCAGCAGCGTCTCCAGGGCTATATGCCGGTGATCGTTCTGCACCTCTACAACAACTCGGCAGGTCTGCTGCCCGGCGCGAATATCCCGTCGGGTCCGGGCTTCGTCGATGCGTCGAACGCCGCGGCCGTCAAGGAACTTGCGGGGATCGACCGCTAAGGGTCGCCACAGGCGAATATGGGGCAGGCGGGGATATTCCCCGCCTGTTCCGTCTCATAGGGGACTTGGCAATCAGAATTGTGGGGACGGGATGGCAGACAGAAGTGAATCCGACCGACTAGCAAAGGAAACCTGGTTTCAGCGCATGATCCGACGGCCCGAGATCGGGTCGTTCATCGTGATGATCGTGATCATTCTTGCGCTGGCCCTTGCATCGGATGGCAAGGCGTTCAACGCGCTGGGCCTCAAGAACAACATCGCGATCATCGCGCAATACGGGATCATCGCGACCGGAGCCGCATTGCTGATGATCGCCGGGGAGTTCGATCTCTCCATCGGGTCGATGATCGGCTTTGCCGGGATGTCGATGGCCATGATGCTCAAATGGGGACTGCCATTCGGGTTTGGCGAGGCGACGCCGTTCCTGGCATTCCTCATCACGCTTGCCATGACCCTGAGCATCGGTTGGGTCATTGGCACGGTCGTGGTCCGTTCGGGACTGTCGAGCTTCATCGTGACGCTGGCGTTCCTGTTCTTCATGCGCGGCGTGACCGAGGTGGCTTTCCGCCTGATCAACCAGTCGACGCAGATCTCGGGTCTGCCGGACTACAAGCAGGAAAGCTGGGTTGCTGACATCCTCGGCGGACAGGTCTTTGGGTGGTTCTATGATCTCTGGTTCATGCTAGGCGGTAACCTGAACCGCCGGGGCGAGCAGTGGGTCGAGGGCTTCGACGCTCGTTTCCTGTGGTGGCTGATCATCGCGGGTGCCGCGTGGTTCATCCTCAGCCGCACCCAGTTGGGCAACTGGATCTATGCCACCGGCGACAACAAGGAAGCCGCGCGGGCCAACGGCGTGCCGGTGAACGCTGTGAAGGTCGGCCTGTTCATGTTCACCGCCTTCTGTGCGACCATGTTCGCGGCTTGTCAGGTCTTCGACACCAACACGTCGGATGCCGCGAAGGGCAACCTGATGGAGCTTTTCGCGATCGCCATCGCGGTTGTCGGCGGAACGCTGATGACCGGGGGATTCGGTTCGGTGCTCGGCGTCATATTCGGAGCGATCACCGTCGGCCTCGTGTCGAATGCTGTGTTCTTCATTCCGGAGATCGACGGGGCATGGTTCAGGGTGTTCCTGGGCGCGATCCTGCTGGCGGCCGTGTTCGCCAACGAGCGCATCCGCAAACGTATCACGGGAGGGATCTGAGCAATGGCCGAACCATATCTCCGCGTCGAGAACCTGACCAAGCGGTTCGGGCCCTTCACCGCGCTGGGCGGTGTCGATCTGGAAGTCTATCCCGGCGAGGTTCATGCGCTTCTGGGTGACAACGGCGCAGGCAAATCGACCCTGATCAAGACGCTGGCCGGTGTTCACCAGCCGTCCAGCGGCCAGATCTACATCGAGGGAAAGCCGGTCAACTTCCGGTCGCCGCGCGACGCCTCGGCCGCCGGTATCGGCACGGTGTACCAGGACCTGGCGCTGAACCAGCTGATGAGCGTGACGCGCAACTTCTTCATGGGACGGGAACTGAAGGGTCCGCTTGGGACCATGCGCATGGACGAGATGAACCAGATCGCCCATGACGAGATGCTGAAGATCGGGATCGACTTCTCGGACCCGACGCAGGCGGTCGGCACCATGTCGGGCGGTCAGCGTCAGACGCTGGCGATCGCGCGTGCGATTCACTTCGGCGCGAAGGTTCTGATTCTCGACGAACCGACCTCGGCGCTGGGCCAGAAGCAGCAGATGGGGGTTCTGAAGACGATCAAGCGGGTGCGCGCCCGTGGAGATATCGCGATCATCTTCATCACCCATAACGAGATCCACTCGCGGCTTGTCGGCGACCGTTTCACCTTCCTGGCGCTCGGCAAGGTTATCGGTTCCGGTACTGCCTCCGAGATCAGCGATCACGAGATGCGGCGGCTCATGTCCGGGGGCGCCGAGATGGGCGATCTCAAGCAGGAGCTGGCCGAGATCTGAGTCGCGGGAGAACCCCACCGGGCCGACAACCGCCGCCGTACAATCTGCGGCGGCGGTTGCCGTTTTGGTGCCGCGTGTTTGCAGAACGCTGTGTTCGCGGTTTGCGTACAATCGACCCCGAAACCGCCATCATGCCGCCTCGTTGACTGGCGACAGTTTTCTCGAACTACGTAACGAGAATCCCGTTGTTTCGACACTGGCTCATATCCATGCTCGGGCGCAAACGCCTTCCCGAGAGTCCGCCCGCCAAGTCGGAAGGCGGAGCCCTTGAAGGTATGGCAACGAGAGGCCCAGGCCCCACGTCGGCATTCCAGCCGATCCGGTCTCAGGAGGAAATCCTGGAGGAAGAAGAGCAGGAGCGCGCCACCAGCAAGCGGACCGGCGTCATCTCGCGGCTTTTCGACGATGCCGGCCGGTCACGCGAGGTCAGAAGTCGACCGTCACACCGGGCAGACGAAGTTCTTTGACAAGTTCGCGCAATTCCTGACGCGCGGCCACGTTCGACAGGTTCAGGTTCTGAACGCCGATATCCCGCAGATCGAGTAGCGTCAGCCCCCTGGGAAAAAGCTCGCGGAAGATCACCCGCTCGGCAAAACCGGGCGCGACCCGAAAGCCTATCCGCTTTGCCAGCGCCTGAACCGCTTCCGCCATCTTCTTCTTGTTGTGCATGGCCTGCGCGCCGACGCGGTTGCGGACCACGACCCAGTCGATCGGGTCGAGCCCGGCCTGGGCGCGAAGCTGGCGGGCGTTCCAGACCATCTCGGAATAGATCGAGGGTTGAAGGACCTTGCCTGTTGAAGGGTCGATATTCGCCAACAGGTCGAAATCAACGAAACTGTCGTTGAGGGGCGTCACAAGGGTGTCGGCCAGCGAGTGCGCGACCTGGCTGAGGCGGGTGTGCGAACCGGGACAGTCGATCAGGATGAACTCGACCTCGCGCTCGAGGCCGGTCACGGCGGCTGAAAGGCGCTGGTCGTAGATGTTCTCACCCGGGCCGAGGCTTTCGGGCGCGATGTTCGGCAGATCGCGATAGATCGGACATGGCAGGTCGAGGTTCTCTGACTGCATGAAGCGCTTGCGGTTGTCGATGTAGCGCCCGAAGCTGCGCTGCCTGAGATCAAGGTCCAGAACGCCGACCACATGGCCCATCCGCACGAGAGATGTCGCTATGTGCATCGAGACGGTGGACTTGCCGGCGCCGCCCTTTTCGTTTCCGACAACTATGATGTGGGCCACTGCTCTGCCTTTTGTTGTCCCTCGGCGTCCCGCGGTGCCGATTTGCGTCACTATAAAAGGGGAAAAGGCTCAAGAAAAGCGTCCGATGCGCTTTGCCGGTGGGAAACATGCCTGATTCGCCACCGGGCGCGAAAGTCGAACCCATTTGAGTTTGCGGCTCTGAATCGGGCTGTCAGTCGTTGGCTCGGGGTCAAAAACCGATCCGAAACGGCCCATTTCGAAAAGTGCTGAATAGACCGTGTGAAAAGGCTCATGCGGCTCTGAAACCGGGCAGTTCGGGCCGCCTGGGAACACTTTCCGTCTATCTGGTTGAAATCAGGAATAACATCGTGTTGGCTGCACGGTGTCTGGGACAGGACTGGGGAGAACACGTGCCACAAGACACAGGATCGGACGGCTTTGTCGTCTTTGAACGGGTTCAGAAGAGCTACGACGGGGAAATTCTTGTCGTAAAGGACCTGAACCTTTCCATCGGCAAAGGTGAATTCCTGACCATGCTGGGGCCGTCGGGTTCCGGGAAAACCACCTGCCTCATGATGCTTGCCGGGTTTGAAACCGCGACGCACGGGGAAATCCTTCTCGGCGGAAAGCCGATCAACAACATCCCGCCCCACAAGCGCGGGATCGGGATGGTGTTTCAGAACTACGCGCTTTTCCCGCACATGACTGTCGCCGAGAACCTGGCCTTCCCGCTGGAAGTGCGGAAGATGGGCAAGTCCGACCGCGAGGCCAAGGTGATGCGCGCGCTGGACATGGTCCAGATGGGGGCATTCGGCGGCCGCAGGCCGGGCCAGCTTTCGGGTGGCCAGCAGCAGCGGATCGCGCTGGCGCGCGCGTTGGTGTTCGAGCCTGAACTGGTGCTCATGGACGAACCGCTTGGCGCGCTCGACAAGCAGTTGCGCGAACACATGCAGTTCGAGATCACCAAGCTGGCGCATGACCTGGGCATTACGACTGTCTATGTCACCCACGACCAGACCGAGGCGCTGACGATGTCGGACCGGGTTGCCGTGTTCGACGACGGGCGCATCCAGCAGCTGGCGCCGCCGGATATCCTGTACGAAGAACCCGAGAACAGTTTCGTCGCGCAGTTCATCGGTGAGAACAACACGCTTGCAGGTACTGTCGAGACCCTCGACGGGGAGAGCTGCACGGTAAGGCTGGAGTCCGGCGACATCATAGATGCAAAGCCTGTGAACGTCACCAAGGCAGGCGAAAAGACACTTGTTTCCATCCGGCCCGAGCGGGTCGAACTGAACAAGGACCGGCTGAAACCGGGGGCCCATACACTCAGCGCCGAAGTGCTCGAGTTCATCTACATGGGTGACATTTTCCGCACCCGGCTCCGGGTTGCGGGACGGGACAACTTCATCGTCAAGACACGGAACGCCGCCGACCAGGTTCGCCTCGAGCCCGGAGCAACGGTCGAGATCGGCTGGCTTCCGGAAGATTGTCGGGCGCTTGACGCCTGAGCCATGCCGCGCTTCGATGTCCATCGGGGTTGCGGGAACAAGCAGGTCGGGAGCCAGTCCCGAGGTCCGGCCTTCATGATCATGTTCGGGACAGGGAGTATAGTATGAAACTGACAACGACTATCCTGGCGTCAGCGGCGCTGGCCATGACGGCCGGCACCTCGCTCGCCGAAGGCCACATGGCCGACGAAATGACCATCGTCTCGTGGGGCGGCGCTTACTCGGCCTCGCAAAAGAATGCCTATCACGATCCGTATATCGAAATGACCGGCATCAGCATCGTCAACGACGAAAGCTCGTCGGAAGGCGTCTCGAAGATGCGTGCCCAGAGCGAAGCGGGCAACATCACCTGGGACCTGGTTGACCTTGAGGCCGCTGACGCCATTCGGGTTTGCGACGAAGGCCTGGCGATGGAGATCGACCACGACGAGATGCTTGCGGCAGCGCCCGACGGCACCTCGGCTTCCGACGACTTCGGCGACATGATCGTGTCTGACTGCTTCATTCCGCAGATCGTCTTCTCGACCACCTTCGGCTACCGGACCGACATGGTGCCGGCGGGAGCCGAGCCGCCGAAGGGCGCATGTGACGTGTTCGACCTGGAGACCTATCCGGGCAAGCGGGCGCTGAACAAGAACCCGATTGCCAACCTGGAATGGGCGCTGCTGTGCGATGGCGTTGCGTATGAGGATGTCTATGACGCGCTCGAAACCGAGGAAGGTCAGGAGCGTGCGTTCGCCAAGCTGGAAACGATCAAGGACGAGACCCTCTGGTGGTCGGCGGCTGCCGAGCCGATCCAGTGGCTCGCCGACGGCGAGATCTTCATGGGCTCGACCTATAACGGCCGCCTGTTCTCGGCGATCGTTGAACAGAACCAGCCGATCGGCATGGCCTGGGACTGGCAGATGTTCGATATCGACGGCTGGGTTGTTCCGGCAGGTCTTTCGGACGAGCGTCTCGCTCGCGTGATGGACTACCTGTTCTTCGCGACCGACACCCAGCGTCTGGCGGACCAGGCGAAGTACATCTCCTACGGTCCGGCCCGCGCCTCTTCGGCGCCGCTGGTCAGCACCCATGCCGAGCTTGGGATCGAAATGGCGCCGCATATGCCGACCGATCCGAACAACGCGGAGAACACCTTCGTGAACAACTACCTCTGGTGGGCTGACTACCGCGACGATCTGGACGCCAAGTTCCAGGCGTGGCTGGCCCAGTAAGCGACACGCGGGGTGGGCGGTCTTCGCCCACCCCACCTACGACCACGACCGGGGGACGGGGATGCCTAAGGGATACTGGCTTGTACATGTGACGGTGAAGAACCCTGACGCGTACAAGGAATATGTCGAGCGCGACACGCCGATTATCGAAGGTCTCGGCGGGCGCTTCATGATCCGCGGCGGGCAGTCCGATACGGTCGAAGGCACGTCGCTCGACCGGCATGTGATGATCGAGTTTCCGTCCTACGAGGCGGCTGTGAATGCCTATCACGACCCGGCTTATCAAGAGGTGGCCGACATCCGTCGCGCCAACGCCGACACCTCCTTTGTAATTGTTGAGGGCATGGCATGAGCGATGCAACTGCAGACAAAGGCGCCGTCCTGGCCGCCGATGGCACGCCACTCAAGCGCAGCCTGAACAGGGCATTGCGACGTGAAAAGATGCGGGCCTTCCTTTTGGTTGTGCCCCTGCTCGTCTTCATCATGGTGACATTTGTCGCTCCCATCGCGGACATGCTGTTCCGATCGGTCGAGAACAATATTGTCGGCGACACCATTCCGCGGACGGTGCAGACGCTGAAGACCTGGGACGCCGAGGCGAGCGACCTGCCGGACGAGGAGACTTTTCTCGCCTTTTACACGGATTTGGTCTTCGCCGA
>JAJDOD010000001.1 GCA_022340315.1 Silicimonas sp. | reverse complement strand
CGTATTTTTCAAGAGATGAAGGGAAGACGGTTTCGCTTCCAGTCGCCCGATGCCGTCGAGGCTGACATGAAAGGCGAGGCGGTCTGCCAGCGCTCGCGGTGCGCGTTCGTCTGGTTCGGCGCCTTCGTCGAGCAGGATCAGGGTAAGGCCGGGCATGTCGTCGAGACGCGCAGCGATGATCGCGGCCATCTCGGGCGGGCAGCGTTCGGCCATCGTCAGGACGAGGGTTCCGGGTGTGTCGAGGAGGCCTTCGGAGGTCGCGAGTTTGCCGGTGGCGAGGGTTTGCGTGACGTCGAGGCCACCCAGCAGCGCGTCGCGCGGCATGGCGGGGTGCAGCTTGCGGACAGGGCCGGGAAGGTGACGGAGCGCATCGAGGTAGGTGTCGCGGACCGGGCCGGAGCGGGCGCGGAGGGTCAGGCCGCGGAGGCCGGCGGGATCGGTGGCAAGCAGGTTCAGGGCCAGGCAGGCTTGCGCCCATGCGGCCTGGCCGGGGCTCACCCCAGGACCTCGGCCACGGTGCGGGCGACGCGGGTGGACGAGCCGGCCTCGTCAAGGGGATCGCGGCGGAGGCGGTGCGAGAGGGCAAGGGGTGCGACGGCGCGGAGGTGGTCGCGGGTGAGTGCGGTGTCTCCCTGGTAGGCAGCGAGCGCGCGGCCGGCACGGAGAAGCGTCAACTCGCCCCGGAGGCCGTCGGCCCCGAGGGTGACGCAGAGCTGGGCGCAGTCTTTCAGGATGGGCCTCTTCGTCTCTATTCCGGGCAAAACCTCGCGCGCCGAAAGAATGCGGTCGCGAATCTCGCGGTCCTTGGGGCGAAAGCGGCGGAGGAAGTTTTTCGGGTTGGTCTCGTAAGCGTCGCGGCGCTTGATGACCTCGATGCGCTCCTCGATGTCGTCGGGAGAGCGGACCTCGACCGAGAGGCCGAAGCGGTCGAGAAGCTGGGGGCGAAGTTCGCCCTCTTCGGGGTTGCCGGAGCCGACCAGCACGAAGCGGGCAGGATGGCGGATCGAGAGACCTTCGCGTTCGACGACGTTCTCGCCCGATTGCGCGACGTCGAGGAGCAGGTCGACGATGTGATCTTCGAGCAGGTTGACCTCGTCGATGTAGAGGTAGCCCCGGTTGGCCTGCGCCAGGAGGCCCGGCTGGAACGCCTTCTCGCCACGGGTCAGCGCACGTTCGATGTCGAGTGCGCCGGTCACGCGGTCCTCGGTCACGCCGAGGGGGAGATCGACCACGGGGGTGGGGAGCGCGTGCGTCTCTTTCGTCTCTATTCCGGCCCATTTCGGCACGTCGCGGGATGTCTCAGAGTTTACGGGACAACCTTTGACCACGGTGATTTCCGGCAGCAGCGCCGCGAGCGCGCGGACCGCGGTGCTTTTGCCGGTGCCGCGATCGCCGAAGACCAGAACGCCGCCCAGCTTTGGATCAATGGCGGTCAGGATCATCGCGCGTTTCATGTCGTCCTGACCGACGATGGCGGAGAAGGGAAAGGCCTGGGTCATGTCAGCGCCAGCGCTTTCAACGGGCTTTCTCCGTGCCAGCTGCCTTCCTCGCCAAGGATGCGGAAGCGGGCATAAAGCTCCTCGCGGAACCATTTCCCCTCGCGCACTGCCTTGATGGCTTGCGCATGCGGGCCCGACTTGTCGCGGGCGAAGGCGGCCATTGTCGATGTGTCGGGCCAGATCGAGAAGGTGACCTGGTGCAGAAGCGGGACCTCGCCGATGCCGATCTTGAAAGCCACGTTCGGGTCGGCGCCGATCACGCGGTTGATGTCCGGCACCCGGCCCCAGAACCGGAGCAGCGCGCCGGGGCGCAGCGTCGCGCGGGTCAGCGCGGCGAGGGGCCCGTGATAGCCCGGTTCCTGCACCGTGAAGGGGGCGACGCCGGACCACGCGCCCCAAGTGGAAACAGGTGTCATGAAGACGGTCCAGCTTTCGCTGGCGCGGGCGCGGTAGCGGGAGAAGATGCGGTTCTCGCGCAACTGCCTGCGTGCCGTTTCGGCGTCGGGCCAGACGCAGAGCATGCTGCAGACCCGTGTGTTGGGGCGGATCGTGAAACGCTCCTCGGCCCCGGCGCCGCAAAGTTTCCAGAACTTGAGGCCGGGGACGCGGGCCATTGCTGGGCGGGCAAGGCCCATCATGGCGAAGGCCCAAAGGCGCGAGGCCAGGCTCTCGAACCGGTAGAGGGTCAGTGTGACGGTTTGGATGGCGGGCACTCCAGATGTGTCAACTTGTGCTGACAGTTTCAGCGAGTCGCGAGAAGATTGTCAATTCAAACTGACAGGTATAGCGTCAGAACCATGACCAGGAACGATCCGACCCTATCCGCGCTGATTCCGACCGGCAACGCCCCGAAGGCGGTTGTGATCGGGGCCGGTCTGGGAGGTCTCGCCTCGGCCATGCGCCTGGGGGCTAAGGGATATCGCGTTACGCTTCTTGACCGGCTGGACGGTCCGGGCGGTCGCGGTTCGGCAATCTGGAAAGATGGGCACCGGTTCGACCTTGGCCCGACGATCGTCACGGTGCCGCAGGTGTTTCGAGAGCTTTGGTCGGCTTGCGGGCGCGACTTCGATGCGGATGTCGACTTACGGTCGCTGGACCCGTTCTACGAGATCCGCTGGCCCGATGGCTCGGTCTTTACTGCGCGCCAGGATACCACCGCCATGCGGGCCGAGGTGGCGCGGCTCTCGCCCGGCGATGCGAAGGGTTATGACCGGTTCCTGCGGGATAGCGAGGCGCGGTACCTCTTCGGGTTCGAGGAGTTGGGGCGAAAGTCGATGCACCGGCTTTGGGACCTGGTCAAGGTCCTGCCGAAATTCGCGTGGCTGCGGGCGGATCGCTCGGTTGCTTCGCACGCGGCAAAGCGGTTCCGCGATCCGCGATTACAGATGGCGTTCTCGTTCCATCCGCTCTTTATCGGGGGCGATCCGTTCCGGGTGACGTCGATGTATATCCTCGTCAGTCATCTCGAGAAGGAGTTCGGCGTTCACTATGCTATTGGCGGCGTCGAGGCGATTGCCAGGTCGATGGCGGAGGTTGTCGCCGACCAGGGCGGATTGGTGCGCTACGAGACTGAAGCCGACGAGATCCTGATCGACAAAGGGCGCGCGCGCGGCGTGCGATTGACGACCGGCGAGATCCTTACTGCGGATATCGTTGTGTCGAACGCCGATGCGGGGCACACCTATGACCGGCTTTTGCGCAATCATGCCAAGCGGCGCTGGACGCCGGCCCGGTTGAAGCGGTCGCGTTGGTCGATGGGCTTGTTCGTCTGGTATTTCGGGACGAAGGGCACGCGCGATCTTTGGCCCGATGTCGGGCACCACACGATCCTGAACGGGCCACGTTATGGCGCGCTGGTCGATGACATCTTCCTATCCGGCAAGCTGGCCGAGGATATGAGCCTCTACGTACATCGTCCGAGCGTGACCGATCCGACCGTGGCGCCTGAAGGCGGGGATACTTTCTATGCGCTCAGCCCGGTGCCGCATCTTGGGCATGACGATCCGGTGGATTGGTCGGCGATGGCCGAGACCTATCGTGCTCGCGTGCAGGCGGTGCTGGAAGAGCAGCTTTTGCCCGGTTTAGGGTCGAAACTGACCACATCGGAAGTGTTCACGCCCGAGACGTTCCGCGACCGGTATCTGTCGCCGCTCGGCTCGGGCTTCTCGATCGAGCCGAGGATATTCCAGAGCGCGTGGTTCCGTCCGCATAACGTGAGCGAAGAGGCCGTGGGGCTTTATCTGGCTGGCGCCGGGACGCATCCGGGTGCCGGTTTGCCAGGTGTTATCTCAAGTGCCGAGGTGCTGGCCTCGCTGGTGCCTGATCCGGAGGTGGTGCGATGATCGACCCGAATGACATGGAGCATTGCCGCGAGGCGATCCGGCACGGATCGCTGTCGTTTCATGCCGCCTCGAAACTGTTGCCGGCGCGGGTGCGCGATCCGGCGCTGGCGCTTTATGCCTTCTGCCGGTTGGCGGATGACGAGGTGGACCTGTCGAGCCGGAAAGCGGCAGCGGTCGAGGCGTTGCGCGAGCGATTGGACCTGGCCTATGCCGGGCGGCCGCGCAACGCTGCGCCTGACCGGGCGTTTACATCCGTTATAGAGACATTCGAGATGCCGCGCGCGCTGCCCGAGGCGCTGTTGGAAGGCCTGGCGTGGGATGCGGACATGCGGCGCTACCGGACGCTTTCCGAGCTGACCGATTACAGCGCCCGTGTTGCCAGCGCGGTGGGCGTGATGATGTGCGTCCTGATGCGCGTTCGCGACCGGCACGCGCTTGCGAGGGCGGCGGACCTGGGCGCGGCGATGCAGCTGACCAACATCGCGCGCGACGTGGGCGAGGACGCGCTTGAGGGGCGGCTTTATCTGCCGCTTGAGTGGCTGGAACACGCCGGGATCGAACCCGAGGCCTTCATGGCCGATCCGCAAGGCACCAAGGCGGTGCGCGCGATGGTGAAACGGCTTCTGATCGAGGCCGAGCACCTTTACGTCCGCTCGGAGGCCGGGATCGGCGCGCTGCCGCTTTCGGTGCGTCCAGGCATCTTCGCGGCGCGTTTCATCTACGCCGCCATCGGCACGCGGCTGCGCGCGATGGGGCACAACTCGATCGCCGCGCGGGCAGTGACGACACGGCAGCACAAGGCGGCACTTGCGGGGTGGTCGCTGGTGCGGACGGGGATGACGGTGGTGATGCCGCGATCGCCCATGATCCACGCCAGGCCGCTTGCCGAGACGGCGTTCCTGGTCGAGGCGGCGGGGGATGCGGATGCGCGGCAGTGGAGCGATACGCTGACCGGTGCCCTGGCGAGCCTGAAGCAACGTGATCTTGCGCGGGCCGGCGAGATGCAAGAGAAGGGCCTGTTGTCATGACCTGGTTGTATTTCGGCATTTTCCTTTGCGCCTGCGCCTCGGCGGGCGCCACCGGCGGAATGTTCCAGCCGGGCGAGTGGTACAAGTCACTGAACAAGCCAAGCTGGACGCCGCCGAACTGGTTGTTTCCGGTGGCCTGGACGACGCTTTATCTTTGCATTTCAGGAGCGGGAGCGCGGGTCGCGGGCATGGAAGGCAGTGGGCTGGCACTGGCGCTCTGGGCGCTGCAGATCGCGCTCAACACGCTCTGGACGCCGGTGTTTTTCGGAAAGCGGAACATCAAGGGCGGCATGGTGGTGCTGGCGGCGCTCTGGATCGCGGTTGCGGCCTGCATGATCGCGTTGTTCCGGCTGGACTGGATCGCGGGGCTGCTGTTCCTGCCGTATCTCGCATGGGTGTCTACGGCGGGAGCGCTGAACTTCTCGGTGATGCAGCTCAATCCGTCGGAAGTAAGGTAAACGAATCGTAAATTCAGGTAATCTGCAAAGCCCCCGTCCTCCCACCCCTATCCTGGGGGGCGGAGGGTGAAGAATTCGTTCACCCCGAATGGCCCTGCCGGGAATGCCGAACTCGGCTTCGGCATCGCCCGCCTCAGAACCGCCAGTTCCGCCGCCTTGGCACGCGCACCGCGATCATGGGCATCAGAAGGTTCGACCGGAAGCGCCTGAGGTCCAGCGCCTCGTGCACGCCGACCGTCTCTTCGCCGTCAAGCTGCGTGCGCACCATCGCGCGAGCATAGAACGGCGCGTCCAGCATCGGCATCACCTGTTTCGGGCGATAGCCCGGATCGGCGCGGGTCTCGCGCGCCACGGCCCAGAGCGAGCGCGCCATGCGGGCCTGCGGGGGCGCGTCAACCTCGGACACATTCCCGGCGGAATCGAAACTCAGCGCCGTGGCCAGCGTGCTGCCGTCGCGCCTTCTGGCGTCGTAGAAACAGGTGGCGCCGTGCGAGGTCGGATACCGCCCCCAGGTCCAGGTGTCGAAATCCGCTTCAAGTGCGCGTGTCCCGAAGTTGGCGTCGAAATAGCCGTGGCCGGACCACTGCCAGCCCTTCGCCTCCAGCGCCACGTCGATATCCGCCACAGGAGCGAAGGGGCGCCAGATATGCGCATCGTCCCCGGTCAATGCGACCTCGACCGGGCTCACCGCCTTGGGCGTCAGCAGGATGCGGCCCCGGACACGGCTGACGAGTGGGGGTGCCCCGATCTCGTCGATCTCGATGGCGAGCCGCTTGCCGTCCCATGTCAGTGACGACGGCCCCACCGTGAAGCTGCTTTCGGCCTGGCGAAGCGCAGGGCGGCCCCGGTCGGTCATCGTGAAGCGGCCACCGGGGCCATAGGTGGCCACATTGATGCAGACATTGTCATGTGGGTCGCGCCGGCCGGACCAGCGGTACCAGGGCGAAAAGACCGAGCCGATGAAGGCGATGACCGAGATCGCGCGCGTGCCGTCATCGCTGACCCCGTCGACATACCACCAGGCATAGCCGTCCGGCGGAACCGTCAGGTCGAAACGCGGTCCTTCAAGATCGCCTCGGCCGCGTGCTTGCCGGAAAGCGCCGCCATCGGCACGCCCGCCCCCGGATGCACGCACCCGCCCGCCAGGTAGAGGCCCCGCAACTCGGTCTTCGCTCGCGGTCGTTTCAGCGCCGCCGTCATCCCGTGCGGGCTTTGTCCGTAAAGCGCGCCCGCGCTCGCCGGGAACAGGCTCTCGAAAACTGTCGGCGTGCTGAGCGCGGTATCCGGCGGGTCCCGGTCGAATTTCAGGCCAAAGGCCGAGAGGGTCTGGAAGGTCGTCTGGCGGCATGCGGCTACCTCTTCGGTGTTCGCCTTCGCATCGGTGAGCGGTGCGGCATTCAGGATGATTTCAAATCGTTCCGGACCGTTGGGCGGGGTTACGCCCGTACCCCTGTCCTCGGCGCAGAGATAGATCGTCGGATCGGCAGGCATCGCACCGCCGGCAAGGTCCTCGAACTCGTCGCTGGCGTTTCGGCCGAAGAAGACGTTGTGATGGGCGAGTTCCAGCTGTGTCTCGGGCACGGCGGCAAAGCTCCAGACGCGGGCCGAAAGACTGCGCGGAACCGCGAGGGTCTGGCGCGCGATCGGGGCAACCGAAGCTCCGAGACGGCCATCGGCCAAAGCGCGCGGGTCACCGGCATAAACAACGCACTCCGTGGCAATCCTCTCGCCACCCGCCGTACGGATTCCCTTGACCCCGCCACTGCCGCAGTCGATGGACGCGACCGGACAAGAAAGGCGCAATGTGCCGCCTATAGCCTGGAATCGTTCGGCCAGGGCGTCGGCCAGGCGGTGCATACCTCCCGAAACGCGCCAGATGCCGCGTTTCTCGGCGTGCCAGATCAGCGAAAGAAGCGCGGGCGATGCTTCGGGCCGGCCGCCGACATAGGTGGCGTAGCGGGCGAAGAGCTGCACAAGCCGGGCATCGGAAAAACGGCGCCTCAACAGCTTTGTCATCGTTGCTGCAGGCGAGAGCGTCCGCAGGTGCCACGGATTGGCAAGCGTGGCCTGCGCCAGTTGGGCGATCCGGGGTTCTGCGGTCTCCATCATCGGGGTCCGGAACAGATTGAAAAGCGACTTCGCCTCGCGCGAGAAACGCCGGTATTCGGCCGAAGCCCTTCCTCCGGCGAAGGCGCCGATGGCATCTGCGTTGGCGTCGTCGTCAGTGGACAGATCTAGCGTGCTGCCATCCGGCCAGAAATGCCGGGCAAGAAGAGGCTCGGGGATCAGAGTCACATGGGTCTCGGTACGCGTGCCCGTCGCGGCGAAAAGCTCGTCGAAAACGTGCCGCATGGTCAGGACCGTGGGACCGGCGTCGATCGGCCCCGCCTCGGAGGGCACGGTGCGCATTTTGCCGCCGGGCCAGGGATGCGCGTCGACAAGCGTGACGCGATGGCCCGCCGCCTGCAGCCGCAGCGCGGTGGCAAGCCCGCCCATTCCGGCGCCGATGACCACCGATATCGGTTTGCCGCCGCGCATGTTGTCGACATCGAACATGCGGGAATTGTTGACTCAAGGCAAATGTCTGTCCAGTGTTATTGACAGCTAGATGTCACATAAACTGGACACATTCGCGTTAGGGAGAGTGCTTTGGACCTCAAATCACGCATCGACAAGGCCGTACGGGATGCCGTCCGCCGCGGTCAGAGGGCGCCGGCGCCGGCCAAGCTGGCCGCCGCGCTGGAATATGCCACGACGCCGGGCGGGGCGCGGATTCGGCCAACGATCCTGTTGTCGGTGGCAATGGCCTGTGGCGACGACAAGCCGGCGGTATCGAACGCGGCGGCGGCGGCGCTGGAGCTGATGCATTGCGCCTCGCTCGTCCACGACGATCTGCCGTGTTTCGACGATGCCGATATGCGGCGCGGCAAGCCTTCGGTGCATCGCGCGTTTTCCGAGCCGTTGGCGGTGCTGGCCGGCGACAGCCTGATCATGATGGCGTTCGAGGTTCTGGCGGCCGCAGGCTCCCACGACCCGATGCGGAGCGCGGCGCTGGTGATGGCGCTGGCGCGGAAGTCGGGGATGCCGGGAGGCATCTGCGCGGGCCAGGGCTGGGAGAGCGAGGACAAGATCGACCTGGCTGCCTATCACCGCTCGAAGACCGGCGCCTTGTTCGTGGCGGCAACCCAGATGGGCGCGATCGCCGCCGGGCAGGAGGCTGAACCGTGGACCGAGCTTGGCGACAGGATCGGCGAGGCGTTCCAGGTGGCCGACGATCTGCGCGATGCCGTTTTCGACGAGGAAACCCTGGGCAAGCCCGCGGGGCAGGACGACCGGCACGGGCGTCCGAACGCGGTGGCCCAGCTGGGAATCGAGGGCGCGACGCAGCGCTATCACGACATCCTGAGCGGCGCGATCGCCTCGATCCCGTCCTGTCCGGGCGAGGCGATGCTGGCGCAGATGGTCAATATGCAGGCCCGGCGGCTGACGCCTTCGGCGGCGGCCTCGCGCGCTTGATGGCGCATGTGTCCGAGGACCCAAGACGGGGCTGGGACAGCTGGCTGAACCGGGTTCTGGCGCGCCCGTCTTTCCAGGACTTTGCCAGCAGGACACCGTTTCTGCGGCGCCTGGCGCGCCGGGATGGTCTCGATATTTTTGATATCGTTCAGGGGTTTGTGCGCTCGCAGGTTCTCTACGCCCTGACCGAGCTGGATATCCCTGCGCGCCTGATGGATGGCCCGGCCTCGGCCGAGGCGCTGGCGTTGAACTCGGGGCTTTCGCACGACCGCATGGCGATCCTGTTGCAGGCAGGTGCGGGCATCGGCGTGCTGAAGCGCTGCCGCGACGGGCGGTTCGCACTGACGCGCAAGGGCGCGGCGATGGCGGGGGTTCCGGGGCTTCGGCAGATGATCCTGCATCACGGGGCGTTCTACCGGGACATGGCCGATCCGCTGGCCTTGCTAAAGGGGGAAGCCGAGACGGAACTGGCGGGCTTCTGGCCATATGTCTTCGGGGCGACGGGTGAAGCGGACACGGAAGTGACGCGGGTCTACTCGGACCTGATGGCGGACAGCCAGCGGCTGGTGGCGCAGGATACGCTTGCCACCGTGTCGCTGGAGGGTGTGCGGCATCTGGTGGACATCGGCGGCGGCTCCGGGGCGTTCCTGGCGGAGGTGGCGAAACCTTATCCGCGGATAAGGTTGACGTTGTTTGACCTGCCGGCGGTGGTGCCCTCGGCGCGCGAGCGGATCGGATCGCTTGGGCTTGCGGAGCGGATCGGGATCGTCGGCGGGTCGTTCCGGGACGACCCCTTGCCGGGCGATGCCGACGCGATGTCGCTGATCCGGGTGCTCTATGACCATGACGATGCCAGCGTGGCTGCCCTGCTGGCGAAGGTGCACGATGCCTTGCCGCCCGGCGGGCGGCTGGTGATCTCGGAGCCGATGTCGGGCGGCGAGACCCCCGACGCGGTCACGGATGTCTACTTCGCCTTCTACACGCTGGCCATGCGGACCGGGCGCACCCGCTCGGCGGCGGCGATCAAGACCATGTGCGAGAGGGCGGGTTTCCGGGAGGTGACGAACCATCCCCCGCGCCGGAGCTTCGTCACCTCGGTGGTGACGGCTGTCAGGTCGGGCTGACGGACAGCCAGAGAATGTGTCTAATTTAGTTGACAGATCATGCTGTCAGCTTACACTGACAAAAAGTCGCAGCTTTGGGGACTCGCAAGGTCAATTTTGCTGCCTAGGGAGAGAAGAGGTGAAGAATGGACACGCTTGCTGTCCTTCTCAAAGGTCCCGAAGACCTGGCACTCGACACGCTGGGATTGATTGAACCGGGGACGACGGATGTCGTCGTCGAGATCAGCCATTCGGGCATCTCCACCGGCACGGAGAAGCTGTTTTTCACTGGAAAGATGCCACCCTTCCCCGGAATGGGCTATCCGCTGGTTCCGGGCTACGAAGCCGTGGGCGAGGTCGTCGAAGCCGGCGAATTGTCGGGATTCGCGGTGGGCGATCGGGTGTTCGTGCCTGGCGCGAATTGCTTCGAGGGTGCGCATGGGCTTTTTGGTGGTGCGGCGCGAAGAATCGTAAGCGCCGCCGACCGGGTTACCCGGATCGACAGGGGATTCGGTTCCGAAGGCGCGCTGCTGGCGCTGGCCGCGACTGCGCGGCACTCGATGGCCGGAATTCAGAAGCGGGTGCCGGACCTAATCGTGGGGCACGGCGTTCTTGGGCGTCTGCTGGCGAGGCTGACCGTGGCCGCCGGAGCGCCTGCGCCAACTGTCTGGGAGATCGACCCGGCGCGGCAAACCGGTGCAATGGGCTACGAAGTCGTGCATCCCGACGACGATTCGAAGCGCGATTACAAGGCGATCTATGATGCCTCGGGGCGCGGCGATCTGCTGAACGACCTCGTGGGCCGCATCGTCAAGGGCGGAGAGATCGTGCTGGCCGGGTTCTATACCGAGCCGCTGAGCTTTGCCTTTCCGCCCGCTTTCATGAAAGAGGCGCGCTTCCGCGTCGCAGCCGAGTGGACGCCGGACGACCTGGTGGCCACGCGGGAATTGGTCGAGGGCGGCGCGTTGTCGCTCTCGGGTCTCATCACACATCAAAGCCCGGTCTCGGACGCGCCTGCCGCCTATCGCACGGCGTTCAGCGACCCGGCTTGTCTGAAAATGATCCTGGATTGGGAAGGAACGGCATGAAGGACGAAATTCCTGACCTGAAGGATTACACCGAGCGGTTGCGCGAAGAAGCGGAGGAGCCGACGCTGGAGGTGCCGCAGGGCGAGCCGACCAAGAAGACGCAGATCATCGCGATCTATGGCAAGGGCGGCATCGGCAAGTCGTTCACGCTGGCGAACCTGAGCCACATGATGGCGGAACAGGGCAAGCGCGTGCTGTTGATCGGCTGCGATCCCAAGTCGGATACGACGAGTCTGCTGTTCGGCGGCAAGGCCTGTCCGACGATCATCGAGACCTCGACCCAGAAGAAGCTGGCGGGCGAGGAAGTGGCGATCGGGGACGTCTGTTTCAAGCGGAACGGCGTTTTCGCGATGGAGCTTGGCGGGCCGGAAGTGGGTCGCGGCTGTGGCGGGCGCGGGATCATCCACGGGTTCGAGTTGCTGGAGAAACTGGGGTTCCATGACTGGGATTTCGACTTCGTGCTGCTCGACTTCCTGGGCGACGTGGTCTGCGGCGGCTTCGGTCTGCCAATCGCGCGCGACATGGCGCAGAAGGTGATCCTTGTCGGATCGAACGATCTGCAATCGCTCTACGTCGCCAACAACGTCTGCTCGGCGGTGGAGTACTTCCGGAAGCTGGGCGGCAATGTCGGTGTGGCGGGTCTGGTGATCAACAAGGACGATGGCTCGGGCGAGGCGCAGGCCTTTGCGAAGGCGGTCGAAATCCCGGTTCTGGCAAGCATTCCACAGGATGACGATCTGAGGAAGAAATCGGCCAACTACCAGATTGTCGGAACCGACAGCAGCCCCTGGGGTCCTCTCTTTGCCGAGCTGGGCATGAACGTTGCCGAAGCCCCGCCGCTTAGACCGACCGCACTGAACCAGGACCAGTTGCTGGAGTTGTTCGACGGCAGCGAAACCGGCGCGGGCGTGGTGCTGGAGCCAGCGACGGACCAGGACATGCGAGGCAAGAACGCGGCGCCGAAAGAGAGCCTGGAGGTGGTCTATGACGACGTCTGAGCCAGCGCTTGTGAAGGAACTCGACCGGATGATCCGCAGGCTTCGGCCCGAGCAGATGCGCTGTCTGCTGGCGGATATCATGGCGGCTTACCCCTTGCCCGATGCCACGCATCCAACCACCGAAAGGCTCCAGTGACCGACGAAGTGCGATATGACGACGCCGAAGCTGTCGAGGTGATCCGCGGAGAGCCTGGCGCGCCCGCGCCGGAGTTGCAGGGCGATCCCGGTCTTGGCTGTCATTCCGGCTCGACGATGGAGCAGGCGGCGCGCGATGCGGGGCAGTCGGACCTGCTGGACCAGTATGCACGGGACTATCCGCAGGGGCCGCATGACAAGCCGCAGTCGATGTGCCCGGCCTTCGGGTCATTGCGCGTGGGGCTGCGGATGCGCCGGGTTGGCACGGTTCTTTCGGGGTCGGCCTGCTGTGTCTACGGGCTGACCTTCGTGAGCCATTTCTACGGTGCGCGGCGGTCGGTGGGCTACGTGCCGTTCAACTCGGAAACGTTGGTGACCGGCAAGCTTTTCGAGGACATCCGCGAGTCGGTTCATGAATTGGCGGACCCGGACAAGTTCGATGCCATCGTGGTGACGAACCTCTGCGTGCCGACGGCGTCGGGCGTGCCGCTGCGGCTGCTGCCGGACGAGATCAACGGCGTGCGCATCGTCGGCATCGACGTGCCCGGTTTCGGCATCCCGACCCATGCCGAGGCGAAGGACGTTCTGGCGGGCGCAATGCTGAACTATGCCCGCAAGGAGGCCGAGGCCGGTCCGGTCGCGCGGCCCGAGGGCGGGGTCGAGGATCGCCCGACGGTATCGCTTCTGGGCGAGATGTTCCCGGCCGACCCGATGATGATCGGCGCGATGCTGGCCCCGATGGGTCTGGCTGCCGGTCCGGTCGTTCCCTGCCGCGAGTGGCGCGAGCTGTATGCCGCGCTGGATTGCGGCGCGGTGGCGGCGATCCATCCTTTCTACACATCTGCGGTTCGTGAATTCCAGGCGGCTGGCCGGCCGATCGTGGGATCCGCACCTGTGGGCCATGACGGCACTGCCGCCTGGCTGGCCAGTATCGGCGATGCCTTCGGGCTCAGCGCCGATCAGGTTGCAGCGTCCCAGAATGCGTTCCTCCCTGCCATCAAGGGGGCACTGT
>JAJDOD010000180.1 GCA_022340315.1 Silicimonas sp. | reverse complement strand
GCGCAGGGCTTCGGCATCGGCATCCGGGGGTTCAACTTCGACTGGCTCAAGGCCCTGTTCGGCGAGTTGGGCGACCGCCAGTTCGGCATGGGCTACGGCGCGATGATCACCGCCTCGGCCTTCCTCTTCCTGCTGACCCAGGGCATCGCCGCGCGCGGCGCGATCAATGGCGATGTCTTCGTGGTCGGCGCCATCGGCGGCGTCATCGCCATCGTGACCGTCTTCGTCTTCTTCCCCATCGCCAAGATGCTCTTCGCCGCCTTTGTCACCGAGGACGGCGGCTATTCTACCCAGGTCTTCTTCTCGAAGTTCTTCAACGACCGGCTCTGGGGCTTCGGCTGCTTCTGGGGCGCCCGCTGCGGCGCGGCCTGGAATTCGCTGATCCTCGCCATCGCCGTCGGCTTTCTCACCACGGTGCTCGGCCTCGCCTTTGCGCTGGTCGTCACCCGCTCGGGCTTCCGCTACAAACGCGCGCTCCGCGCGCTGACCGTGCTGCCGATCATCACGCCGCCCTTCGTGATCGGTCTGGCACTGATCCTGCTCTTCGGCCTCTCAGGTTCGGTCACCGTCTTCGTGGCCGACCTCTTCGGCGTCCAGCCGACACGCTGGCTCTACGGTATGCCGGGCATCCTCATCGCCCAGGTCCTCGCCTTCACGCCGATCGCCTTCCTCGTCCTGATCGGCGTGGTCGAAGGCGTCTCGCCCTCGATGGAGGAAGCCGCCCAGACGCTCCGCGCCAACAAGTGGCAAACCTTCCGCACCGTCTCGCTGCCGCTGATGCGCCCGGGCCTCGCCAATGCCTTCCTGCTCGGCTTCATCGAGAGCATGGCCGATTTCGGCAACCCGCTGGTGCTGGGGGGCAACTTCGACGTGCTCTCGACCGAGATCTTCTTCGCCATCGTCGGCGCGCAATACGACCAGGGCCGCGCCGCGGTCCTTGCGATGGTGCTTCTGTTCTTCACGCTCTCCGCCTTCTACGCCCAGCGCGCCTGGCTGGGAAAGAAGAGCTACACCACCGTCACAGGCAAGGGCGACGCGGGCGTGCATCCGCTGATGCCCGTGGGCCTTTCGATCCCGGTACTTGCAATTGCTATCGGCTGGGCGCTCTTTACCATCGTCGTCTATGCGATGATCCTCTACGGCAGCGTGGTCGAGCTTTGGGGCATCAACAACACGCTGACGCTCAAGCACTATGTCACCGCCTTTGCCGTGCGCGTGAACGAACACGGCATCCATTGGGCCGGTTCCGCCTGGGACAGCTTCTTCACGACGATCATGATCGCCGCAATCGCCGCACCGCTGACCGCCGCCGTGGGGCTGGTGACCGCCTACCTGCTGACGCGGCAAAGCTTCGCGGGCAAGAACGCCTTCGAATTCGGCACCATGCTCTCCTTCGCCATCCCCGGCACGGTGATCGGCGTCAGCTACGTCCTCGCCTTCAACGTGCCGCCGATCGAGATCACCGGCACCGGCGTCATTCTCGTCGTCAGCTTCATCTTCCGGAACATGCCCGTTGGTGTGCGCGCCGGCATCGCGTCGATGAGCCAGCTCGACCGCTCGCTCGACGAGTCGTCGCTCACCCTCGGCGCGAATTCCTGGCAGACCTTCCGCCGGGTGATCCTGCCGCTTCTGCGCCCCGCGATCCTTGCCGCGCTGGTCTACAGCTTCGTGCGCGCGATGACCGCGATCTCGGCGGTGATCTTCCTCGTCTCGGCACGCTACGACATGGCGACCAGCTACATCATCGGCCGGGTCGAGAACAACGACTACGGCCTCGCCATCGCCTATTCCACGGCGCTGATCTTCGTGATGCTTGCGGCAGTGGGCCTCCTGCAATTCCTCGTCGGACGAGTCCAGATCGGTCGGCGCACTCAACTTGCTACGGAAGGGATCACATGACCGAGACAAAGATCGCCTCCAAGGCCGCGCCGGTCCGCTTTCAAGGTGTTTCCAAGGTATTCGGCAAGGATGTCATCGCGGTCGACAACATCGACCTGCATGTGGAAGCGGGGAAACTCGTCACCCTGCTCGGCCCCTCGGGCTGCGGCAAGACCACGACGCTCCGGATGATCGCCGGGCTGGAAATGGCCAGTTCCGGCAAGATCACCATCGGCGACCGCGACGTGACGCGGCTCCCGGCCACCGACCGCGACGTGTCGATGGTGTTTCAGTCCTACGCGCTCTTCCCGCATATGAGCGTGCTGGAGAACGTCATGTACGGCCTCACCTTCTCGGGCTTCGCCAAGGCCGAAGCGCGCACGCGAGCACTCGCCGGTCTCGACCTCGTCGGCCTCAAGGGCTTCGACGGTCGCTTGCCCTCCGAGCTTTCCGGCGGCCAGCAGCAACGCGTCGCGGTGGCCCGCGCGCTGGTGCTCGAACCCCAGGTGCTGCTCTTCGACGAGCCACTCTCGAACCTCGACGCCAAGCTCCGGCGCCAGGTGCGCGAGGACATCCGCGCCATCCAGCAGGACCTCGGCCTGACCGTCGTCTACGTCACCCACGACCAGGAGGAGGCGCTGGCGGTCTCGGACGAAATCGTGGTGATGAGGAACGCGGCCATCGCGCAGAAAGGCACCCCGCGCCAACTCTACGACGCCCCCAACGACCGCTTCGTAGCCGACTTCATCGGCGAGGCGAACCTGCTTGCCTGCCAGATCGTTTCGGTCGACGGCGACACCGCGACCATCGAGATCGAAGGCTACCGCCACTCCCTGCCCGCGCGCGGCCTGCCGCCCGGACCAGCCACGCTCGCGGTCCGCCCCTCGCGTTTGCTGATCGGAACCGACAGCGGCATCCCGGCCACCGTCGCCAAGGCAACCTACGTGGGCGTCCGGATGGAATACACGCTTACCGGCGGTTTCGGACAGGTCTTCGCCGTCCACGAGGACGTCGATGCGCCGCTTGAACCGGGCAGCGAAGTTCGCATGGCATTTGCGCAAAAAGGCCCGGTGCTCCTGCCGGAATAACCCGTCTCAGCCCGCCCAGGCGTCGTCCGCGATCGCCACCAGTGTGTCGAACACCTCCCGAGCGCCCGCGACCACCCGCCCGCCGCCACGGATCATGTCACGCGCATCCTGCTCCTCGATCCGTCCGCCCGCTTCCTCGACCATCAGTTGCCCGGCAAGGCAATCCCAGGCGTTCATGTGCTCCTCGACATAGCCCAGAAGCCGGCCCGCAGCGACATAGGCAAGCGACAGCGCACCGCTGGCATTCCGATGATACAAGGCACCGCGCCCGATCACCGCCGCGATAACCGGCAGAACATTCTCCGCCTCGACCCGGTTTGAATAGCCGATCGACACAGTGCCGCTGTCCATCGGCACGCCCTTGGCCACCGACATTGGCTTGTTGTTCAGCTTGGCCCCCTCGCCGCGCAACGTCTCGTACATCTCGTCCACGTTGGGCTCGTAGATGACACCGACATGCGTGCGACCGTCCGAGACACCCGCCAGAACGATGGTCCAGGCCGGGATGCCGTTCACGAAGTTGGTGGTACCGTCAATCGGGTCGATCACCCAGTCGAAGCCGCTTTCACCGACCTTGGCGGCATGCTCCTCACCGAAAATTCCGTCTGCAGGATACGCCTGCGCGATCCGTTCACGAATGAAGAGCTCAACGTTCTTGTCGGCCTCGCTGACCCAGTCCTGCGCGCCCTTGCTGTCGACCAACAGGTTGTCGCGGTCCCGGAAATACTCCAGCGCCCGCGCACCGGCCTCGCGACACAAGGCAACGGCAAAATCCCTGCGTTCGGCATATTTTTCTGACATGACAAGACCCCGTTGATGAACGGCGCCAATCTAGGGAGAGGCGCGGCGGAAGAAAAGCCCAGTCGCACCGGCCCCCTAGGCGGGAACCGGCGACAGGGCGCGCCACTTGCGCCGATAGACCGAGGCCGTCATGCCCACGTTGCGCCGGAAGGCCGTGCGAAAGCTCGACGGCTCGGCATAGCCCACATCACCCGCGATATCGTCGATCGCCGCATCCGTCGTCTCCAGCATCTGCTTGGCCTCCTCGACCCGCAGCGTCTGCACGTATTCGGCGGGCGATTGCCCCGTGGCCCGGCGGAACCGGCGCAGGAAGCCGCGCTCGGACAGCCCGCTCCGCGCCGCCATCTCGGCGACCGGCGACGGCTCCATATAGTGGTCCGCCGCCCAGGCCTGGGCATCGCCCACAAGCCGGTCCTCATGCTGACGCCCCGCCGCCAGCGAGGCATAGCTGAGCTGGCCGTCGTCATGGGTATTGAGCAGCCAGACCTTCGCGACGCGGCGGGCGGTCTCGGCCCCCGAGAACCGCGCGATCAGGTACAGGATCAGGTCCGACCAGGCCGAGGCGCCGCCCGCGGTGATGATCCTGTGCCCTTCGCCCACGGGCACCAGAACACGCTCGCGCCGGACCCGGACAGTCTTGTTCCGCGCCGCCAGGGCATCCGCCATGGCCCAATGCGTGGTGGCGTCCTTGCCGTCGAGCAAGCCGGACGCCCCCAGCACCATCGAACCCGAGCAGACCGAGGCGACCAGCGCGCCCCTTGCATGGGCCGAGGCGACCCACTCCGCCGCCGCCTGAAGATCGTCCGGCAACTCCGCGACGGGATCGATGTGAAAATCCGGCAGGATGACCAGGTCGGGCGCGGGCGCCTCGCCGAGCGTCGCATCCGGCGTCACCTTGCGTCCATTGATGTCCCAATAGGGCGCGCCGGTCGCTGTTCTCAGGCTGGGCGCGAAGGTCACGCAGCCCCCCGGCTCGAGACCGTGCAGCAACTCCCAGTCCCGCCCGACCGAGGCCAGCACGTCGAGCAGCGAAAACACGATTGCAGATCCGGCCGCCGGACTTCCGACAATGACCGTATTTACTGTCTCATGCGATATATTTTGCATCATTGCGTCCGATAATCACCGTTTTGGTCTGAATCAGTCATAACATTCCCGAGCGATCCTGTCCATCTGTCCGCCATCACCCGGCCGCGACCGCAAATGCGCCGCGCCGCCGGGCCACCCAAAACAGAAGGATGACTGAAATGAGAACGACCCTCTTCATCGCGGCTGCCATGACAGCCCTCTCCGCGGCCCATGCCCAGGCCGACATGCTCGCCGGCTTCGACGTGGCCGAGGACCACACGCGCTTCGTGTTCGCTGCGCAGCCGGTCTACGACGACGGCATGCCCGCCTACGGCAACGCCTTTGTCACCCAGGGTTACATCTACCCCGCCGGCACCCTCGACGGCGGCGCCGAGGGCGTGAACGCCGACGGTTCGCCCGCCTTCCCGGACCTCGTGATCGGGGAATGGACATGCGACGGCTTCTTCGTGGGCGAGGGAATGCGCACGACCGAAGGGCCGATCGTCATGAGCCGGCAGATCTATGCCTTCGAGGACGGCGATCTGCTGGTGACCCACGGTCCCGAGTTCATGGCCGATGGCATCCGCTTCACCCGCGCGGTGACCGGCGGGACGGGCGACTATGCCGATGCGCCCGCCGAGCTGGAACAGACCTTCCTCGGCATGAGCGAAGGTCTGGGCGTCCGCCTCCACATGGACCTCGAAAACCGCGACCAGGCGGCACTTTACAACCAATGACCCCGGCGGGTGCCGCTCCGGGGCACCTGCTGCACAAAAAGGAGGACAAATGATGGGAATTCAGTCCGCTTTCGCCCCGACCCGTGCCGGGACCGGGTTCCGGCCGTTCAGAACGATAAGGCAGCTGCTCAGCGAGTTCCGCGAGCGCAAGCGCATTCGCCGTGACATGGAGAGGCTCAGCCGGCTCTCCGACCACATGTTGCGCGACATGGGCCTGACGCGGGACGGCCAGCGTCTGCCGCCTTCCGAGGCGATGGACATGATCGGGCGCAGCGCGCACCGGGCATTGCGCAATCCCCGACCGCTCCTGCAGGATACGCGGCCGCGCCGGCAGCGCCTGAGCGATCACCTCGGCCTGCCAACGGTCACGCCCGGGGATCACTGGATCGCATAGTCGAAACACTGTTCCTCGCAAGCAACCCTGATGCGCGACGCGGTCAAACGCGCCGCGCACTTCTCGAAACGACCAAGTCCACAGAATCAAAGGCATATCCCGCCTTTCCCTTGATACCGGCGCAAAGCGCCGCGCGCCGAAAAGGACATTGTCATGGCATTCCTCGTTACAACCCGGCCTGCGCCGTGGCAGGTTTTCGGCCGCGGCCGGCAATCCGCGAACCGCCGGGACGCCACGGACCTCCTTCGCCTTGCTGCACCGGTGACCGGTCTGGCGCTCGTCAACATGGCGATGTCGGTTACCGATACGCTGATGACGGCAGGCCTGGGACCAAATGTGCTGGCAGCGGTCGCCGTTGCCAGCGACACCTACTCGATCCTGTTCTACCTCGCGGTCGGATGCATCGGCGGGCTCGCACCGCTCTACGCGGCTGCCCATGCCGCGGGCGACGCCACGCGCCTTGCGGAATTGCGTGCCGCCGGCTGGCTCGTCTGCGCGCTTCTCGCCCTGCCGATTGCGGCCATCATCTGGGTCGGCCCGGCCCTGTTGCCGTCGCTCGGCATCGAAACCGCGCTCGTCGATCGCGGCTCGGGCTACATGCGCGCAATGGCACTGACGCTGCCGCCGATGCTGGCGGTCGCGGTCCTGCGCACCCGGCTGACGGCCATCGAGCGGCCCGGCGTGATGCTGCGGATCACGCTCGCCGCGGTGCCGCTGAACGCGGTCTTCAATCACGCCTTCATGTACGGCGCCTTCGGGTTGCCGGGGCTGGGCGCGACCGGCGCGGGCGTCTCGTCCTGTCTCGTCGCCTGCCTGACGCTGATCGCGCTCCTGGTCGAGAGCCGCCGTCTCGGCGACAGCGGCCTCGCCCGCCCAAACTTGAACCATATCGCCGAGGTCCTGCGCATCGGCCTCCCCATCGGCATCGCTACCCTGGCCGAAGTCGGCGTCTATCTCGGCGCGACGCTCTATGCCGCCACGCTTTCGGTTTCGGACGCCGCGGCACACTCCATCGCCATCAGGATGGCCGGTGTGACCTACGCCATCTATTTCGGCCTGCAGCAGGCAGCGACGATCCGAAGCGCGCGCACCGCCGGAGCCGGTGGCGATGGCGAGCGGATCGCGGCGACGGCGCTGGCACTTGGGGCCGCGGCGGGCATCGTCCTGCTTTTCATCGTCATCGGCGCTGCGGCCCCGCTGGCCTCGCTGGTACTCGGGTCCTCGGACCCCGAAGCGGCGCAAATCGCGATCTTGCTGTTCGGGCTGCTCGCCCTTTGCGATCTCTTCGGTCCGGTCGGAGCGGTCGCGGCTGGCCTGCTCCGCGGCATCCGGATCACCCGGCCGGTGATGTTGATCTCGCTGGCAGGGAATTGGCTGATTGCCGCACCGCTGGCACTGCTGCTGACGCGTGTGGCCGAAATGGGCGCCGTAGGCATCTGGATCGGCCTTGCCACGGGCACCATCGTGACAGCACTGCTGACCGTTGGCTTGCAGTCCCGCCACGGGACGGACCGATCGGCATTCGGCCCGGCGGGGTAAACCCCCGCCGGGCCTGTTCGCGGCTACTCCCAGCCGACCTCGTTGAAGATCGCCTGCGCCTCGGGCAAGTGCTTGGCCACTTCGGAGAGATCGACGTCATCGGCCTTGAACGTGCCCAGGGCAGCAACCGAGGGTGCCAGAACCACGCCCTTCACCGAGGGGTATTCGTCATTGCCAGCGCTGAAATATTGCTGCGCCTGGTCCGAGGACAGGTATTCAAGGAACCGGATCGCGTTCTCACGGTTCGGCGCATACGCAGCGACGCCGCCGCCGGAGAGGTTCATATGCGCTCCCTCCGCCTCCTGCGACGGGAACACCCAGGCGATGTCCTTACGGTCCTCTTCCGACAGGCCATCGACCTCGGTCCGCAGCGACCGCGCGAAGTAATAGGTGTTCGAGACCGAAATCTCGCACTCACCCGACACCAGGCCGCGCAACTGGTCGGTATCGCCGCCCTGCGGATCGCGCGCGAAATTCTCGACGACGCCCCGCGCCCAGGCCTTCGCCACCTCGGCTCCGTGATTCTCGATCACCGATGCCAGCAGCGTCTGGCTGTAGGCATTCGTCGAGGACCGGTGGCAGACCTGGCCCCGGTATTTCGGATCGGCAAGGTCCAGATAGGTTTCGGGCGGATCGGCGACGTCGGCCTTGTCATAGAAAATGATCCGCGCGCGCTGCGAAAAGCCGAACCACTCGTTCCCGGCATCCCGCAGGTTCGCGGGGATACGTTCCTCCAGAACCGCGCTTTCGATCGGCTGCAGAACGCCAGCGGTCTTCGCCCGTTCCAGACGCGAGGTGTCGACGGTCAGCAAGATGTCCGCGGGGCTGTTCTTCCCTTCGGCCTGCATCCGCGAGATCAACTCGTCGGCATTGCCCTCGATCCGGTTGATGGAGATACCGGTCATCTCCTCGAAATCGGAATAGAGCCGTTCGTCGGTGTCATAGTGGCGCGACGAATAGAGGTTCACCTCGCCATCTGCGACAGCGCTCGTCGCGAGAGCAGACGCCGTCACCAGTGCGAGACAGGACGTCTTGGAACTGAATTTCATGGTCGGGATACTCCCTGGATAAAAACTTACCAAAACGCTCAGTTACATATGCCAGCCCTCTGCGCAACCCATTCCGAGTAAATTAGTCAAGATTTGAACATGCCCACTGCAGAAGACACCCGGCAACAGGATTGGCCGGGGTCCAACGAAGCGTGACAACGCATGCGCAACCGGGAATACTCGCGCAAATCAACTGAACCGCATGCCGGAAGCCGCCCATGACATCACCGACCTCAATCGCGCATCTCCACTTCTCCGACACGGAGTATTCCGCGCGCCTCGCCAGGACCCGCGCCGCGATGGAGAAGGCCGGCATCGACCTGCTGATCGTCTCCGACCCCTCGAACATGGCCTGGCTCACCGGCTATGACGGCTGGTCCTTCTACGTCCACCAGGCGGTGATCGTCGGCACGCAGACGGACCCGATCTGGTTCGGGCGCGGCCAGGACGCGGCAGGCGCGCGCCGCACGACCTGGCTGCCGGAACGCGACATCCTCGGCTATGCCGACCACTACGTGCAATCGACCGAGCGCCACCCGATGGACGACCTGGCCGCCCGGCTCGCCGACCGGGGCCTCGGCGCAGCGCGCATCGGCGTCGAGATGGACAACTACTGGTTCTCCGCCAAGGCCTTCGCGGCGCTGCAAGCGGGCCTCCCCGATGCCCGGTTTTCCGACGCGACCGCGCTGGTCAACTGGCAACGCGCCGTCAAATCGCCGCGCGAGCTTGACTACATGCGCACCGCCGCCCGCTTCGTCGAGAAGATGCACGCCCGCATCTTCGACGTGATCGAACCGGGCCTGCCCAAGTCCTCGCTGGTGGCCGAGATCTACGACGCCGCGCTGCGGTTCGATCCGGAACTGAACGCCGGCGGCGACTACCCCGCCATCGTCCCGCTGCTGCCCTCCGGCGCCGACGCCGCCGCCCCGCATCTCACCTGGGACGACCGGCCAATGAAAACCGGCGAAGGCACCTTCTTCGAGATCGCCGGCGTCCACCGCCGCTATCACTGCCCGCTCTCACGCACGATCTACCTCGGCAAGCCGTCGGAAACCTTCCTCGACGCCGAGAAGGCGGTGCTCGAAGGCATGGAGGCCGGGCTGGAGGCCGCGCGCGCCGGAAACCGCTGCGAGGACATTGCCCGCGCGTTCTTCGCCGTCCTCGCCCGCCACGGGATCGAGAAGGACAACCGCACGGGCTATCCCATCGGGCTCTCCTATCCGCCCGACTGGGGCGAGCGCACCATGAGCCTGCGCATGGGCGATACCACCGAGTTGCAGCCGGGCATGACCTTCCATTTCATGACCGGTCTCTGGATGGAGGACTGGGGCTTCGAGATCACCGAAAGCATCGTCATCCGCGACGGCGCGCCCGAATGCCTCGCTGACTATCCGCGAAAACTTCTGGTCAAGGACTGACACCGGGTGCGCGCCACCCGCCCGGCCTCTCAGAACCTCGGAACCAGCATCCCCCCGTCGGCCGAGATCGTCTGCCCGGTCGTATAGGGCAGCTTGCCGGAGGCGAGCGTCGCGATGATCCGGCCCATCTCCTCGGGCTGGCCCACACGCGGGAAAAGCGTCAGCCCATCCCTTGCGCGCTTCTCGTACTGGTCGATGACGGGCGCGGTCATGTCCGTCTCGATCAGCCCGGGCTGAACGTCATAAACCGCGATCCCCTCGCGCCCCAGCCTCACCGCCCAGCCTTTCGAGGTCATGGCCGCAGCCGCCTTGGACGCCGCATACTCCAGCCGCGGTTCCGCAACAGCCACCGCATTCGCAGACGAGACGGTGACGACGGAATGAAACAGCTCCTCCGGGCGCTCGCGAGACAGCAGCCGCCGGGCAAAGGCTTGCGTCAGGAAGAACACCGCCTTGGCATTGACGGCAAGGCACCGGTCCCAGCTCTCCTCGCTGACGTCAAGCGGATCGCCCCGGCGCATCACGCCCACGCCGGCGTTGTTCACCAGCGTCGAGAGGGGCCCGAGCTTCCCCTCGACCTCCGCCAGCGCCGGTTCGTGTGCCGCTAGATCCGTCACGTCGAAGGCGGTCTTCATCGCCGCCCCGCCCGCGCTCCGCACCCTATCCAGCGCCTCGGCCAGTTCATCGTCGTCCGAAGGCCCGTG
>JAJDOD010000174.1 GCA_022340315.1 Silicimonas sp. | reverse complement strand
TTTCGGCCAGGATGCTCAATCCTTGAACCAGCGGCTGAAGTTGTCGACCATCTGCGGCACCAGATCGTCGCCGTGGCCTTCTTCCGTCGCGCGGCCCGTGGCTTCGATCGCGCCCTGCGCCATGATCGAGTTGTGGCCCATGTCCTGGACCATTTTCGCGTAGTAACCGATGTCCTTGCGGGCGTTGCGGACCGTGAAGGCCAGTTTCTCGGGATCGCCATCGACGGCATAAGCCTTGATGAAGTCCATCATGCCGGAGCCGTTCGGCCCTGCCGACAGCACGTCGTAGAGCGCCTTCCTTTCGATCCCCGCCTTGTCGCAGATCGCGAAAGCCTCGCTCATCGCGTTGGCGGTGGTCATGGCGTAGAAGTTGTTCATCAGCTTGATGGTGTGCCCCGAGCCGAGGGGGCCGAGGTGGAAGATGTTCTCGGCCTGGTCCTTGAAGACGGGTTCCATGCGGTCGAAATCGGCCTTGTCGCCTGCGGCCATGATGTTGAGAAGCCCGTCCTTGGCGTGGGACGGCGCACGACCGAGGGGCGCGTCCATCATCGAGGCGCCCTTGGCGGCGACTTCCTTGCCAAGCTCCAGCGTAGAGGCGGGCAGCGAGGTGCCGTAGTCGATCACGATCTTGCCCGGGGCAAGCCCGGCGATCACGCCATCGGGGCCGCGCATCCGGCTTTCGACATGATCGGATGTGCCCATGCAGAGCATGATGATGTCCGAGGCCTCGGCCACCTCACGTGCGTTCGCCGCCTCGGTCGCGCCCCGCGCCACGGCGGCATCGAGCCCGGTGCGGTTGACGTTGCCGAGGACGGTGAGCTCGTAACCCTTGTCCTGCAGGCGTCCGACCATGGCGGAGCCCATCAGCCCCAGTCCGATAAATCCGATCTTTGGCTTGCTCATGGGTCTTCTCCTGTGGCTATGGCGGCCGCCATGCGGCCCAGTTCGTCGCTGCATTTGGCCCCGGCTCCGTTGCCCGCCGCCGCGACGGTCAAACCTGTTTCAAGGCGGCGGATCTCGGGCAGGCGGTCGTGGGACCAGGTGGTGACACAGGGTTTATGGAAACGGCTGACGAAGGCAAGGCCGGGAATGATCTGGAGGAGGCGGCCGGTGAGATAGTCGGCGCGTTCGGCGTTGCCGCCGGAGCGGTACCAGTCGGTGATGGCCTTCCTGTCGGGCAACAGGTCGTCGGTCGGGTCGCCGCCGAGTTTCAGCCAGAGCCTGCCGTCGGGATAGCGGACGGGCGGCAGGATGTAGATGTCGTCGGGGCTTTCCATGACGATCGAGGGCATGGACTTGAGGCGACTTGCCTCCTCCGGGCCGATTTCGTGGAAGGCGACGGTGCGGGCGTAGACGCTGAGGGCTTTCCGCCCCAGCAGGCCGTCGGTCCAGCCGCCTGCGGCGACGATCACCTCGTCGGCGTCGATGGTCCGGGTCGGGGTCGACACGCGGTTCGGTGCGACGGAAGTGGCCTCTTCAGCGATGCGGGTCGCGCCGTGGCGGCGGGCGGCTTCCTGCTGGGCGGCGACGAGGTTGCGGGGGCTGATGTGGCCTGCGTTTCGCGGCTCATAGGAGCCGGAGAAGACCTCGGGGAGGGCCAGGTAGGGGAAGCGGGCCTTGAGTGCGTCCGTGCCAAGGCGGTCGGCCTCGACGTTCAGCCCCTCGGTCGCGGTTTCGACGGCGGCCATGTAGGCCTCGCCGCCCGCGATGAGCGCGCCGCATTCCGTGAAGAAGGCAATGTCGCTTTCGCGCTCGATCTCGGCGTAGCGCCGGATAGAGGCGGCAGAGGCGCGGGCGAAGAACGGGCGGCGGTCGTTCATCCGGGTAATGCGGCCTTCGTCGTAATGACTTGCGAAGGCACCGGTGTGGGTGGACCAGTCGGGCGGCTCGCCGGGGCCGACAAGGGTGACGTCATGGCCTGCCTTGGCGAGGTGGCGGGCAGCGGCGCTGCCGATCATGCCGGCGCCGACAATGGCGACTTTCACTTGATGGTCCCGAAGGCGCGTTTCGTGAGCCCTTTCTGGATCTCGTAGATCGAGATCGGTACGTCCGGCTGTGGCTGGGGGATGCGCACGGGGATGTCCTTGAGGCGCGGGTTGAGCGTGGGTTCGCCGCAGAGAAGGCGGGTGTTGTAGTCCTCGATCCCGTCCCATTTGGTCATGCTGCCCATGATCGGGAAGGCGTCCGCCGCCATCATCTCGTAGAACAGGATGCGGCGCGAACGGTCCGAGGTGTTGAGAGCCGATCCGTGGACGATGCGGCCGTGGTGGATCGAGATCGAGCCTGCGGGGCCTTTTAGTTCAACGGCATCGGCTTGGTTCAGGCCGACCTCCTCGGGGAGGAAGGCGCCTGCGAAGACGCCGTCGACGTGGTGATCGTAGACCGGGCCCTTGTGGCTGCCGGGATAGACCATGAGGGGGCCGTTCTCGCTTTCCATGTCGTCGATGATGACGCCGATGGCGAGGATGTCGTCGTTGGTGTGCGGGTAGAAGGCGTAGTCCTGGTGCCACTCGACGGCGGCGCCGTAGCCGGCGCTCTTCATGTTGAGCTTGGTGGTGTGGAGGCGGAGGCTGTCTCCGATCAGGTCGCGTGCCGGGGCCAGGATCAGGTCGGAATACATCAGGTCGCGGATCGGTTCGCTGATCCTGTGGGGCAGCTTGATGCGGCGCAGGCGCGGGGTCTCGGGCGTGTGGCTGTCTTCCAGGTCGAGCCGGTCGTTGGAGGCGGTCATGGCTCGCGCCTCGTCCTCGAAGCGGGCGATCTCGGCGCGGAGGCTGGTGAGCACCGCTTCGGGCAGGTGGCGTTCGAGGACGAGGTAGCCGTGTTCCTCGTAATGCGCGATCTGGTCGGGGGTGAGTATCTCGGTCATGGATCGGTCCTCCCTGTTGCCAAGGGGCAAAATCCGCGCGGGTTTTGCAATGGGAAATGCGCGAGCCGGACAAGGCCGGCGCGTTCTCCGGCGGGTCTTTCGCGGACAGCTGCTGCCTCGCGTCAGGCGACCGCCGTTGCGACGTGCCCCTGGATTTTGGCCGCGACCGGGCCCTGGCCGAAGCGCGCGGCAATCGCCTCGGCCGCGCGGGTCGTCACCTCGGCAAGCCTTGCGGCGTCCCTCGCCTCGATCTCGTTTCTGAGCGGGGTGCCCTCGCAATAGGCGATGGCGGGGTGGCGTGCGGTCGGGGCGTCGCTGGTTCGGGATATCGTCTCGACCGCGATGGTGTCGAAGCCCGCCGCGCGGAGATCGGCTTCGATCTGTGCGACGTCGTTGTAGCCGTGCGGAGTGCGGGCGAGGAAGCGGGGCGGGTCGTCGGGAAAGACCTCGGCCGCGGCCATTGTCACGATATCGGCGAAGACGTTGTCTTCGATCCGGTCCCACGCGTTGAAGATGAACCGCCCGCCCGGTTTCAGCAGACGACGCGCCTCGGCGAAACCGGCGATGCGGTCGGGGAAGAACATGACGCCGAACTGGCAGCAGACGACGTCGAAGCTTGCGTCGGGGAAGGGGAGCGCCAGGGCGTCGGCCGGTTGCCATTCGATCGCGCGGCCGTCGGTCTGCATGCGTGCGGCCCGGTCCAGCATGGGCGGGTTGAGGTCGGTCACGACGTAGCGCGCATCGGCGTTCAGCAGAGGCGAGAGGGCGCGCGTGACGACGCCGGACCCGGCGGCGGTCTCAAGGACGGCGCCAGGATCACCGGACGCGACCCGTTGCGCCAGGTCGGCGGCGTAGGTCTCGAAGATCAGCGGCACGAGGTATTCGTCGTAGATGTCCGGGATCGACCCGGCAAAAACCTTGTCTGTATCGGTCATGAAAGATGCCCCCCCCGGAAATATTAGGGCGCTTCTTCCATTCGCGGAAGCGCTTTGGCGTCACGCGCCTCTGTTGCCGAAAGCGCTTGCCCGGCGTTACATCACTGCGCCGATCTGCCAGGGGACGAATTCATAGTCCCCGAGGCCCTGGGCTTCGGATTTCGATTTCTCGCCGGACGCCACGCGGAGGAACATCTCGTAGATTTCCCGGCCCTTTTGTTCGACGGTGACGCCGCCGGTGAGGATGTCGCCGGCGTTCACGTCCATGTCTTCGGTCATCCGCGCGTACATCTCGGAGTTGGTGGCGACCTTGATCGTGGGCGCGGGTTTCGAGCCGAAGGCCGAGCCGCGCCCGGTGGTGAAGCAGACGAGATTGCAGCCGCCGGCGATCTGGCCGGTGACAGAGGCCGGATCGTAGCCCGGCGAATCCATGAAGGTGAAGCCCTTGGCGGCGACCGGTTCGGCATACTTGTAGACGCCGGTCAGCGGCGTGGTGCCGCCCTTTGCCGCCGCGCCGAGGCTTTTCTCGAGGATGGTCGTAAGTCCGCCCTTCTTGTTGCCGGGCGAGGGGTTGTTGTCCATCGAACCCTTGTTGCGGTGGGTGTAGTCCTCCCACCAGCGGATGAGGCCCACGAGCTTGTCGCCGACCGCGCGCGAGGTGGCGCGGCGGGTCAGGAGGTGTTCGGCGCCGTAGATCTCGGGGGTCTCGGCGAGGACGCCGGTGCCGCCCTGCGCGGTCAGGAGGTCGCAGGCGTAGCCCAGGGCCGGGTTGGCGGTAATGCCGGACCAGGCGTCCGAGCCGCCGCATTGCAGCGCGACCATCAGTTCCGACGCCGGGCATTCGCTGCGCGTGGCCTGGTTGGCGAGGGGAAGCATGGCCTTCACCTTCTCGATGCCGGTTTCGATGGTCTTGCGGAGACCCGCGACGCCCTGGATGTTCATGGTCTGGAAGAGCGGGCCCTGTTTCAGGCCGTAGGCTTCGAGCAGCCAGTCGATCTGGTTCATCTCGCAGCCCAATCCCACCATGAGCACGCCGGAGTGGTTGGGGTGCCGTGCATAGCCCCACATGACGCGCTGCAGGGCCTCGAAACCGTCGGAGCCCTGGCCCGCCATGCCGCAGCCCGTGCCGTGAACGAAGGCCACGACGCCGTCGACGTTTGGATAGGCGGCCAGCTCCTCCGGCCCGAAGGCATCCGCGATGCGGCGGGCGGCGGTGGCGGAGCAGTTCACGGATGTGACCACGGCGATGTAGTTGCGCGTGCCGACCTTCCCGTTCTCGCGCCGGTAGCCCATGAAGGTGTCCGGTTTCTCGGCCTTTGGCGCCGGGCGCAGATCGGTGCCGAACTCGTAGGCGACATCGGTGTTGCGGAACTCGGTGTTCTGGGTGTGGACGTGATCGCCCGCGCCGATGTCCTGGGAGGCATAACCGATAAGCTGGGCATACTTGCGGATCTCGCCGCCCTTGGGGATCGCGCGGGTGGCGATCTTGTGGCCGGACGGGATCAGGCCCGTGGTGGCGACGTCTTCAACCGGCGTACCGGCTTGCAGCGCGCGGGTGGCGGTTACGACGTTGTCTGAGGCATCAAGGCGGACGGTGTCGGTCATCGGTGGCTCCCTTTCTTCGCCGGGCTTCGCCCGTCGATCCGCCGGGGGAGCGCTGCTCCCCCGGACCCCCACGGGATATTTGGGGACCGATGAAGGAGCAAGGGGAACTTGTCGGGGGGAGCGGTCTCAGGCGCACACGGGCGCGTCGGCGCTCCAGCGGTGGATGGCGATGTGCGGCGTTTCGGAGAGGCGGGCGCGGGCGGCTTCCCACATTGCCTTCCACTGGCGCCAGTCGTGGAGTTCGGTTTCGGGATGGGCGCGGGAGCGGGCCACGAAATCGGGAAAATGGGCGCGGCCGGTGGGTTGGCCGGAGACGTTGAAGCGCAGGTCGAAGCTCCAGCGGATGCCCTCGGAGCGGTTCGGCAGCGAGGCATGGGGCGTCATCGGGTGGAAAATGACCGCTCCGCCCGCCTTGACGGGGAGCGGCTTCGCCTTGGCGGTGTCGATGAGGCCCGGTGCGATGGAGGTTTGCACCTGCGGGCAGTGAGGCAGGAGTTCGGTTTCGTTGCCGATGACCTGGAGGCAGCCGTTCTCGACGGTGGCATCGGTGACGGCGAGCCAGACGGTGATCATCTGGGTCCGGTCGGCTTCTTCCAGCGCCACCGCGCGGTCCTGGTGCCAGTCGGTGCCGCCGACATGGGCGCGGATCTCGTCGCGGTTCAGCGTGCGCTCGGGTGGCTTGATGCGGACATGCTGGATCGGGTTCGATGTGATCTCGGGTCCGATGAGGTCTTCGACCATGTCGAGGAGGCGGGGGGCGGTGACCATGTCGAAGACGGCGGGGCCGAAATGCATCGGCGTGTCGGTGGTGATGCGGTCGCCGGGGAGCGAGATGTCCATCGACTGGAACCAGTCGTGGCCCTCGCGGTAGGCGGCGAGGAGCTTGTCCTGAAAGCTGACGCCGGCGATGCCCCAGCCGGTGCAGAGGTCGTCGAGAAGCAAGGCGTATTCGGCGCGGACCGGATCGAGGATCGCGTCGTCCAGCACGTTTTCGACCACGAGGTAGCCGTGGGTGGTGAAGTGGTCGATCTGGGCGGTGCTGAGCATGGCGCGAGGCTACGCCGCTTCATGGGCGCTGCCAAGCCGTCTCGGCAGCGAGAGTGTGGGCGAGGAAGTTGCGTACCACGGCCCAGACCTCGTCCTCGCGCCCGGCCCATGCGTGACCGCCATCCGGCGTGACGAGAAGTTTGGCGCCGTCGATCCGTCCGGCGATCAGACGGGCGCTGGCGGCGGTTCCGTAGCGGTCGTCTTCCGCCGAAATCGCAAGGGTCGGCGCGGTTATCCGGGAGAGGTCGACCGGCACGGGATCGGCTGTGTTGCGGGCGTCGAGCAGGAGGCCGTCGACGCGCGCGCTGATCGGCAGGATGTTCCACACGATCGCATGAAGCCGCGCGCGTTCGGCCGGATCGGCGTTTTCCAGTATCGCGGGATCGGTCGCGAGGATCGCGGATGCCAGGCGGTCGGGGGCGAGTTTCAAGCCGGCCCAGAAGAGCGCGTCGGAGCGGAGCGCACGGGTAACGGCCCATGTGCCGATCGGTGACCAAGGTGGCTCGGCGGCGTTCTCGGACGGGAAATAGGCCGGTACGATGGCCAGGAGCGCGGCGGTCCTGTCGGGGTGGCGCGCCGCGAAATGGAGCGCGGTGACGGCGCCGGCGGAGGTGCCCATCACGACCGCGCGTTCGACACCGAGGCTGTCGAGGAGCGCGGCGAAGAGGTCGGCCTGCGCCGCCGCGTCCGTCTGGTCCGGCACCTCTGCGCCGAGATAGCCGAAACGTGACGGTGCGATCACGCGGTAGCCGGAATAAAGAAGCGGGGCGGCGATATCCTCACCCTGGTCGTAGCCGCCGCCCGTGCCGTGGATGGACAGGACCGGAAAGCCGTCGCCCATGTCCACCGTTTCGACCGGGACGGCGGTGGTTTCGATCACGCGGGGCCTGTAGGCGGCGAGGTGCGCGCGGGCCGCAGCCATGTCGCTTCGGAACGTCGCGACAATCCAGGTGGCGCCGACCAGGAAAAGGACGCCAGCCACGAGCAAGAGGACCCGACCGTAACGCATTGCACCACCCGTGATAGCCGGGCTCACGATGAGCCCGGTCAAGGCGGAACGCATTGATTTACATCAACCGTCGAAATCGTCGTCGAGATAGACCTGGATGATCTCGCGGAAGTCCTTTTCGGCGGTGAAGCCAAGGGCCGTCGCGCGTGCGGGGTCGAAATCGCGGGCCCAGTTCTTGACGATTGCCTGGATCCGGGGGTCCGGTTCGGGGCGGATGCGGGCGGCAACTTCGGCGCCGCACATCTCGCGCAAGGCCTCGATCTGTTCGGCCACCGTGCAGGAGACGCCGGGCATGTTGAGGGCGGGCCGCGCCTCGTAGGCCGACTGGTCAAGCGTTGCGGCGTGGCAGAGGAAGCCGGCGGCCGAGCGCGGCGAGGCGTGCCAGTGGCGGGTTTCGTCGGAGACGGGAAGGATCGCTTCGTGCCCGTTCAGCGGCTCGCGGATGATGCCGGAGAAGAAACTGGATGCCGCCTTGTTGGCCTTGCCGGGGCGCACGCAGATGGTGGGAAGACGGATTGAGACGCCATCGAAGAAACCCTTGCGGATGTGGTCGGTCAGCAGAAGTTCGGACATGGCCTTCTGTGCGCCATAGCTGGTTTGCGGCGCGTGGAAGAAGGTGTCGCCGATCTTCTCGGGGAAGGGCGCGCCGAAAACGGCGATGGAAGATGTGAAGATGATCTTCGGCTTGTAGGTACCCTGCGAGGCGATCACTTCGGCGCGGAAGATGTCGATGAAGCTCTGAAAGGCTGCCATGTTGACCTGCCATCCGAGGTCGAAGTTCTCCTCGGCCTCGCCCGAGACGATGGCCACCAGGTAGTAGACGATCTCCGGTCGCGTGGCGGCGAGGCGCTTGAGGACCGCCGGGTTTGTGACGGTGCCGACGATCTGTTCGGCGACCGGGGCGCCGTTCTGCGGAAAGGCGAGGTCGCAAAGCTTGACCCGGTCGCCGGGCTGTAGCGGGTTGTCGGCGAGCGAGTTCGCCAGTTTCTGGCCGACCATACCGCCGCCGCCGAAGATAAGAATATTGCGCATGAGACCTGCCTGAGATGCCGTGCGGCAAGGGTGAGAAGATCGCGGGGTCCTGTCAAGCCGGATGGAATGGTGCGGCAGGCGTATTGTTTGCCGCTTCTCGCTGGAAATTCCCCGGCAGAGGCTCTAGTCGGAAGAGAGGAACCGGGAGGGTTTGACATGACGGGTCGCTTGACAGGAAAACGCGCGCTGCTGACGGCAGCCGGACAGGGGATCGGCCGGGCAACGGCTCTGGCGATGGCGGCCGAAGGCGCCGAAGTATTCGCGACGGATATCAACGCGACAGCACTTGCTGCGCTCGAGGCCGAGGGATTGACCACCTTCGTTCTGGACGTGCGCGACGGTGACGCGGTCAGGGAGGCGGTCGGGAATGCCGACCCGGATATCCTGTTCAACTGCGCGGGCTTCGTGCATCACGGCTCGATCCTGGATGCCACGGCAGACGAATGGGCCTTTGCCTTCGATCTGAACTGCGCCTCGATGTTCCGCACAATGCAGGCGGCGATCCCGGCGATGCTTGAGCGCGGCTCGGGGTCGATCATCAACATGGCCTCGGCGGCCTCGTCGATCATGGGTGCGCCCAACCGCTTCGTCTATGGCGCGACCAAGGCGGCGGTGATCGGGATGACCAAGTCGGTGGCGAAGGACTATGTGGCGACCGGCCTTCGCTGCAATGCGATCTGTCCGGGCACGATCGAGAGCCCGTCGTTGCGCGACAGGATGCAGGTGCTGGGCGAGCAGATGGGAAGCCTGGAGGCGGCGGAGAAGGCGTTTATCGAGCGCCAGCCGATGGGGCGTCTTGGCAAGCCCGAAGAGATCGCTTCGCTGGCGGTCTATCTCGGTTCGGATGAGAGCGCCTTTACAACGGGCCAGGAATTCATCATCGACGGCGGGTGGTCGGGCTGATCCGGCGGCGCATCTGCGCGCCGGGACAAATGGAATATCCGGGGGCGTGGGCGCCTGAACCGGGCAGGAATCAAAGGGAGAATTCGGTATGAAACTTGTGCGTTACGGCGACATGGGAAGCGAGAAGCCGGGCCTGATCGACGGCTCGGGCGTGCTGCGCGATCTTTCGGGCCACATCGACGATGTGACGGGCGCGGTGCTCGATGCGGCGTCGCTTGACCGGCTGCGTGCCATCGACCCGGCGAGCCTGCCCGAGGTCGGCGGCAACCCGCGCTACGGCGCCTGTGTCGGCAATATCGGCAAGTTCATGTGCATCGGGCTGAACTATACCGACCATGCCGAGGAGACCGGCAACCCGATCCCGGCGCACCCCGTGCTCTTCATGAAGGCCAACTCGGCCATCTCGGGGCCGAACGACGACATCGTGATGCCGCGCGGGTCGGAGACGACCGACTGGGAGGTTGAACTGGGCGTGGTGATCGGCAAGGCGGCGAAATACGTCAGCGCCGAGGACGCGCTGGATCATGTCGCAGGCTACTGCGTCTGCAATGACGTGTCCGAGCGGACGTTCCAGAACAAGCTCTCGGGCAACTGGACCAAAGGAAAATCCTGCGACACCTTCGGGCCGACCGGACCGTGGCTGGTGACCAAGGACGAGGTTCCGGACGTGCAAGAGCTGGGCATGTGGCTCGACGTCAACGGCAAGCGGATGCAGACCGGGAACACCAAGACGATGATCTTCACGGTAGCCGAAATCGTGTCGCATCTCTCGCAGCTGTTCACGCTCCACCCCGGCGACGTGATCTCGACCGGTACGCCTCCGGGCGTGGGCATGGGGATGAAGCCGCCGCATTACCTGAAGGCCGGCGACGTGGTGACGCTGGAAATCGAGGGACTTGGCCTGCAGACGCAGAAGGTGGTGGCGGATGCCTGAACTCTCCAGGCTCTTGCTGCTCGGCTCGCCGCCGGCGCGCCAGCTCGACCGGCTGACGGCGGCCTATGACGTGACGCGTGCCGAGACGCAGGAGGCGTTCGAGGCGGCCTTGCGGGACGGAAAGGGTATCACCGCGATCGCGATGTTCGGGCATTGGGTGATAAGCCCCGCCGTCCTGGACGCCTTGCCCGATCTGAAGGTGATCTCGAATTTCGGGGTCGGCTACGACACCATCGACGCCGCCGAGGCGGCGCGGCGCGGTATCCTCGTCAGCCACACCCCGGACGTGCTCAACGCCGAGGTTGCCGACACCACGCTGATGCTCTGGCTGGCGGTGTCGCGCGAGCTTCTGCCGTCGGAGCGCTGGGCGCGCTCGGGCGACTGGGAGCGGACGGGGAACTATCCGCTGACCCGCTCGATCCGCAACCGGACGGTCGGCATTCTCGGGATGGGACGGATCGGGCAGGAGATCGCGGCGACGATCCGGCCATTCAATCCCACGATCCTCTATCACACGCGAAGTCCGAAGGATGT
>JAJDOD010000168.1 GCA_022340315.1 Silicimonas sp. | reverse complement strand
GGGCATGGTGGCGGTCGTGCCGACATCGGATACCTTCGCATCGGTCCTGATGGGTATTCCCGGCTCGTCGGCGTCACAGGCCACCGTGCTGGATGGCTTTCCGATGGCCAAGAAAGGATTGGCGGCGCGCGCGCTTTCGGCCGCCTTCGCCTCGTCGCTGTTCGGCGGTCTTGTCGGGGCAGCCTTTCTGACGGTTTTCATCCTTGTCGCCCGGCCCATCGTGTTGGAATTCCGCACGCCCGAGCTTCTGATGGTCACCATTTTCGGCCTCTCGATGGTCGGCATCCTTGCGGGCCGCGTGGCCATAAAGGGGATCGTGGCGGCGGGCCTCGGCATGATGATCGGCACCATCGGCGAAGGCGCTTCCTCGGGCGATCTGCGCATGGCGTCCTATGATTTTCCCTATCTCACCGACGGGTTGAAACTGGTGATCGTGGGTCTGGGGATCTTCGCCATCCCCGAAATCGTCGCTCTCCTGCGACAGGACCGGGCCATCAGCGAGGATACGCAGCTGGGCGGCGGCTGGATTGACGGGGTGCGCGACTGGTTCGCCAATATCTGGCTCAGCGTCCGGTGTTCGATCATCGGCGTCATTGTCGGCGTGATCCCCGGCCTTGGCGGGTCGGTCGTCGACTGGATCGCCTACGGTCACGCGGTGCAGACGACGAAGGACAAGTCCAAATTCGGACACGGCGAAGTGCGCGGCGTGATCGGGCCGGAAAGCTCCAACAACGCCAAGGAAGGGGGCGGGCTGGTGCCGACGCTGCTGTTCGGCATTCCCGGTTCGGGCTCCATGGCCATCTTCATCGGGGCAATCGCCCTGCTCGGTTCCGGGCAGATCGAGGTCGGCCCCGCCATGCTGCAGAACAACCTCGACATAACCTATGCCATTGTCTGGCTTCTTGCGCTGGCCAATGTCGTCGGCACAGTCATCTGCATTGCCGCCTCAGGCGGCATCGCCAAGCTGACCACGATCCGCTTTGCTCTGCTGGCGCCGTTCCTGTTCATGATCATCAGTTTTGCCGCCTTCCAATCCGGTCAGAACCTGATGGATCTCGTCGCGCTCTTCGCCATCGGTTTCCTGGGTATCCTGATGCGCCGATTCGATTGGTCGCGGCCGGCGTTTCTGATCGGTTTCGTCCTGTCCGACCCGGCCGAGACCTACGCCAATCAGGCGGTGCAGATCGCGTCGTCACGCTTTCGCGACAGCGCCAGCGCCGGGCTTGACTATATCTTCACTCCCATCGTGATCGTGCTTCTGATCATCACCGTCATTTCCGTAGTGCTGGGACTGCGGCAGGCCAAGAACATTATGGCCGAAGGAGATGTTCAGTCCGGTTCGAAGCGCGCACCGCTGATCTTCCTCCTGGTCGTCACGGCCTACATCGCCTTTGCCTTCTATGACGCCGCGTCGATCCCCAGCTATAGCCGCGACCGGGTATTCCCGATGTTCGTGGGCGGCGTCTGCCTGCTGGGTTGTGCCACCCTGATCATCCGCATGATGCTGAAACCGGAAACGGACACCATATTTGCCGACCGCGAGCTTCACGGCGAGGACGCCGAGGCGAAGCACGGCCTTTGGTCGACGCTGGGTTGGTTCGCCGGGCTTCTGCTGCTCACCTCGCTTCTGGGCTTCATCCTCGCGCTCGTGCTGTTCCTCTTTGCCTTCATGCGTCTTCGCGCAGGCGTCGGCACCGCCTTTGCCGTCATCTACACAGGAGCGGGTATCGCTTTCATGCTGGGGATGGCCTGGCTTCTGAACCGTGACTTCCCCCCGGGGCTATTGCAGGAGTACGTTGATTTGCCGTGGCCGCTCACATGACCCAAACGGCGATCCCTTTCCTGTTCATGCGCGGTGGCACATCGCGCGGGCCTTACATGAGCCGGGCCGATCTGCCCGATGATCTTGAGACGCTGGCCGAAGTGCTGATCGCCATCGTCGGCTCCGGGCATCCGCTGAATATCGACGGTATCGGCGGCGGCGCTGCAGTGACGACCAAGGTGGCCATGCTGTCGGCGTCCGACGATGACTGGGCGGATGTCGACTACTTCTTCGCCCAAGTCAGCGTCGAGAACCGGCTGGTCGACTTCAAGCCGACCTGCGGCAACATCCTGTCGGGCGTCGGACCTGCCGCTATCGAAATGGGGCTGGTGCCGGCGCAAGAGGGCGAGACGCCGGTGAACATCCGCGCGGTGAACACCGGGGCCAAGGTGGCCGCGCTGGTGCAGACACCCGGTGGCGCCGTGAATTATGATGGTACGGCGCAGATCGACGGCGTGCCCGGCACCGCTGCGCCGGTGGCCCTTCAGTTCATGGAGACCGTCGGCGGCGTGACAGGCGCGTTCCTTCCGACGGGCAACCTGACAGACACCATCGACGGGATCGAGGTCACCTGCATGGACGTGGCCATGCCCATCGTCATCGCCCGGGCCGAGAGCTTCGGCCTGACAGGATATGAGAGCGCCGCCGAACTGGATGAGAATGTCGAATTCTACGGGCGGATGCAGGCAATCCGCCTTGAGGCCGGGCAGCGCATGGGGATGGGCGATGTCAGCCAGTCGGTCACGCCAAAATTCGGTCTGCTCGCACCCGCGCGCGACGGCGGCACCATCGCAACACGCTATTTCATGCCGTGGAAATGCCACCCCACCATGGCCGTGACCGGCGCGCAGTGTCTTGCCTCCTGCGCCCTCACGCCCGGATCGGTGGCGGACGGCATGGCGGCTCGGCCAAACGAGACACCGGCGACAATCACTCTGGAACATGCCTCAGGTCAGATCGACGTGGTTGTTGACTACGATCTCGGCGACGCGGGCTTTGTCATCAAGTCGGCGGGGCTTGTTCGCACGGCCCGCAAATTGGCAACCGGATCAGTATTTATTCCGGCTTCCGTGTGGAAGGGGAATTGACAAGGCCCAAATTCGGTATACGGTGGTATACAAAAGGAGGCTTGCCATGTTGGATCCTATCGAAGACTGCCTTGTCGTGGCCCGTTCGGAATTGGCCGAGGCCAAGCGTATGCTGGATGTCGAAATCAGCACATATCCCACCCCCATCGCGGGCTGCGATGTTCAGTTCAACCACCTGTTAGCCAATCGCCAGAAAGTGGCCGCCGCGATGGCGGCTCTAGGCAGCAACGTCTTCGTGCCGACTCCACGCAGCCCGTCACCGCAGGCCGGGGTGGAAAGCCGGTGAAGGTTCACATCCTCGATGACTGGTTTGACACGCTGCGCGGCCTGCCTTGTTTTGCCAAGCTCGCGTCGCACGACGTCACCGTCTGGACGGATCATGAGCCTGATCCCGCGGCTCTGGCCGAGCGCGTACAAGGGGCCGAAGCCCTGGTGCTATTCCGTGAGCGCACCGCCATCGGCGCACCGCTGCTGGAGCGGTTGCCAAATCTCAAGCTGATCTCGCAGCGCAGTGTCTATCCCCATATTGATGTTCCCGCCTGTACGGCGAACGGTGTTCTTCTTTGTTCGAACATGCATTCCGACACGCCGTCCTATGCGGCCGCCGAACACACGCTTGCGCTGATCCTTGCCAGTTATCGCCAGATCCCGAGCCAAGTCGCCGCGCTGAAAGCGGGCAACTGGCAGGCGGGTGTGGGGCGTACGTTGCGCGGGCGAACGCTGGGGCTTTACGGATACGGGCGTATCGCCGGGGCAGTGGCGGGCTATGCCCGGGCGATCGGAATGAACGTGCAGTATTGGGGGTCCGACGCCGGCCGAGCGCGGGCCCAGGCGGCTGGCGAAACCGTGCCCGCATCGCGACAGGATTTTTTTGCCAGTTCGGACGTCGTCAGCCTGCATGTCCGGCTGAAGCCCGAAACCCGCGGGATCATTGCCGCCGACGACCTTGCCGCGATGCAGCAGCGCGCGCTTTTGGTCAACACGTCACGCTCAGGCCTGATCGCGCCGGGCGTGCTGGAGGCAGAGATCGCGCGAGGGCGTATCCATGCCGCCGTCGACGTCTTCGATACGGAACCGCTGACTGACACAGACAACCCGCTCCTTACCCACCCCAACGTTATCGCGACGCCGCACATTGGCTATGTCACCGAGGACGAGTTCGATTTGCAATTCTCGGACATTTTCGACCAGATCAACGCTTATGCCGAAGGGGCGCCGATCCACATGATCAACCCCGAGGTCTGGTCAGAGGTGGACGGCAACAAACCCGTCTGACACGGCGCGGGCGACAAAGTCATCAAGCGCTGCGATGCGCGGGTCGTCCTTCTGCGGCAGCACCATCGCCTGATGCACCGCAGTCAGCACGCCGGGCAGAATGCGGACCTGTGCGTCATTGTCGAAGAAACCTTCCAGCGATGCCCGGACCCCCGCCACCGCATCGCAGCGCCCATCGCGAAACTCGGCAAAGCTTTCCGGCGGTGTGCCGGTGCGTTCGAGGGCTGCATGCATCAGGGTTTGGGTCAGGTGCATGTCATAGGCGGACCCGGTCGAGGTCAGCACCTTCACCCCGGGGCGGTCCACCGCCGCCACATCGGTCAACTCCGACCCGGCCCGTACGGCGAAAGTCGCCTCTATGGAGTGGTAGGGCCGTGTGAACGCGATCTTCTTGGCCCGTGTCTCGTCCACCGCCAGAAACCCGACATCCCACGCATCGTTGTGCGCGTCGGCAAAGACCTTGCCCGCGCCCTCGTAGATCACGGGGCGCAATTCCGCGCCGATCTCCTCGGCCAAACGCCGGGCCAGTGCCGGGCTGACGCCGGACAAAAGATCACCGTCCTGCTGCACCAGCGCGCGATTGCCGGTGTTGATGGCCGCCCGCAGGACACCGCCTTTGGCCAGACTGTGCAGATCACGTTTCATGCCGTTTCTTCCTTCTCGAACAGTCGCGCGAACAGCGGCGCGCCCAGAATGACCACGAAAATACGCAAGACATGGTGCGCCACAACGAAGGCCATGTCTGCGCCCACGATCAGCGCCAGCACCGTCAACTCGGCCTGTCCGCCGGGGGCAAAGGCAAGGATGGTCTCGCGGGCCGGCGCCAGATCCGCCAAGTGGATGGCTTCGGCAAAGATGATCGTCAGGATCAAAAGCAGCACGCAGAACCCTAGCCCTGCTGTCACGTCACGGCGCACCTCCGCCATGGTCACTCCGGCGTATTTGCAGCCCACGCCCATGCCGATGAAGAATTGCGCGGCCCAGATCGCCTCGGCGGGCGGGCGGTGCTGAAGCACGCCGGTCAGGGCAAGGACTGCGGCGAAAAGGAGCGGGCCCAGGATCGTCGCTCCGAACATGCCGATGCGCTTGGCCAATCTCCAGCCCGCCAAGCCGCAAAACACCATAAGCGCCAGCTGTTCCAATCCCAAAGAGGCGGCAGGTGCGCCGGGTGGGTTGCCAAGATCGGCGTCCCACACCCAGACCAGAAGGAACGGCAGGACGACGACGATCACCATGACCCGTGTGGCGTGGATCAGCGACAGAGTACGCACGTTTCCACCTGCCTCCTCTCCAAAAACCAGCATATCCTGCAAGCCGCCCGGCATGGCGGAATAATAGCTGGTAGCGAAGTCGAAGCCCCAGAGCCTGCGGAAATAGACAAGGCCGACCAGACCGATGCACGCGGTCATGAGTGGAATCAACAGAAGCGTCGGCCACATGCCCACCATCGACGCGAGGAGCGTGGTTGTGAAGGTCGCGCCTACCGCGACACCGAGGATCGTGCGCATCGCTTCGTTCAGTATCTTGATACCACGCATCGGCACCCCTGCCAGCGCAGCGGCGAGGCAGGCAAATATCGGGCCCAGCAGCCAGGGCAACGGCAGCTCCAGCATATGGAACGTCAGTACGCCCATGGCCGCCACCAGGAAAGCCGATGCAACGGGGATCACTTCTGCAAGACCTTCAGGCGGTGACGCAGCGATGTGTTCAGGTGGGCCTCCGCCGCCGCACCGGCCTTCGGCGCATCACCCGCGCGAAGCGCTTCGAGGATCTCCCGGTGTTGGTCATAGACCACGGTGATCCGCGCCTCGTCCGCCAATGTCGTCGGCCCCAAGAGCAGCAGGGCATTGTTCAAGGCGCGCGCGGATTCCAGCAGAAACCGGTTGCGGGTGGCCAGATAGATGCTGCGGTGAAACTTCTGGTTCAGCGCGGACGCCCTGGCAGCATCGTCTGTGGCGGCTCCGATCTCTTCGTTCAGCCCCTCCAGCGCGTCGATCTCGGCCGGACTGGCGTGTCTTGCTGCCATTTCTGCCGCGGTCCGCTCCAGCACCAGCCGCATCTCGTATAGCTCGACCACCTCTGTCTGCGACAGGCTGCGGATCACTGCCCCGATTCTTGGACGATGCTCAACGATGCCGTCGCTTTCCAGCTTGCGCAACGCCTCGCGCACCGGCGTGCGGGACAAGGACAACCGGGCGGCGACGTCGATCTCTCTCAGTCGGTCGCCGGGCTGGAATTCACCGTCCCGGATCGCCGCCAGAAGCCGCTCGTAGGCGGTTTCACCCTGAGACATCTCTTGCGGTTCGTTTGTTGCCACGGTACCAGCACCCAAATTGTATCCATCTGGATACAATGTCATGAATGAGAGGAAGTGCCAATGTCAAAATCCGTCATCGTCGTTGGAACCGGAAACGCCGCCCTGTGTGCCGCCATCGCCGCGCTGGAGAAGGGCGCCCGCGTGACATTGCTGGAAAAGGCCGATGAGGCTCTGGCCGGTGGCAATACCAAATATACTGCCGGTGCCATGCGCTTTGCCTACGATGGCGCGGAGGATTTGCTGCCGCTGCTCAGCGACCGGGAAGACCCACGCCTCGCGAAGACTGATTTCGGCAGCTACACGACGGAAAAATTCGGCCAAGACCTTCTGGGCTTCAACGATGGCCGCCCCTTGTCGCCGGAGCAGCAAGACCTGATCGCCCAATCAGGTGAAACGCTGCGCTGGCTGGCAACGCATGATGTGACCTTCGAGCCGATCTACAGCCGACAGAGCTTTGAGAAGGACGGGAGGCACGTGTTCTGGGGCGGGCTTACCCTGGCTGCGCGAAACGAGGGCGTCGGGCTATTCGACATGGAACTGGCCGCCGTGCGCCGTCTTGGCGGCACGGTGCGCTATAGCGCTGGGGTCACCGGGCTAATCGCGCAGGACGGGCGCGTCGTGGGAGTGCGGGTAGGAGACGAAGAGGTTCGCGGCGACGCCGTTGTTCTCGCCTCGGGCGGGTTCGAGGCGAACGAGGAGATGCGCGTGCGTCACATGGGTCCTAAATGGCAGGCGGCCAAGGTCCGTGGCACGCCCCATAACACGGGCGATGGCCTGCGCATGGCACTGGACATCGGGGCCGCACAGCACGGGTTCTATGAAGGCGGCCATGCCACGCCGATGGACCTGCACATGGCCGAGTTCGGGGGCCTGCATCTGCCCCCCGGCGAGCGCAAGAACTATCGCAAGATCTCGTATTTCCTCGGCGTCATGCTGAATGCCCACGGGCAGCGGTTCGTTGATGAAGGCGCGAATTTCCGCAACTACACCTATGCCCAATTTGGTGCGGCGATCCTGGACCAGCCGGGGCAGTTCGCCTGGCAGATCTTCGACAGCAAGGTCCTTGATCTACTCTACGCTGAATACAGTTTCCATGACGCGCACTTCATTGAAGCGGGCCGGCTGGAGGACTTGCTGCTCCAGATGGAAGGTGTCGATGCCGAAGCGGCAATGCGCACTCTGACGGACTATAATAATAGCGTGAACGACGAAATAGCGTTCGATCCGACAACGCTGGATGGCAAGTCCGCCAACGGCATCACTCCGCCGAAGTCGCACTGGGCTCAAAGGATCGACACAGGCCCTTTCCGCGCCTACCCGGTAACTGGCGGGATCACGTTCACCTATGGCGGGCTGAAGGTTGACCACGAGGGGCGCGTGCTTGACGCGGAGGCAAGCCCCATTCCGGGGATCTTTGCCTGTGGCGAACTTGTCGGCGGCGTATTCTTTGCCGGCTATCCCGGTGGCTCGGGCCTGACCTCCGGTGCGGTCTTCGGCCG
>JAJDOD010000038.1 GCA_022340315.1 Silicimonas sp. | reverse complement strand
GTCGTCGAGCGACATCACGAGCGGCGCGGGCCAGCGGGCCTCGCAACTGGTGCAGCGGGCCTGCCAGTGGGCGCCGTGCATGTGGAGCGCCTGGCTGCCTGCGGCCTCGTGCAGGGCGTCGACATTCTGGGTGATCAGCGCGACCTCGCCGGTGTACTCTGCCTGCAGCCTGGCCAGAGCGAAATGCGCGGCGTTGGGCCTGGCGCCGCGCGCGTTCTTTCGGCGCATGTTGTAGAAGTCGATGACCTTGGCGGGGTCGCGGGCGAAGCCCTCGGGCGTCGCCACTTCCTGCAGGTCGTATTTCGTCCAGACGCCGCCCTTGTCGCGGAACGTGCCAAGACCGCTTTCGGCCGAGACGCCCGCGCCGGTGAGGATGACGATTTTCATGTGTGCGCACTTTCCATTGCGGCCTTGTCCGGTGCTAACTGCGTGCGAAAGGTAAGGGAAGGGCGGCATGCGGATCCTGTGTGTATGTCTGGGCAACATCTGCCGGTCTCCGACCGCCGAGGCGGTGCTGCGCAAGCTGTCGGGTGGATTGATCGAGGTGGACAGTGCCGGGACCGGCGGCTGGCATATCGGCCGTCCGCCCTACGGTCCTGCGATCGAGGCCGGGGCACGACGGGGATACGACCTTGCGCCGCTTCGGGCGCGGCGCTTCGTGACGGAGGATTTCGGGCGGTTCGATCTGATCCTTGCGATGGATGCACAGAATTTGAGCGACATCGAGGCGATGCGGCCCGGTGCGTCGGAAACGCCGGTGAGGCTGCTGCTTGACTATGCTCCAGGCGCTGGTCGCAGGGACGTGCCTGACCCTTACTACACTGGCGATTTCGAGGCCGCGCTGGACCTGATCGAAACAGCGTCCGAGGCGCTTCTCGAACGGCTGCGTGAGGAGGGTGGCGGGTAGGGCCGGCCGGTTTTTCCGTTTTACGGCCCACATCACACATGCTCTATTCGGCGCAAGGGGAGGAGAATCCGTCCCCGCCGGAGAGTGGATGACCGAGCAGACCGAAACCGAGAGCCGAAAGCTGCTGCGCCGTCTGCGCGATACGCTGGCTGAGGACACGGCGGGGCAGGCGCGGCTTGACCACATCGTGGACATCATTGCCTCGTCGATGCGGACCGAGGTCTGTTCGATCTATCTGTTTCGCGATGCCGAGACGCTGGAGTTGTGCGCCACCGAAGGGCTCAACCCTGAATCCGTCCACCAGACGCGCATGAAGCTGGGCGAGGGCCTCGTCGGCCGGGCGGCGCGCGACGGCAAGGTGGTCAACGAGGCGGATGCGCCGAGCGCCAAGGGCTTCCGGTACATGCCGGAGACGGGCGAAGAGGTGTTCTCGTCCTTCTGCGGCGTGCCGATCACCCGGCTGGGCGACAAGCTGGGCGTGCTGGTGGTGCAGTCGCGCGAGGCGCGGGCGTTTTCCGACGACGAGGTATACGCGCTGGAAGTCGTGGCGATGGTGCTGGCCGAGATGACCGAGCTTGGCGCCTTTGTCGGCGAGGGCGAGGCGCTGCGCGCGCGGCACACCAGCCCGATGATGTTCCGTGGCGGCGTCGGACAGGAGGGCGTGGCCGAGGGCCATGTCTGGCTGCACGAACCGCGTGTGGTGGTGACCAACCCGGTGGCGGACGATCCGGTGGCGGAAACCGAGCGTCTGCGCGAGGGCGTCGACCGGCTACGGGTTTCGGTCGACGACATGTTGCAGCAGGTCAGCGACGATCCGATCGACAAGGATCAGCGCGAGGTGCTGGAAGCGTACCGGATGTTCGCCAATTCGCGGTCGTGGATGAAGCGGATGGAGGAGGACATCGCCGCCGGGCTGTCGGCGGAAGCGGCGGTGGAGAAGGAGCAGTCAGCGGCGCGCGGGCGGCTGGGACAGTCGTCGGACGCTTATCTGCGTGAGCGGTTGCAGGACCTTGACGATCTGTCGAACCGGCTTCTGCGAATTTTGACCGGTCAGGGTGCCGATGCCGGTTCGGGGATGCCGGAGAACCCGATCCTGGTGGCGCGGAACATCGGGCCGGCGGAGTTGCTCGATTACGGACGAGGGCAACTGAAGGGCATTGTGCTGGAACAGGGTTCGGTCGGCAGCCATGCGGCGATCGTGGCGAGGGCCTGGGCGATCCCGCTGGTGGTCCACACCGGTGAGCGGATCACCACCGAGGCGCTGAACGGGGATCACATCATGGTCGATGGCGACCAGGGGATCGTGCATCTTAGGCCTGACGATACGGTGGTCGGAGCATTTCGTGACAAGATCGCGATGCAGGCCAAGGCGCAGGAGCGCTATGCCGGTATCCGGGAACTGCCGGCGGAATCGAAGGACGGTTGCCGGATTGCCATGCAGATGAACGCAGGCCTGATCGCCGAGTTGCCGTCGCTGGTGAACTCGGGTGCCGAGGGTGTGGGACTGTTCCGGACCGAGCTGCAGTTTCTTGCGCGCAACACGGTGCCGCGCCGGTCGGAACTGGCGGCAATCTATTCGCGCGTGCTCGATGCGGCGGGCGGCAAGCGCGTCGTATTCCGCACGCTGGACATCGGATCGGACAAGGTGCTGCCTTACATGAAGCGCGAGGACGAACCCAACCCGGCGCTTGGCTGGCGGGCGATCCGGGTGGGGCTGGACAAGGTCGGCGTGATGCGCATGCAGCTTCAGGCGCTGATCCGGGCCGCGAACGGGCGGCCGCTGACGGTGATGTTTCCCTTCATCGCGCAGTTCGGCGAGTTCCGCGAGGCGCGCCAGCACATGCTGGACGAGATCGAGCGGGAGCGGAAGCTGGGCCATGCGCTGCCCGAGAAGGTCGAGATCGGGGCGATGCTGGAGACCCCGTCGCTCGCCTTTGCGCCCCGGCAGTTCTATGAGATGGCGGATTTCATCTCGATCGGCGGCAATGACCTGAAGCAGTTCTTCTATGCCGCAGACCGCGAGAACGAGCGGGTGCGGCGGCGCTATGACACGCTGAACGTGAGTTACCTGTCTCTGATCGAGCAGATTGTACGCCGCTGCGACGACAGCGGAACGCCGGTCAGTTTCTGCGGCGAGGATGCCGGGCGGCCGATCGAGGCGATGTGTTTCGCGGCAATGGGGCTGCGGGCGCTGTCGATGCGTCCCGCGTCTATCGGCCCGGTCAAACACCTTATCCGGCGGGTCGATCTGAGTGCGGCGCGCGAAGTGATCGACCGGTCGCGCGAGAGCGGGGTTCAGTCGGTTCGGGGCGATGTCATGGATTGGCTGCGCGAGCAGTCGGGGTAGGCGGCGAATCGTTTTTTTGTGAGCGAGAGCGCCACCGTCCGCCCACCCCTAATATGGGGGGCGGGTGGTTAAGGCTTCGTGTAGTTTTCCCGGCCAACCCAAGAATTCTTGCCTGTATCGCCGTTTCGCCGGCCGCTTCTCTCGCCCCGGTCCCGTCACCTGCGAGCCGCATACCGCGTCCAGAACCGGGTCTGCATCGAGACGCAGGCCACCGCCAGACCGACGGTCAGTCCCAGCCAGACGCCTGCGCCTTCGAGCCCGGCTACGAAGCCCAGCACATAGGCGACCGGCAACCCGATCCCCCAATAGGCGATCACCGCCATCATCATCGGCACGCGTGTGTCCTGGACACCGCGCAGCATTCCAAGCCCCATGACCTGGCCGTTGTCGACAAGCTGGAACAGTGCGGCCATTGCAAGCAGAACGACGCCGACTTCGAGGATCTGCGGCCGGTCGGGGTCGATGGGGTCGACGAAGAGACCGATCAGTATTTCGGGGATCAGCAGAAACGCCGCGATCGTCATGACCAGGGCCACGCCGGAAAGCATCAGCCCGGCAACCGCTGCGTTGCGCAGACCTTCGGCGTCGCCCTCGCCCCAGGCGCGGCCCACGCGCACCGTTACTGCCTGGCTGAGGCCAAGCGGAATCATGAAGGTGACGCTGGCGATCTGCAGCGCGATGCCGTGCGCGGCGAGCGGCACCGTGCCGAGCCAACCCATCATCACGCTGGATGCAGCAAAGAGCCCGGTTTCGGCCAGAAGCGTGAAACCGATGGGCATGCCGAGGCGGAAAACGCGGGTCAGCGCCTCGGGGTCGGGGCGATGGAAATTGCGCAGAAGCTCGTGCTCGGGGTGCTTGCGGACGGCATAGGCGGCGAGCGCGACAAGGCTGACGGCGTGCGAGACGAAAGACGCGATGCCGGCGCCGAGGATGCCAAGCTCGGGGGCGCCGAAGTGACCGAAGATCAGCACATAGTTGGCGAGCGCGTTCATAAGAGCCGCGCCGATTACCGCGAACAGGATCGCGCGGGTGTTCTCGAGCGCGGCGAGATAGCTCTTGAACACCTGTACCAGCAGCGCCGGGATCAGGCCGAGGCCGAGAAGCGGCATGTACTTGCCCGCCTGGCGGGCCACGTCCGGGTCCTGGCCGATGGCAAGGAGGATCGGCTCCATGAAGAAGAACACGGGCGTCAGGGCAAGGCCGAAGGCGATGGAGAGCCAGAGGCCCATGCGGGTGACGCGGCGGATCTGGCGTTCGTCGCCCTGGCCGATTGCGGTTGCCACCATCGGCGTCACCGCCCAGGCGAAGCCCGAGCCGAAGATGAAGAGGATGAAGAAGATCGGACTGGCCACCGAGAGTGCGGCCAGGTCGGTCACGTCGTACCAGCCCAGCATCACCGTGTCGGTCACGCCGATCAGCATCTGTGCAACATGGCTGCCCACGAGCGGAAGGCCCAGTACCAGCAAGGCACGGGCCTGTCCGCCGACGCGGTTGCGCGGCGCTGGGGGCGATGCAGTTTGTTGCATGGCTGGCCTATAGCGCCGGGTAGCGGCCGCTGGCAATCCAAATTCGGTGATGTTCGGCGTCAGGGTCGGGAATGTGTTTCCCCTCCGGCTCAGTCGTACTGCACGACCTCGACCTCGATCCCGTCGCCATCGTGGAAATAGAACCGCCGGCCGGGTTCGTAGTCGGCGTGATTGATCGGCTTGAAGCCTTCGGCCTTGACGCGTTCCTCGGCCGCGTCGAGATCGTCGACGACGACCGCCCAGTGATTGAGGCCGCCTTTCGTGGTGTAGCTCGTGTTTTTCGGCTCGGGTGTTTCGGGATAGGTGAAAAGCGCCACATAGGTGTCATCGTCCCCGATGTGGACGGTGTAGCCGGTCTGCATGCCCGGACCTTCCCAGCGGATTTTCCAACCAAAGACGCGCCCTATCCAGGCTGCGGTGGCCTTGGGATCGCTGACGGTCATGTTCACGTGTTCGAGTCGTGCGGTCATGGGTCTTTCCTTCTCTGAACCATTGATCGCTGGCGACGTTAGTTCCTCAAGTCAACTTGAGGTCAAGCGCATATTCCGAGCCGGGGTTACTCGCGGAGTTCTTCCGGCTCGACACCCCAGAGCGCGCTCTTGCGTACCCAGCCGCGCGTTCCGTTGGCAGTGACGCGGCACCAGTCGAGGCTGCAGGATCCGAGCCGCGCCACGACGCCGGCCTCGGCGTAGGCATTTACCGGCGCTTCCGTGTCGGGCTTGACCCGGAGCGGGGTAAGGTCGCGCTCGACGATCACGTGGCGTGCGCCGGACAGGAGCGAGTAGTGAACCCAGCCGCCCTGGCCGTCGCGATCCTGCACGCGCCGCCAGTGGCCGTGTTCGCCGGTGACCTGAAGCGGCATGTTGCGGTGCTTGAACACCCAGTCGATCCGATGACTGAGCGATGGGCCGCGACGGACATTTCCCTCGTCCGCCTTCAGCGAGACATAGCGTGGGATCGGCAGGTTGGTGACCTTGCCGCGGTCTTGGGCCACGGCCTGTGCCGCGAACCCCGTCAGGGCCAGGAAAGCGAAAACACGCCAAGGGAAACTGCTCATGTGCCCGTTCTTCCTCTCACTGCTGCACCATTCTGATGACGGCGCTTGTGCCAGCGTCGGTTCCTTGTCACTTTGCCACCAACCGCGGTCCAAGAAAAGACGGGAGACGACACCGATATGCCCCAGAAGCGCCTGAAGGTCGTGGTTACGCGGCGGCTGCCTGATGCGGTGGAGACGCGGCTTTCGGAGCTGTTCGACGTATCCCTTTCAACAGATGACGCGCCGATGACCCGCGAGGCGCTGGCGGCGGCGGTGCGCGAGGCGGATGTTCTGATACCCACGATCACCGACCAGATCGACGCGGCCCTGCTGGCGCAGGCGGGCGAACGGCTGAAGCTGATCGCGAGCTTCGGAGCCGGTGTGGACCATGTCGATGTCACCACGGCGCGGCAGCGGGGTATCCTTGTCACCAACACGCCGGGCGTCGTAACGGAGGACACCGCCGACATGACGATGGCGCTGATCCTGTCGGTTACCCGGCGCATTCCCGAGGGCCTGGCGGTGATGCAGAAGGGCGGCTGGCCGGGCTGGTCGCCGACGGCCTTTCTGGGCGGACGGCTTGGCGGGCGGCGGCTGGGTATCCTCGGCATGGGCCGGATCGGGCAGGCGGTGGCGCGGCGCGCGGCGGTTTTCGGCTGCCAGGTGCATTACCACAACCGCCGGCGGCTGCGGCCGGAGACCGAGGAAGAGTTGCAGGCGACTTACTGGGAGAGCCTCGACCAGATGGTGAGCCGGGTCGATATCCTGTCGATCAACTGCCCGCACACGCCCTCGACCTTTCATCTGATGAATGCGCGGCGGCTGAAGCTGATGAAGCCCACGGCGGTGATCGTGAACACCTCGCGCGGCGAGGTGATCGACGAGAACGCGCTGACCCGCATGCTTCGCGCCGGCGAGATCGCGGGCGCTGCGCTGGACGTGTTCGAGCACGGGGCCGAGATCAATCCGCGGCTGCGGGAATTGCCCAACGTCGTGCTGCTGCCGCACATGGGGTCGGCCACGCTGGAGGGCCGCATCGAGCAGGGCGAGCGGGTTATCATCAACATCAAGACATTCGAGGACGGACACCGGCCGCCGGACCTGGTCGTGCCGTCGATGCTTTGAGGCCGCCGGGCGTCATGATGAGCTTTCAGCCGATGTTTTCAGCGTTTCTGGCGGTGGCAATCGTGGGAGCCCTGGCGTCGTGTTCGCGGTCGCTGACCGGGGCGGAGCGTGAGTTTGCCGGCGACCTCTTCGGCGAGACTCTCGACACGTCGAAAGTGCGCGTCACGCAGGGCCTCGGGCTGGCGCCGCTTTATCGCACGGTGCCGCGAAAGGTGACGCTGGTGGAGGGTACCGACGAAGCGTGCCTGCGCGTGCCGCAGCCTCGGGGTGCCCAGCCGCCGCAGGCATTCGCGCTGGCCAACCGCGTGCATTTCGAGACCGGACTTTATTCCAGCGACATGGTCATCACCTGGCCGGAACGCCTGCGCATGCCGCAAGCCTTGATCCTGGCGCATGAGCTGACCCATGTCTGGCAGTGGCAGAACCGGGCGGTGACGGGCTATACCCCGGCGCGCGCCATCGCGGAGAGCCTGGAACTGGCCGATCCGTACTTCTCGGACGAAGAGGCCGAGTTCTTCAGCTTCGGCTACGAGCAGCAGGCCGCGATCGTTGAGGACTATATCTGCTTCGCTTTCGCCAATCCCGACCACCCGCGCCGTGATGAGTTGCGCGCCATCCTTGCGCCGATCTTCCCGCTCGATCGGTTCGACGCGGCGATTGCGCGGTGAGCGACACTGCGGCGCGAAACATCGCGCTGTATCCGTGGTTCAGGTTTTTTCAGAACCTGCTGTTCTGGCAGGCGACGTGGTTCCTGTATTTCCAGTCCGAACTGTCTGCGGCCGAAGCGCTGATGCTTTATGCCGTCTACGACATTGCGACCACGCTTCTTGAAGTGCCATCCGGCTGGCTTTCGGACCGCTGGGGGCGCAAGAAAACTCTGGTGCTGAGTTCCCTCTTCGGCCTCGTCTCGTGCCTGCTATTCGTGCTGGGAGGGCATTTCTGGATGTTCGTGCTCGCGCAGGCGATGATGGGTGCCCATATTGCGTTCAACTCCGGCACCGACAGCTCCTTTCTTTACGAGTCGCTGGAGGAAGCCGGGCGCACCGACGAAGTGGAGGCGCAAGAACTGCGGGCCTGGCGGTTCGGGTTTGTCGCGCTGGCGCTGTCGGCAGTGACCGGGGGGGCGATGGCGTTCCTCGACCTGCGGTTGCCGTTCCTGGCCAGCGCGGCCGCATTTGTTGTCGTGTTCGTGGTGGCGTTCCGGTTCGGTGAACCCGCAGAGAAGCTGGACGAGCGCGAGTTGACATCGGGTGAGCGCTTGGCGGCGCTTCTGGCCGCGCTTCGCCAGCCGGTGCTTGTCTGGCTCTTCGCGTTGTCGGTGCTGATGTACGGGTTCAGCCACTTGCCTTTCGTCTTCGGTCAGCCGTTCATACTTTCCGCGCTCTCGGATCTCGGGCTGGCCGCGGAGGCGCCGCTGATCAGCGGCGCGGTGACGGCGTGCATGATGCTGCTCTCCGTCGCGACTTCATGGGTCGCCCCACGCATCCGCGCGCGCATCGGATTCGCGGGCATCCTGTTGGTGGCCTTCGGGATGCAGATATTCCTGGTCGGTGGGCTGGCAGCGTCGGGAAGTGTCTTCGCCATCGCCCTCTTGCTTCTCAGAATGGTGCCGGACAGTTTTTCGGGGCCGTTCATACGGGCGCGTATCCAGCCGGAACTTCAGGACGAGGTGCGGGCAACCTACCTCTCGCTGAAGAGCCTGGCGGGGCGGGTTCTGTTCGCGGCAAGCCTGATTTTTGCGTCGTCTGGCGCGTCGCCGGTGGGCGAGATGAGCCATGACGAGATCCGTGCGATCCTTGCGGTCTATGCCGGTGTCGGGCTCCTGGCGTTCCTTGCACTTCTGGCTGCGGCGCGGGGGCGGGGAGTCTAGGCGCCAGGTTTCAAAACCACTGTCCCGGCTCCATCAGTCCGAGGTCGAGAAGCTGTTGCGACGACCACTCGAAGGGTACCGAGTTGTGCCAGCGGAACGTGGTGATGTCGTAGCGGCTTGCCGGGTTGGCGCGCAGCGCCTTGGCGGTTCGGAACGACACGACGGCTGCGGTCAGGTTATGGTGCCAGGGGCAGGAGTAAGTGTTGAGTTCCTCGTCCGACCAGGTGTGATCGGCTCGAAGCGCGATGCCGGGCCGAGTGCGGACAAGCGAAATGCGGTCGATGCGGCGGCGGCTTTCCTCGATATGTTCCTCGAAGCGCCAGCGAAGGCCGCCGAAGAAATCGAGTTGACGCTCCTTTGGCCCGTCATCACCGGTGCGGGCAAGCGCGTAGTAGCCGGACTGGTCGAGATATGCGTCCTGAAGTGCAACGGCGTTCTCGGCCTGGCCGAGATCGCCTGCATAGACATCGACCACATAGGTCAGCATGGAGAACCGACGTTCCTCGGTATGGAAGGCCAGCATCTCGCCGACACTGCGGGTCTCGCTGAAGGGAAAGAAAAGGAACTCGGAGTTGTAGCCGTAGTAGAGCCATGTCTTGTCGGGCAGGGCGGCGGCGACCGCGTTGACGATCGTTGGCGTCGCGTCTGGTGACATTGTGGGGAAGCCGATGCGGATGATCCCGGCCTCGGCCCCTGGGGCGAGCGACAGTTCAGCGGGCGCGAACAACAGGATGGTTCCGAACCCGGCCTTGGCATGGTGGCGGATCGTGGCTTCGACCTCGACATCGTCTTCAGCGATGATGATCGCCACCGGGCCCCTGGCGGCGGTGAGTGCTGGCTCACGGATGGCGTCTGCAAGGCGTGCGAATTGCATGGCTGGAGCATCTATTCCATGCCCGCGCGAGGCTTGGCAAGAGCGCGGCTCTAGTAGCGCTTCTGCGCTTCGAAATAGGCCGCGATATCTTCGAGGTCCTGCGGTTCGAGTGAGCGTAGGATCTCGGACATCCTGCCGTTCCGGCTTGTATCCTCGCGGCTTCCGTTCGCGTAGTTCTGCATCTCTTTCACAAGGTAGCTGGCGGGCTGGCCTGCGAGCATCGGCACGACCTGGAAACTGGTCGATCGTGCATTGCCGTCACCGTGACAGTTGGTGCAGCGACCGGAGACAAGCTTGCCGTTTTCGGGGTCGCCCTCGGCGCTGGCGACGGCAGTCGTCGCAAGCAGTACCATCAGTCCGGTAAGTGCCCCCCAGCATTTCATGCCTTCCAGAGTATCATTTTTTGGCCTCTGACGCCATGACGGGGAGAGGGGGACCGGCGCCCTGGCCATCGCATCCGGCCGCTTTGGCGGTGTGACAGGCTGTGGAGGATGTGATAGGCGTTTGGCCTTGTCGAGTTGGAATCATGCCAAAGTACTGAAATGAAACGGTTATACATCAAGACCTACGGCTGTCAGATGAATGTCTATGACAGCGAACGCATGGCCGAGGTGCTGGGCGGCGAAGGGTACGTGACGACCGAGAGTGCTGATGATGCCGACATGATCCTTCTCAACACCTGCCATATCCGCGAGAAGGCGGCCGAGAAGGTGTATTCCGAGCTGGGGCGATTCCGGCCACTGAAAGAGGCGAAGCCGGACCTCAAGATCGGTGTGGCGGGCTGCGTGGCTCAGGCCGAGGGCGCCGAGATCATGGCGCGGCAGCCGCTGGTCGATCTGGTGGTCGGTCCGCAGAGCTATCACCGTTTGCCGGAGCTTGAGCGGAAGGCGCGGGGCGGGTCGAAGGCGCTGGATACCGAGTTTCCCGAAGAGGACAAGTTCGAGCATCTCGCGGGCCGTCCGAAGGCGCTTCGCGGGCCGACGGCCTTCCTGACCGTGCAGGAGGGCTGCGACAAGTTCTGTGCCTTCTGCGTGGTGCCGTATACGCGCGGGGCCGAGGTCTCGCGTCCGGCCGACCGGGTTTTGACAGAGGCGCGCGGGCTGGTCGAGCGCGGCGTGCGCGAGATCACTCTGCTGGGGCAGAACGTGAATGCCTATCACGGGCACGAGGGCGGGTTGGCCGGGCTGATCTGGGCGCTGGCCGGGATCGACGGTCTTGAGCGTATCCGGTTCACCACCAGCCACCCCAACGACATGGACGAGGCGCTGATCGAGGCGCATGGGGCTTGCGAGAAGCTGATGCCCTATCTGCATCTGCCGGTGCAGTCGGGATCGGATCGCATCCTCAAGCGGATGAATCGCAAGCATACTGCCGAGGAATACATCCGGTTGGTCGAGCGTATTCGGGCGGCTCGGCCGGATCTTCTGCTATCGGGCGATTTCATCGTGGGTTTCCCCGAGGAGACCGATCAGGATTTCGCCGACACGATGGCGTTGATCGAGGCGGTTGGTTATGGGCAGGCGTATAGCTTCAAGTACTCGACCCGTCCGGGGACGCCGGCCGCCGAGCGGGCGCAGGTGCCGGAGGACGTGAAAGATGCGCGGTTGCAGGCGCTTCAGGCCTTGTTGAGAACTCAGCAAAAGGCGGCGCAGGATGCGATGGTCGGGCGCGAGGTGAGGGTGTTGTTCGAGAAGCCGGGGCGCGAGGCCGGGCAGATGGTCGGCAAATCCGAGTATCTGCATGCGGTTCATGCGGTTGG
>JAJDOD010000025.1 GCA_022340315.1 Silicimonas sp. | reverse complement strand
AAACGAAGCGGACGCGCAGCGGTGATCGAGGCATCGAGCTGGCGCAGCGAACCGGCGGCGGCATTCCTCGGGTTGGCAAAGGTCTTGCCGCCGCTCTCCTCCTGCCGGGCATTCAGCGTCTCGAAGTCCTCGTGGCTCATGTAGACCTCGCCACGCACCTCGAGCAGATCGGGCGCGCCGGCGAGTTCCGCGGGAATATCGGCGATGGTGCGCGCATTGGCGCTGACGTTCTCGCCTGTGGTGCCGTCGCCCCGCGTGGCGGCATGGATGAGTTTGCCGCTTTCGTAGCGCAGTGAGAGCGAAAGCCCGTCGATCTTCGGCTCGGCGGTGTATCTGAGCGGCGCATCGGCATCGAGACCGAGATACTTGCGGATCGACCGGTCGAACTCGGCCACCTCGGCGTCGTCGAAGGCGTTGCCGAGCGACAGCATCGGGATCGAATGGGTGATCTTCTGGAACCCCGCCGCCGGTGCCGCGCCGACCTGGTCGGTGGGGGAATCGCCGCGTTTCAGGTTCGGATAACGCGCCTCGATGGCTGCGTTCCGGCGCTTCAGCGCATCGTATTCGGCGTCAGAGATCTCGGGTGTGTCGTCGCGGTGGTATGCCGCGTTCGCCCGGTCCAGAAGCGCCGCGAGGCGCGCCAGTTCGCGCGCGGCCTCGGCCTCGGTCATCTTCTCGATCTCATCGGACATCGGCGGCGCGTCTCCCTGGCGGCTCACCAATGGATAGGGCTGCGGGCTTATCCCGTCCAGACCCGGCGCCCGGCAAAAAAGACCCGCGTGGGGAACTTTCCCCACGCGGGTCGTCGACAGGTCGCGGCGCGCGATGCTCAGGCGGTCGCGCGCACCTTTTCGTCGGTCATGGTCAGCGGTTCAGGGTCGCGCAGCACGTAGCCACGCCCCCAGACGGTTTCGATGTAATTGTCGCCGTCGGTCGCGACCGAGAGTTTCTTGCGAAGTTTGCAGATGAAGACGTCGATGATCTTCAGCTCGGGTTCGTCCATGCCGCCGTAGAGATGGTTCAGGAACATCTCCTTCGTCAGCGTGGTCCCCTTCCTGAGCGATAGAAGCTCCAGCATCTGATATTCCTTGCCGGTCAGATGAACGGTCTTGCCGTCCACATCGACCGTCTTGGCGTCCAGGTTGACCGAAACCTTGCCTGTATGAATGACGGATTGCGCATGTCCCTTCGAGCGCCGGATGATCGCGTGGATGCGTGCCACCAGTTCCTCGCGATGGAATGGCTTCGTCAGGTAGTCATCGGCACCGAAACCGAAGCCCTTGATCTTGTTGTCGGTGTCGTCCGAGCCGGTGAGTATGAGAATCGGCGTTTCCACCCGCGCAAGGCGCAACTGCCGCAAAACCTCGTGGCCATCCATGTCCGGCAAGTCGAGATCGAGCAGGATCAGATCGTAGTCATAAAGCTTGGCAAGATCGATCCCCTCCTCTCCCAGGTCCGTCGCGTACACGTTCAGGTTCGCATGGGTGAGCATCAATTCGATGCTCCGGGAGGTCGTCGGATCGTCTTCTACCAAGAGCACGCGCATTTTACATCTCCGCAGTTTGTATGACTGTCGTCTTAATAGATGCACCCAATTAGTTAATCGCCGGTTACCGATATGTCATGCTATCATTACAATCTACGGTTGTCTATACCGCTGAATTGTTGTTGCTTTCAGCGCAGCCTCGCCATGCCGCTCAACCGCAGCGTGCCAAGCCTGCAATTCCTCGTCCGAAAGATCGTAAATATCCAGCGCATCCTTCCATGTAATCAGACCATGCGTGATCGCGCGAACCACCGATGCCTTGCGGCTGGCCACCCAGCGACGCGTGTCTTCCTCCGGCAGGTCGGCGCGCGTCATCACCGTGCCGTCAGGCAATCTCACCGCGCGGGGTCCTTTGACTTTCTTCAAGTACATTGGCGCAAGGCTCGCTTCACAACTGTCCACCCGACTATGCCCGGCACGGCTTAATCGAGAATGAAGGAATGGCTTGTCCATCGGGTCAATTTTCCTATATTCCTCTCCACTTCCCGAACAACAGCGAGACCGACATGGCGCTCGATCGCCCCAACAGCCTGAATTCACTCGGCTTTCCGAAACCCCCTTCGGAGACACGCGTGGTCGTGGCCATGTCCGGCGGCGTCGATAGTTCCGTTGTGGCAGCAGAACTTGCGCGCGAAGGCTATGACGTGGTCGGTGTCACGCTACAGCTTTACGACCACGGCGCGGCCCTGGCCAGGAAAGGCGCGTGCTGTGCGGGCATCGACATCCACGACGCACGGCGCGTGGCGGAGGATATGAACTTCCCGCACTACGTGCTTGATTATGAAAACATCTTCCGCGACGCCGTCATCGACGAGTTTGCCGACAGTTACCTCGCCGGGGCGACGCCCGTGCCCTGCATCCGCTGCAACGAACGGGTGAAATTCAAGGACCTTCTCGAAACAGCAAGGGATCTCGACGCCGACTGCATGGCGACGGGGCACTATATCCAGCGCAAGATCGGCGCGAGCGGTCCCGAACTTCACCGTGCCGGCGATCCGGCAAGGGATCAGTCCTATTTCCTGTTCTCGACCACGCCGGAACAGCTCGATTTCCTGCGCTTCCCGCTTGGCCATCTGACGTCCAAGGCCGAAACCCGTGCGCTTGCCGCCCGGCATGGGCTTTCCGTGGCAGACAAGCCCGACAGTCAGGACATCTGCTTCGTGCCCGACGGCAACTATGCCAGTGTTATCGAGAAACTTCGTCCCGGTGCCGCCGAACCGGGCGAGATCGTGCACGCCGACGGTCGTGTGCTGGGCGAGCACAAGGGGGTCATCCACTACACCATCGGCCAGCGCCGGGGATTGGGGATCGGGGGGCTGGACGAACCGCTTTACGTGGTGAAGCTCGATGTCGATGCCCGCCGTGTCGTGGTCGGGCCAAAGGACCTGCTTGCGACCCGAACCGTGCCGGTACGCGAGATCAACTGGCTGGGCGATGCTCCCTTCGACAGCCGCGCGGAGTGGCCGCTCTCGGTCAAGATCCGCTCGACGAAACCGCCAGTCGAGGCGATGGTGCGCCCGCTTTCCGCCACCGAGGCCGAGGTCGAGTTGCTGGCGCCGGAGGAAGGCGTCTCGCCGGGCCAGGCCTGCGTCTTCTACGCGCCCGAAGGCAGCCGCGTTTTCGGCGGCGGATGGATCTGGCGCGGCCACTAGGCGCGCCGGGCCTTTACCCGGCTCTCAGCCCAAGGCCGCCAGCACCGAGCGCGCCGCGCGCAGCCCCGGCGCCTCGCCCTCGCGGCCCAGGCTGACCATCGTGGTGTTCATCGCGGCAAGTTGCTGAAGCCGCGCCGGTTTGTCCTCGAGCAGCGTCAGCATCGCCTCGGCGATGTCGGCGGGTTTGCAAGCCGGACCAAGGAATTCGGGCACCACGTTTCGACCGACGATGAGGTTCACCAGCGTCACCGTGTCGATCTTGGCCATCCGGCTCATGATCTGCCACGAGAGCCAGTTCATGTCATAGGCAATCACCATCGGCGTGGCGTTGGCCGCCAGCTCGAGCGAAACCGTACCCGAGGCGGCAAGCGCAATATCAGCGGCGGCAAAGGCCGCACGTTTCCTTTCCGCCGCACGCGCATCATCGCGGGGGTCGATGACGATGGGGGCGCCGGGCCAGTTCCGCACCGCATCCTGCACCGCCGCCGCGACCGGCGCCGCCGCCGGAACCACGACGCGCGCCTGCGGGAGCTTCGCGAGCACAGGCCGCAACGCCTCGCCGAAGATCGGCCCAAGCCGCCCGACCTCGTTCCTGCGCGAACCCGGCAAGGCAAGGATCAGCGGCGCGTCGTGCACCTCGGTCTCGGCCCGGAACGCCTGCGCCTCGGGTTTCGTCGCGACCGTCTCGGCCACCACCGGGTGACCGACGAAATCGCAGGTCATGCCGGCGGCCGCCATCAATGGCGGCTCGAAGGGCAAAAGCGCCAGCACGTGGTCGATATGCTGCGCCATCTTCGCCGCCCGACCCGGACGCCAGGCCCAGACCGAAGGTGCAACATAGTGGATGGTCCGGGTATCGCCCGCCGCCTTCACCAGCTTCGCCAGCCTCAGCGAGAAGTCGGGGCTGTCGATGGTGATGAGCGCGTCGGGCTGAAACGCGATGCAGTCCCGCGCGGTCTCGTGCAGTCGGCGCCGCAATTCGGGGTACTTCGGCAGGACCTCGGCGATACCCATGACGCTCAGTTCATCCATCGGAAAGAGGCTCGCCATCCCCTCGGCCTGCATCAGCGGTCCGGCGACGCCCCGGAACTCGATGTCGTCGCGCAGGCTCTTCAGCCCCGCCATCAGCGCGGCGCCCAGCTTGTCGCCCGAGGCCTCGCCCGCCAGCAGGTAGAGCTTCATGAGCCCTCGACGAACAGGAACAGGCCCTGCGCCTCCGCCTCGCGCAACACCGCGTTCCGGTCGAGAAGCAGGACACCGCCAGCCTCGATCACGATCCCATCCAGCCGGGCCGCGGCCGCTGACCTGACCGTTTCAATGCCGATGGTAGGAAGGTCCACGCGGCGATCCTGCCCGGGTTTCGGCGCCTTGCAGAGGATGCCGCCCGATCCGTCGGGTCGTGCCGCGAGGCTTTGCAGCATCCAGTCGGTCCCGAAAAGACCTTCGAGCGCCAGAACCTGACCGTTCTTCACGACGCAGGCCTGGCCGACATCCGCGTTCCCGAGCGCAAACAGAACCGCACGCGCGCGGGCCGTATCGCGCACGGCGGCATCGGATCGCGCTCCGGCCAGAGGCCCGGCGGGCGGCAGAAGATCCGGAGCGATCTCATGCGCGCCGCGCACCGTCATTCCGGCCTCTTCGAAAATTTCCACGATCGTTCGCAGGAGGGCATCGTCGCCCTGGCCCATCGCGGCCGCGATCCGCGGCACCAGCGGCATGGTCGCGGCGTCGATCTGCGTCTGGTCAATCGGCGGCCGCCGCACTGCACCGGCCAGACAAATCTCGCGCACGCCTCTCTCGCGCCATCCGCTCAACACGCTGCCCAGGTGTTCGATCCGGAAAACCTCGTCCGGCTTGAGCGTGTCGGGCGGAAACCCCTCGAGAGCGGCTACATGCGGCAAAGCGTCAAGGGCGGCAACGATCTCGCCCGGCAACCGTCCCTGTCCTGCAATCAGCGCCAGCACCGGGCGCTACCTTTCGGGCGTCAGGAAATGACGGTCGGACGCGCCAAGGACGAATGCCACGATCTCCTGCACATATGCGCTGCCGCCCTCGTCGCCCAGGCGGCGTGCCCGGTCCTGGAATGTCCCCTCGCCCTGCGCCAGCATCTGAAACGCCGCACGCAGCGCGGTGATGTCCTCGCGGCTCACGCCCTTGCGCTTGAGCCCGACAAGGTTCAACCCGTCCAGCGCCCCGCGCGGCCCCTGGACAAGGCCATAGGGGATCACGTCATTCGCCACCATCGTCACCGCCCCGATGATCGCGCCCTTGCCGATCCGAACCCACTGATGGATGCCCGAGAGACCGCCGATGATGACATCGTCCTCGATGATGCAATGGCCCGCGATGGCGCCCTGGTTGGCAACGATCACCCGGTCGCCCACCCGCGCGTCATGCGCCACGTGGGCGCCGGTCATGAAAAGGCAATCGTCGCCGACACTTGTCAGCCCGCCGCCGCCGTCGGTCCCGGTGTTCATCGTGACGCCCTCGCGAATGCGATTGCGCCTGCCGACCACCAGCCGCGTCGCCTCACCCTTGAACTTGAGGTCCTGGGGTATCTCGCCGATCACCGCGCCGGGAAAGATCACCGTCTCGTCGCCGATCTCGGTGCGCCCGGTCACCACGACATGACTGCGCAACTCTACGCCCGGCCCCAGCGCCACCTCCGCCCCCACGACCGAGAACGGGCCCACGACGGCCCCCGCGCCGATCGTCGCCCCGTCCTCGACAATGGCAGAGGGGTGAACGCGCGCGCTCTGGTCGATCACTTTGGCATGTCCATCATGGCGGTGAACTCCGCCTGGCTCGCAACCTCGCCATCGACCGTGGCGACGCCCTTGAACTTCCAGACCTTGCCGCCACCGCGCAACGTCTCGACGCTCATTCGCAAGGTGTCGCCAGGACCCACCTTGCGGCGGAACTTCACCTGGTCGATGCCCATGAAATAGACGCCCATGTTCCTGTCGGCCAGGTCCATGCCGACACCCACGACGATCGCCGCCGTCTGCGCCATGGCCTCGATCTGAAGCACACCGGGAAACACCGGCATTCCCGGAAAATGCCCGGTGAACTGAGGCTCGTTCATGGTGACATTCTTGATCCCCGTCCCCGAACTGGTGCCGTCGATGTCAACCACGCGGTCGACCAGCAGGAACGGGTAACGATGTGGAATTATCCTCTGGATAAGCTCGATATCGGCGCTTTTCAGCGTGTCGCTCATGACGCTCAACCTCTTTTTACAATGGCGTACCAAGCGCGCGCCGTCAGGGCAAGGGATGGCAGAAGCCTGACCGGCTTACTCGGCAGGCGCGGCTTCGCTCGCCGCATTGATCCGCTCGATCGCTTCGTCGGTAATGTCGATGCGGTCAGCCGAAAGAAAAACGTCGCGCCGGTCGATCACAACCAGCGCGCCTTTCTCGCGGACGATGCCGGAAAGGATCACGGCGGTCTCGCTGAAGAACTCGGTCCGCGCTTCCTCGCGGCCCCGGTTCAGAAGTCGTGCTTTTTCGTCCTGCTCTGCGCGCAACTGCTGCACGCGCTCGTCGAAGGCGTCTGCCATCGCGCGAAACTCCTCCGGCGCCAGAGTGGCGCGGAGATCGGTCAGTTCACGTTCCTTGGCGATCAACTCGTTTTCGATCCGCGTGTTCTCCGCCGCCAGGTCTTGCGCCTGGCGCTCGAGTTCGGCCAGCGTCTCGGCACCTAGCCTGGTCTCGGCAAAAAGCCTGTCCTGATCAATCGTCAGCACCGGCGAGGTTTGCTGCGCAAACGCCGGTGCAACGCTCAACGCGAGCACCAGAAAAAGCGCGACAGTCCTAGAACTGGGTCGAAATGGTGATATCGAAGGTATTCTCATCATCCAGCGGGTTCTTGCTCAGGGGTTTGGCGAAGTTCAGTCGCAGCGGACCGATTGGCGTGTCCCAGAAAATCGAAAACCCAACGGAGGTTCGAAGTTCGAAGCCGTCATCAACAACTGCAATGCCGGCCGTGTTGTCGAGTTTCCAAAGCGACGCCGCATCGAAGAACACGCCGCCGGAGATGCCGTATTCCTCGGGCAGGCCCAACGGGAAATCCGCCTCCAGCCGAAGCGAGGCGAAAGTGTTGCCGCCAAGCACGTCGGCGTCTGTCGCGCCGGTATCCCTGGGGCCGACACCGCGCGACGAGAACCCGCGCAACTGCCGCGATGAAAGGAAGAAGCGGTCCGTGACGCGTGTCGTCCCTCCACCCAACTTCTGAATGTGGCCGCCCTCGATGATCGCGCGAAGCGTGACTTCCTCGTTCAGCACGTCGCGCTGGAATGTCGCTTGCGCCCGGGTCCGCAGAAACTCGGTATCGCCGCCAAGTCCGGCCAGTTCCTGGCTGAACGTCAGCCGGACACCCCGGTTCGGGTTCAGACCGCCCCGAATGCGATCCAGCGTGTAGCTGTAACCGACAGCACTTTTCAGTGCCGTGCCTTCTTCCGCCTGGAGGATCGGCGAAGCATCCATCGACACATCGAGAATCTCCTCGCTGGCGATCTCGTAATAGATCTGAAGCCGCGAAAACTCGGCCAGCGGGAATTCCAGGCTCGGCCGGAACCGGACCGTTTCGGTCTCGTAGGTCGTATCGTCGTAGTCGGTCGTCTCGAAACCGAGATCCAGACCGAGCGTCAGGTCGCGGCCCAGGAATGCCGGTTCGCGGAATGACAGGGTGCCTCGCTTGTCCTCGCCACCGGACTGCACATCAATCGAGAGCGACTGGCCGCGACCCAGAAAGTTCCGCTCGGAAAATCCGATGGCAAGTGCAAAGCCGGCATCGTCGCTGAAACTGCCGCCGAAGGTAAGGCTTCCGGTGGGCTGCTCTTCCACTGCGACATCGACAACGACCTGGTCCGAAGAATTACCCTCGCGGGTCTGCACGTCGACGTTCGAGAAGAAGTTCAGTGCCCGGATACGCTCGGCCGCGTTCCGTATCTCGCGCGGATTGAACGGGTCGCCCTCCACGGTGTCGAACTGGCGCCGCACAACTCGGTCAAGGGTTGTCTGGTTGCCCTCGATGTCGATGCGCTGGACGAAGACGCGCGGCCCACGGACGATGGCAAACTCGACGTCGAGCGTCAGCGCCCGGTCGTTGCGGGTCACGCGCGGATCGACGCGCGCGAAATCGAAGCCCTGGCGCGTCGCCAGTCGTTCCAGCCGGGCAATCTGTTCCTCGATCAGGTTGGGCGACCAGACCTGCCCGCTTCTGATCCGAAGCGCGCGGCGATATTCGCCAAGGTTCATGTCGGGGAACTCGGAGGACAAAGACACTGCGCCGACGGCGAATTTCTGTCCTTCGCGCACGTTGAAGGTCAGGAAGGTTGCATCGCGCTCGGGCGACAACTGCGCGGACACGTCGAGAACCTGGAAATCAATGTAGCCGCGCGAGCGGTAGAAGTCGGTCAGAAGCTGGCGGTCGAACCCGATGCGCTCGGGCACGAAGGTGTCGCTGCTGATGATCTGGCGGAAGATGCTGGCCTGCTTGGTGTCGATAACGCGGCGCAGGCGGCGGTCGGAAAAGCGCCGGTTTCCGACGAAGCTGATCCGCTCGTTTTCGACCACGCGCGATTCGCTGACCTCGAAAACGACATCGACACGGTTATCGCTGCGCCGAATGATCCGCGGCGTCACACTGGCCGAAATCCGGGCACGGGCCGAATAGAAGTCGGCAATCGCGTTTGCATCCGCTTCAGCCTGTCGTGCCGAGTAGACACGGCGCGGGCTCAGCGTGACAAACGGGAGGAGTTCCTCATCGTCGATCCGCTGGTTGCCCTCGATATTGATGCGGTTGACGGTCGGTCGTTCGACGACGGTGACGACAAGGCCGCCCCCGCCTGGCCGGATATCCGCCGTCTCGAACAGGCCCGAGCGCATGACGCGTTGAACGGCATCGTTGATTTCGTCGTTGCTGGCAACCTGGCCAGGCTGGAATTCCAGCAAACGGATAATGGTCGAATCCGGTATTCGCTGATTGCCTTCGACGCTGATGGCCCCAACCCGCGTTTGCGCCAGAGCCGGGGTCAGCAGACCCGCACAAAGGATCGCACAGGCGACAGCCCGTATCGCATGAAAGACTGCCCTGGTCATCTTGCCCGCCCCAATTATCACTGCTGAAAATTGGTTACTGGGATTCTCTGGGCCTGTCAAAAATGAAGCGATGGCCGCGAGCGGCGCGGCGCCCGGTCAAATCCGGTCAGAGCGATCCGACATATGACGCGAGGAAGAGTGCGCCCACAAGCACCAGAACGGCGATCACGCGGTCGGTATTGAGCTGAACCAGCAGTCCCAGCCCCCGCATTCCATCTTTGATTGCTGTCGCCATCGGCCCTTCCCACTTTCCAGACAAGTCGAAAGGTACGGTCCGAATATGGCCGCATTGCGGCACCGACCGGTCAGGAAAGCGGCGCCAGCCCGCCCGTCAGGGACAGATCAGGTCATTGCCCACTGAAAACAGCATCAGAGCCAGCATGATCGTCAGGCCGCCGGCCATCAGATAGCGCAGCGCCCTGTCGCTCGGCGGCCGGCCCGCAACGGCCTCGAAGGCGTAGAATACCAGGTGCCCGCCATCCAGCACGGGGATGGGAAACAGGTTGATCAGCCCCACGGCCGTGGACAGAAGCGCAATGAAATAGATGAAGCTGAACCATCCCTGGCTCGCCGCGTGCCCGCTGGTCTCGGCAATGCCGATCGGGCCCGACAGGTTGCAGGTCGATATCTTGCCCGCGACCATGTGATAGAGACCGGACAGCGATGACGTGATGATGAAGCGTATCTGATCCACACCGTAAATCGCCGCCTCGCCCAGCGATGGCGTGGTCGAGGCGGGCTCGAAGGCCAGCCCGCCTGTCAGGCCGATAAGCCAGCGGGTCTCGAACCCTCCATCGGCCAGCGGCAGGTCGCGCCGGGCCGGGGTCATGGTGAAGGACAACTCATCGCCCGCCCGCCAGACATCCAGCGTCAGCGGTTTGCCATCGGATGCCCCGACGATATCGCGCAATTGCTCGAAGTCGAAAACCTGGGTGCCATCGACGGCCGTGATGACGTCACCCGGCAACAGACCGGCCTTCTCGGCGGCCCATCCGGGCGACGTGGTCGAGACATAGATCGGATAGAGCCACGGACCGTCGACATCGAGAACCGTCCCGTCGCGCTCGACGGTATAGGTCAGGACCGGGGCCGGCTCCAGTTCGCGGGCGAAACTCGAGAACTCCTCGGTCGGCGGGACTTTCTGTCCGTCGATCTCAAGGATCACGTCGCCCGATTGCAGACCCATCGAAGGGGTGTCGGGCAGCGTGCGCAACTCGTCGACCGTGATCGGGTCGGCGGCCACGCCGCGGAACAAGATAAGCACCGCAAAGATCAGGAAGGACAGGACGAAGTTGAAGACAGGCCCTGCCGCCACCGTCGCTGCGCGGGCCCAGAGAGGCGCGCCGTGCATCGAGGCGCGCTTCTCGTCCTGGGAAAGCGATGCCATTACGGCCTCGTCCTTGTCGGACGCGGCCCCGGCATCGCCGAGAAACTTGACATAGCCGCCAAACGGCAGCGCGGCGATCTGCCAGCGCGTCCCGTGCTTGTCGACGCGGCTGGTCAGGACCGGACCGAAACCGATCGAGAAGACGTCCGCCTTTATGCCCGACCAGCGGCCCACGATGTAATGGCCGTACTCATGGATGGCGACGATCACCGACAGCGCCGCGACAAAAGCCGCGATGGTCCAGACGATGTTGCCGAAGGTCGGGATCAGCGATGCTATGTCCAAGAGCGTCTCACCTTCTATTCAACACGTCACCGGCCCCGTGAGAAGCCACTTGGTTTGCCTCGCAACCGGAATCAAGGGGAATCGCGGCAATTGCAAGGCCCTCACCCGGCATAAGTTCGGTCTGGTGCACGCGCCGGACACTACCAGAAGCGGCGTTGGGCGCTTGGTCCGGGACAATTGAGCGCCGCCCCTTCAGATCGGGAGATATCATGCAACCCATATTTGATATCAATATGTTATAGCCAGTTTTTGATTTGATCTCAAAGTCTCATACCGGCAGCGGAGGGAAGTCGATGATCTCGCTGACCACCAGAAGGAAAAGCGACGCGCCGAGCATCGAATCGAACCTGTCGAACATGCCGCCGTGGCCGGGAAGGATCGACGAGCTGTCCTTGACGCCGACCGCACGTTTCAGCGCGCTCTCGGCCACGTCCCCCATCTGCCCGGCGATCGCGATGGCGATCGAGATGCCGATGATCTCGACCCCGGCAAGTCCGCTCGCCATGTACCATGCGCCGACCAGCGCTGCACCGGCCCACCCCGCCAGCGTCCCCGACCAGGTCTTCTTCGGGCTGACCTTGGGCCAGAACTTCGGCCCGCCGATCGTTCGCCCGGCGAAATAGCCCAGCACGTCCGATGCAATGACCACAAGCGCAAGCCAGAGCATCCAGAGAAAACCGTAATCCTCGCGCAGGGAATAGAGCCCCAGCCCCGCCACCATGATCGCCGTCGCAAAAAGCGCGAAACGCACACGATAGATACCAAGCCGGGAAATGCCCAGAAGCGCGGGAAGAAAGATCAGCGGTAATGCAAGGCCGGTCGGAAGCAGGGCGAGCGCGACCATGACAACGGACGCCAGCACCCCCATCGGCAGCGCCAGTTTGTCGGCCTTCAGCATCCGGGCGACTTCCCAGACCATGATGCCGACAACGGCCGCGACGAGCAGCTTGAACGGGACACCCCCCAGCCACATCAGCCACAGGCCAGCGAAGGCAGCCAGCCCGCCCGAGACCATGCGCTGCGTAAGATCGCCCCAGTTTCCCGGTTTCGGAGCTTCGTTTCCTGTCACGACGCCCCCCTTGCCGTCGTCCTGCCGGTCCGGCCGGTGCGCCGGAACGGCAATGAGCCCTCAAGATCAGCCAGGCACCGCCCCGAACCGCCGATCCCGCGCGGCAAATCCGCAAAGGACACGCGCGAACTCCTCGCGCGTGAAATCCGGCCACAGCGTGTCGATGAATTCATACTCGGCATAGGCCGATTGCCAGAGCAGGAAGTTGGATATCCGCGCCTCGCCGCTGGTGCGGATGACAAGATCGGGATCGGGAAGCACGTAGGTGTCGAGAAACCGCGTCAGCGTCTCGGCATCGACATTCTCGGGGTCGATCCGGCCTGCCGCCACTTCGCGCGCAAGGCGCTTGGTGGCGCGCGCAACCTCGTCCCGGCCACCATAGTTGAGGGCCACGGTAAGATGCACACGGTCGTTTTCGCATGTCAGCAATTCCAGCTCGTCCATGAGTGCGACGAGCGTTTCGTCCAGACGGATGCGGTCGCCGATGAAGCGCACACGCACGCCCGAGGATACGAGCCGTTTGGTCTCGCTCAGCAGATAGCGCTTGAAAAGCTTCATCAGGCCCGACACTTCGGCCTGGGTCCGTTTCCAGTTCTCTGTCGAGAAAGCGAAGATCGTCAGGTATCTTACGCCAAGCTCCGGGCAAGCTTCGACAATCTCGCGCACACGGCGGGCGCCGGCGTGATGACCAAAGAGGCGGGGCTTGCCGCGCGCCTGTGCCCATCGGCCGTTTCCGTCCATGATGATGGCGACATGCTCAGGTGCCGCAGTCAGTGATGTACCGTCCAAAACATATTACTCCTGCGCCCCACCCCGTTCGTTCTTATACCTGCATTATTTCTTCTTGCTTACTTTCCAGCGCCTGATCGACCTTTGCAATGGCGGCGTCCGTCGCTTCCTGAACCGCGCCCTCCCAGAACTTCTGGTCATCCTCGCTCAGACCGTCGGCCTTCGCCTTCTTTATCTGGTCCATGCCGTCCCGCCGCACGTTCCGCACCGCGACCCGCGCGCTCTCGGCATATTGCCCGGCGACCTTGGCCAGTTCACGCCGCCGCTCCTCGTTCAGCTCCGGTATCGGCAGCATGATGATCGTGCCGTTCAGCTGGGGATTGATCCCAAGTCCGCTCTCACGAATCGCTTTTTCTGCCTTTCCGACCAAGGACTTGTCCCAGATATTTACAGTGACCATGCGCGGTTCCGGTACGTTCACCGTCCCGATCTGGTTGATCGGCGTCAGCGCGCCATAGGCATCGACCATCACCGGCTCCAGCATCGAGGCCGAGGCGCGGCCGGTACGCAGCGATGCGAAATCGGTCCTCAGGCTCGCGAGCGCACCGTCCATACGCCGCTCTAGGTCATCCAAATCGAGTTCAAATTCGTCCGACATGACAGGTCCGCCCGCTCTTCCGGCCAGGAATTATCCCGGTTTCGGCTTCTATATCTTGAGTTTGTGGCGATTGTATAGAGCAGCCGTGGCGCTGATGTGCAGAGGTGTTGCAGGGTTTCCTTGACCTATTGCGCTGTGCTCTCGGCGGAGGGATGGCCCCGATCTCCACGGACACCGCGCGGATCGAAGCCGCGATTTGCCCGGCAGGCCCGGCATCACCCCTTGACGATCGTATACGTCCCCTCGCCCGCCAGGATCCCCCGGAACCCGCCCGGCTCGTCCAGCGAGAACACGATGATCGGCAACTTGTTGTCCCGCGCGAGCGCAATGGCACTGGCATCCATCACCTTCAGATGCTTTGCCAGCACATCGTCATAGCTGATCGTATCGAACCGCTTTGCATCGTCGAATTGCACCGGGTCCTTGTCGTAAACCCCGTCCACCTTCGTCCCCTTGAAAATCGCCTGGCACGACATCTCCGACGCCCTGAGCGTCGCCGCCGTATCCGTCGTGAAATACGGGTTGCCGGTGCCGGCCGCGAAGATGCACACCCGCTTCTTCTCCAGGTGCCGCACCGCGCGCCGCCGGATGTAAGGCTCGCAGACCTGGTCCATCGGAATAGCTGAGATGACCCGCGTGAACACCCCAAGGCCCTCAAGTGCCGACTGCATCGCCAGCGCGTTCATCACCGTCGCCAGCATCCCCATGTAATCCGCCGTCGTCCGCTCCATCCCCTGGGCCGACCCCTGCAACCCCCGGAAGATGTTGCCGCCGCCGATCACCATGCAGATCTCGACGCCCAGATCGTGCACCGATTTCACCTCGCGCGCGATCCGCTCGACCGTCGGCGGATGCAGCCCGAACCCCTGGTCCCCCATCAGCGCCTCACCCGAGATCTTCAGCAGCACACGGTCATAGGAGGGCGCGGGGGCATCGGTCATGGGGGATCCTTCCAGTGCGTTTTGCATGCGGCGCGAAAATGTCGGAAAAGGCAGCCGATGGCAACGCGCTTCGACACCTCCATGCTCTCCCGCGAGAAACCCGTGCTGATCGCCGGGCCGACAGCGTCCGGCAAGTCCGCGCTGGCGATGGAGATCGCCGCCGCCCAAGGCCGCGAAATCGTCAACGCCGACGCGCTCCAGGTCTTCGCCGACTGGCGCATCCTCACCGCCCGCCCCTCTCCGCAAGACGAGGCCGCATTGCCGCACCGGCTCTACGGCCACATCCCCGGAACCCACGGCTACTCCGTCGGCCATTGGCTCCGCGAGGTCGCACCACTCCTCGACACCGCCCCGGTCATCGTCGGCGGCACCGGCCTCTACTTCACAGCGCTCACCGAGGGGCTGGCCGAGATCCCCGCGACGCCCGACCAGATCCGCACCGAAGCCATGACCCGCCTCGAAACCGAAGGTCACGAAGCCCTCCTGGCCGAACTCGACCCGGAGACGGCGGCACGTATCGACCGGCAAAATCCGATGCGCATCCAGCGCGCCTGGGAAGTCCTGCAATCCACCGGCCGGGGCCTCGCCCGATGGCAGGACGACACCGGCCCGCCGCTTGTCTCCGCCGAGGCGGCGCATCGCCTCCTGATCGACGCCCCGAAAGACTGGCTCACCCCCCGCATCGAGCGCCGCTTCGACCAGATGCTGGAACAAGGCGCCCTCGACGAGGCCCGCGCCAACGCCCCCAACTGGACCCCCGGCCAACCCTCGGCCAAGGCCATCGGCGCGGCGGAACTGATCGCCCATGTCCGGGGAGAGATGTCGCTCGAAGAGGCCCGCGAGGCCGCCGTGATCGCCACAAGGCAATACGCCAAACGCCAGCGCAGCTGGTTCCGTGCGCGGATGAAAGACTGGAGCCCTGTCGGGAACTAGCTCTCGCCTGCCCGCGCCTGCCGCCGCCACTTGGCGGGCGACACCCCGGCCACCCGCTTGAACGCCCGGCTGAAAGCCGCCTCCGAGCCATAGCCCACGTCGAAGGCAATCCGCCCCACCGTCTCGCCGCCCTCCGCCAGACGCCGCGCGGCGAGCTGCATCCGCCAATGGGTCAGATAGGCCATTGGCGCCAACCCGCAGAACCGCGAGAAACGATCCGTCAGCGTCGTCCGTGACGCCCCTGCCTCGCGTGCCAGCGTGCCCACTGTCCAGCCCCGCGCCGGATCGGCATGCAGCGCCGCCAGCGCCCGCCCCACAAACGCATCGCCCAGCCCTGCCAGCCAGCCGTCGCCTGGCTCCTGCGCCGCAATCCGCTCGCGGATCGCCTCGACGAACATCAGCTCCGCCAGCCCAAGGCGGACCGAGGCGCCGCCCGCCCGATCGCGCCGTGCCTCCTGCATGGTCAACTCGATGAGCCTGTCGAGCAGCGACTCCCCTTCCTGACGCCGCACGATCATCTGCCGGGGCAGACTGGCGATCAGCGGGTTGAACGGACCCGCGTCGCAGCCGAGAAACCCGCAGATCACCCGCGTCGGCGGCAGCCCGCCGCCGCCTTCGGGAATGACAAACGGCAAGGTTCCCTCGGCCAGGCCGCGGAAGAAGCCCATTGTCTCCTCGCGGTCGAACTCGGGCGGCGTGTCGGCCGCAGTCCCCATCCGGTAGCCGTCGCCGCGCGGAAAGATCACCACGTCCCCCGCCGAATAGGCTTCCGCCTCGCCGCCCGAGACCGCCGCGACGCCCCCGCCCTCGACGATGACGTGAAACGACATCATGTGCCGGGCCGTCGGCTGAAGCATCGCGCGATAGGCATCCGTGTGAGGAATATCCACGCAATAGGGCTGGGTCGCGTCGATCAGGAAAAACGTCGCGGCATTCATCCGGATGGCCCGAAGCACGTCCGACAGCGGGTCCGCCAGAAGCATCGCACCCGGTGAAACCTCCTCCCCGGACGTCCGGGCAAAAAGCCCGGTCGATGGATCATGGCGCTCGCTCATGGCTGAAGCCTAACCTTGCTTCAACCGTCGGGCCAGCTCGACCCCAAGCGACAGGAGACTGCCAATGCCCGCCTTCGTTCTCTTCGACATCCGCGACGTGACCGACCCCGACAAGCTCGCCGCCTACAAGGCCGGCGTGCTCGTGACCGTCGAGGCGCATGGCGGATGTTACCGGGCGCTCGGCGGCCCGTCCGAACCACTAGAGAGGGACCTGCCCCTCGCGACGCCGGTGCTGATCGAATTTCCTTCGGCAGAGGATGCGAAAGCCTGGCACGCATCCGAGGCGTACCGCCCGCTCCGGCACCTCCGCCAGCAAGGCACCGACAGCGCGGCGCTCCTGATCCACGGGTGCGATCACCCGCCCGCCGGCCTCGGGTAAAGCGAGCCTTGCCTTAACCGTCGCTCAACGAAGTTTACCGCACGCCCAACATCTTGGGACCTGGCAGCTTTCCGTCACAACACGCACCGACGTGATACCGACGTAATACCGACGCGATACCGACGTACCGATTCCGCCCGTTTTCCCTTGAAAGACGGGGTTAACGTCCGCGCCCGAACGCGGCAACGCCCGCCCCCCGCCAGCCGTTGCACACCCTCGCCATTCATCGGTCCGAAAGTATTCCGGACGCCTCCCCGGCGAACCTCAGTTCGCCTTGAGATAGGCCACCAGAATGTCCCGCGCCGCACCGAGATCGGCCTTCTCGATCATCTCGGTCACGGTATGGATATAGCGGGTCCCCACCACGATCCCCACCGCTCGCGCGCCCGTCGCCGCCTGCTGCGCCGCCGCCCCGTCCTGCCCGCCCGAGCGGAGCATGGTGCGCTGATAGGGGATCTTCTTCTTCTCGGCGAGCGCGGCAATCTCGGCCACCAAGGCCTTGTCGGCAATGAAACTTCCATCCCGGATATGCAGACCGAACCCCTTGCCCTGCTGGGTCGTGCGGTCCTGTTCAGGCACGCCCGGCGTGTCGCAGGCCAATGTCGTGTCGATGCCAATGCCGATGTCCGGTTTCACGCGATAGGCTGCCGTCCGCGCGCCGCGAAGACCGACCTCCTCCTGGGTTGTGAAGACCACGTGAACCTCCGACTTGGTCTTGGCCTTGCCCAGCCCGCGCACCGCCTCGATGCCCAGCCAGCAGGCGATCCGGTTGTCCAGCGCCTTCGACACCACCTTGTCGCCCATCTCCAGGAACGGCTCGTCCATCACCACCATGTCGCCCACATTGACGACATCCCTGGCCTTCTCACCCAGGCCGGTATCGACGAAAAACTCGTGCGGTTCCGGCACCTTCTTGCGGTCCGCGGCCGAGGCGATGTGAACCGGTCTCCCGCCGGGATTCATGACCGCCTTGATGTCGCCCTTCTCGCCACAGACCAGCACCCGGCGGGAAAACAGGTTCCGCGGATCAAACCCTCCCACGGGCTGAAGATAGAGAAACCCCTTCTCGGAGATATGGCTGACGAGAAACCCGATTTCGTCCATATGGCAAAGCAGCATGATCCTCTGCGGCGACTTCCCGGTGCCCTTGCGCACACAGTGAAGCGAGCCCATCGCGTCGGTCTCGACACTGTCGAAAAGCTTCTTCACCTCCGAATTGATCAGGTCGCGCACCCGCTCCTCGTGCCCGGGCACGCCGGGGGTCTCGCAGAGTTTTCGCAATAGCTCGATGTTCATGGGAATGCTCCTCGTCCGATGCCTCGGGCGTCAGGCTCTCGCATTACCGCCCGAAGTACCAGAGACAAACTGCGGACCTAGAGCGGCCAGAAGAACGGGATCAGGAACGATGCGAGAATGCCGGTCGACAGGTTCAGCGGAATGCCGCAACGGAGGAAATCGACGAATTTGTAGCCGCCGGGGCCATAGACCATCATGTTGGTCTGGTAGCTGATCGGCGTCGCGAAGGTGGCCGAGGCGGCGATCATCACCGCCACGACCAGCGGCCTCGGATCGACGCCGAGGGTGATTGCCAGACCGATTGCAACAGGCGTCAGAACCACCGCGACGGCGTGGTTAATCAGCTCCGACAGAACCGAGGTCAGCAGGTAAACCGCCCAGACGATCAGGAACGGCGGCAACTCCGCCAGCCCCGGCGCGATGGTTTCGACGATCAGGTTGATCGCGCCCGAGGTCTCCAGCGCGGTCGCCACCGCCAGCATCGCGAAGATCAGAGCCAGAAGGCGCCCGTCGATGACCGAAAACGCCTCGTCGGCGTCGATGCAGCGGGTCAGGAAGATCACCGCCATCGCGATCACGGCAAGAAGCAGGATCGGCGCCACACCGAAGGCGGCCAGCAGCACGATGCCCGCAAGCGACGCCAGCGCGATCGGTGCGTGCCGGCGGCGGTAGGCGCGGGCGGAGGGCTGGCTGACGTTGACCAGACCGGTATCGCTGGCCAGCCGGCTGACGTCCTCGGGCGCGCCTTCAAGCAGAAGCGTGTCGCCCACGCGCACCACGAGATCGTCCAGTTGCCGGCCAATGTTCTCGTTCCGGCGATGAACGGCCAACGGATAGACACCGTAGCGCCGTCGCAGGCGAAGCGATCCCAGCGACCGGCCCACGAGCGTGGCGCCAGGCGTGATCAGCACCTCGACCGTCGTGGTCTCGCGCGATGAGAGCTTGTCGACGCTGCGCAAATCCGGGTTGGCCTGAAGCCCCAGCAACTCCTCCATCTGGGTGCGCAACACGACGCGGTCGCCCGCCTCGAGCACCACCGAACCCAACTGGCGGCGCAGCGAGAGATCGCCGCGCAACACATCCACGACACGCACGCCATCGCGTTTGAAGATGTCGGCCTCGGTCACCTTCGTGCCGATCAGGTTGCTGCCTTCGGGAAGCGCCACCTCGGTAAAGAATTTCTTCGAGCTCTTGTCGGTCAGCATGCTCGCCATGCTCGCCCGTTCGGGAAGCAGGCGCGGCGCGACGAAGCGAAGGTACAGCCCGCCCCAGGCGACAAGGAAGATCGCCAGCGGCGTGACCTCGAAAATCGTGAACGCCTCCAGCCCCCGCGACCGTGCGACCCCGTCGACAAGCAGGTTCGTCGACGTCCCGATCAGCGTCAGCGTACCGCCGAAGATCGCCATGTAGGACAACGGGATGAGCAATTTCGACGCCGAGACCCCGATCCGTTTCGAGAGCTGCACGAAAACCGGGATCATGACGAGGACAACCGGCGTGTTGTTCACGAACGCCGAGGCGATCACCACGAAGATCATGAGCGACCCGATGGCCAGGGCCGGGTTATCATCGGCCTTGGCTTCGGCCAGCGAGGTGAACCACTCAAGCGCCCCCGTCCGCACCAAGGCGCCCATGACGATGAACATCACCGCGATCGTCCAGGGGGCGGGATTCGAGAGCACGTGTACGGCTTCGTCATAGGGCAGCACACCAAGCGCCATCAGCGCGGCCGCCCCGCCGATCGCCGTGATTTCGGGCGGATACACCTCGCGGATGAACAACAGGAACATGACCGCGACGACACCAAGTGTCAGAAGCGATTGCATTTCGGCCGACATGGATACCAGCGCGGTCATCAGTTCTCCATTGTGACGGATTCCGCCGATGCGGCAAGGGCTTCCCGCGGTTTCGGTTGCACCAGGAACATGCCCGCCAGCATCACCGCCATCGCCGTCCAGACCCAGCCCGAGTAGCCCTCGCCCAGGATGAGGATCGCCCAGAGCACGCCGAACCCGGTGACGAGGTAGCTGACCTGAACCGCGAAGACCGGCCCGGCCCGGCCAACCAGCCAGACGTAGCAGGTATATACGGCCACATGGATCAGCGAAGCGGCGACCAGGGCCAGTTCCGGCGCACCCCAGGGCGGGCGCGGGTCGATGAACTGGCCGGTGCCAAGCGCCAGCGGCAGCGACATAACCGTGCCGACGACGGATGCCCCGAAGAGAACGTCGATGGGCGCCAGGCCAGCCGTCCCCCACCGCGCGACCGCATTGCCTTCCAGCCCGTAGAAAAACGGCGCGATCAGCGCCAGCGGCACGACGAGGATCATGGCTCGGTCCGGCAGACTGCCTTCCGGCCCGACGATCAGCAGCACGCCGACCAGACCCAGCACCAACCCTCCGAACCGCACAGGCGAGAAGCGTTCATTGCCAAGCGCCAGCGCAATCGGAAAAGCGAACATGGGCACCAGCGCCAAAAGGATCGAGATCAGTCCCGAGGGCAAGTGCCGGATCGCCTCGAAACTGGCCGAATTCGGCAGGATGGTGCCCACGAGCGCGATGAAGACATAGACCCGCAGCGCCGGGCCGTCGGTCCGAAATTTTCGCCGCCGGACAGCTTGAATGACACCAAGTGTCGCGGCTCCGATCGCCATCTGCCAGAAGATCAGCCCGAAATGGCGGTAGCCCTCGCTCACCGCGATCTTGCTCAGCGGTTGCGTCATGCCCCACCCCGCGCCCATCAGGGCGAGCACAAGGAAGAGGAACATCGTCTCGAAGCGCCGGAGCGTCATGGTTCGCCTGGTGGAGAAAACGCCGTCCCGGCGGCGGCAGGAGGCATTCAGCCGGTCTCACCCGATGACAACACGCCACCGTCCCGCACGGGCATGATGCTTTTTGCCAGTCCGGTCCGATCATCCGTCTCGATCAACGCGCCCGAGAGCGTCGCCTCGCCCATCGAGGGCCGGAAGCGGCCTTTCCCCATCCCGGTGATGAAACGGCGCATGGGTTCGTCCTTCTCCATCCCGATAATTGAGTTGTAATCCCCGCACATGCCGGCGTCGGTCATGTAGGCGGTACCGCCCGGCAAGATCATCGCGTCCGCCGTGGGAACATGGGTATGGGTCCCGATTACCGCGCTCGCCCGCCCGTCGCAGAAATGTCCGAAGGCCATCTTCTCGGACGTCGCCTCGCAGTGAATGTCGAAAAGACTGGCCTGCACGAGACCGCCCGGCGGGTACTGCTTGAGAACCCGTTCGGCCTCGGAAAACGGGTCGTCATACGGCCGCTTCATGAAGACCTGGCCCAGCACCTGGGCCACCAGCACCTTGCGACCGCCCGGAGCATCGTAGACGCGTGCCCCAACTCCCGGGGCTGCCCTCGAGAAATTGAGGGGCCGCAGGATGCGTGGTTCGCGTTCGATCGCGGTCAGCATCTCGCGCTGGTCGAAAGCGTGATCGCCGAGCGTCAGGACATCCGCACCGGCCTCGAGCAAGGCCTTGGCATGGTCGGGTGACACGCCGACGCCCGAGGTCGCGTTCTCGGCATTGACGATAGTGAAATCGACCTTGAGCCGGGCGCGCAAGTCCGCCAGGCGACCGGTGATCGCCGCACGGCCCGCGCGGCCCACGACGTCGCCAAGATACAGCAGTCGCATGTCCGAGGCGTAGACCCCGCGCTCACCCAGTGCAAGGGTGGAGGCCGCAGATACCGAACAAATATTAGGCGTCGGGCCGATGTATCGCCGCCTCGGTCACGATCAGATCGAGCGGTTGGTCGGTCGGCTCCGAGGGCAGAGGCGTTTCGACGAATTGCGCCTCGAAGGCGAAGCCCACTGCCAGAACCGGCGCCATCGGACGCAACTTGGCGAGCGTCCTGTCATAGTGCCCCGCGCCGTAACCCAGCCGGTGCCCGAAGCGGTCGAAGGCCAGCATGGGCACGACCAGCGTCGCGGGCACGACCTCCTCGGTGTCCTCTGGCACGGGGACGCCGAAGCCGTCGGGCACCATGCGGGTCTCGGGCGTCCAGCGGTGAAATGTCAGCGGCGATCCCCGGCCATGCGTCAGCGGAAGGCAGACCACCCGCGTTGCGGCCAGTTCCGCCATCACCGGACGCGTGTCGATCTCGCTCCTGATCGGCCAGAAGAACGACACCGGCCCGTCACCGTCCGCCAGCACCTCGCGCAAGCGATCCTGCGCCCGCGCCTGGTCGGCGGTCGATGCCGCGGCGTCCCGGCGGGTGGCCATGATCTTCCTGAGTTCCGCCTTGTCCGTCACAGCAGCACCATCGACGCCAAGCCAAGGAAGACGAAGAAACCGACCACATCCGTGACAGTGGTCACGAAGGTGCCCGAGGCAAGTGCTGGATCCACGCCGGATTTCTCCAGCGTCAGCGGCACGAGCACACCGGCCAGTCCCGCAACCAGCAGATTCACGATCATCGCTGCCGCGATCACAAGCCCGATCATCGGCGAACCGAACCAGATCACCCCGACGATGCCCATCAACACTGCGAAAATCACCCCATTCAGCAGGCCAGCAACGCTTTCGCGCCGGATCACGCGCAGAGCGTTGGAACCCGTCAGGTCGCGCGTCGCCAGGGCGCGCACCGCAACCGTCATCGACTGCGTGGCCGCATTGCCTCCCATCGACGCGACGATGGGCATCAGCACCGCAAGGGCGACGACCGCCGCCAGAACATCCTCGAACAGCGAGATCACGATCGACGCGACAATGGCCGTCGCAAGGTTCACCGCGAGCCAGGGGAACCGGCGGCGGACGATTTCGAGCGTCGAGTTCGACAGGCTCTCGTCACCGACGCCGGCGAGGCGGAACACGTCCTCCTCGTGCTCTTCGTCGAGAACCACCATCGCGTCGTCGATGGTGATGACACCCGCCAGCCGCCCGTCATCGTCCACCACCGGAGCCGATATCAGGTGATACTGGTTGAACGCATAAGCCACGTCGGCCTCCCGCTCGTCGATGCGAAAGGTCCGGAAACTTTCCTCGGTCAGCTCGGTCAGCCTGGTGACACGAGGCGAGGACATGATCCGTCCCAACGTGACATACCCCACCGGACGGAAACGCGGATCGACGAGAATCACGTGGTAGAACTGATCCGGCAGGTCGTCGTGCCTGCGCATGAAGTCGATGGTGTCACCGACATTCCAGTGCTCGGGCGCGGCAACCACCTCGCGCTGCATCAGGCGTCCGGCCGAAAACTCCGGGTAGGACAGCGCCTTTTCAACTGCCGCCCGGTCGCCAACCTCAAGCACGTCGAGAAGGGCCGCCTGCTGCGGCACGCCCAGGTCCTCGAGCAGGTCGACGACGTCATCGGATTCGAGCTCGCGCACCGCCTCGGCCAGCTGCTCGGGCGGCAACGCGGCGATGACGCTTTCGCGCAGGTCCTCTTCCAGTTCGGAAAGCACCTCGCCGTCGATGAGGTCACCTGCAAGCTGGAGGATGTCGTTTCGCTCAACGGTCTCGAGCTGTTCCAGGAGGTCGGCGATGTCGGCCGGATGCAACGGATCAAATAGCGCGCGCAGCCGGTCGGCGTCGCCCTCCTCGATCGCCTGCCGGATCGCGTTCACGCGGTCGCGGTCCAGCACTGCCTCACCCGCGTCGTCATCGGTCTCGACCGCATCTCCGCTCATGGTTTCGCCTCCGACTGCCTGCCGTCTTCTATCCCGCCATATGGACAACCTCAACGTGACATGGCTTAGCTGTCCCACGATGACGAGCACGCCAGAGATCCTTGTCGGACAAACCCTTGTCCTGAGCACTGCCGACCCCGCGACAGCCCAGCACGACAGCCGTGGCGCGGTGCTCATTGCCGATGGCAAGGTCCAGGCCGTTGGACCCGCCGGGGATATCCGCCGCGCCCATCCCGATGTACCTGTCACCGACCACCGCGACCGCCTGATCCTGCCGGGTTTCATCGACGCCCACGTGCACTATCCGCAGACCGCCATCATCGCGAGTTGGGGCAAACGGCTGATCGACTGGCTGAACACCTACACTTTCCCCGAGGAAATGCGCTTCGGAGACCCCGACTACGCCGAGGAGATCGCAGCGCGCTTCTTCGACATCTCGCTCGGCAACGGCACCACGACTGTCGCCACCTATTGCACGTCGCATCCCGAAAGCGTCACTGCCTTCTTCACCGAGGCCGAACGCCGGGGCGTTCGCGCCATCGCGGGCAAGACCTGCATGGACCGGAACGCGCCCGAGGCATTGCTCGACACCGCCGCGCGCGCCTATGACGAAAGCAAGGCGCTGATCGCCGCGTGGCATGGCCGGGGCAGGCTCGGCTACGCGATCACGCCGCGTTTCACGCCCACCTCGACCGACGAACAGCTCCACGCATTGGGTGCGCTCTGGGCCGAGCATCCCGATTGCCTGATGCAGACGCATCTTTCCGAGCAGACCGACGAGATCGCCTGGGTGCGCGAGCTTTGCCCCGATGCGCGCGACTACCTCGACACCTACGAGGCGGCAGGTCTTCTGGGTCCGGGCGGCCTCTTTGGCCACGCCATCCACCTCACTGACCGCGAAAAGGACAGGCTGCGCGAGACCGGCGCGGCACTGATCCATTGCCCGACGTCGAACACGTTCATCGGCTCGGGCCTGTTCGACATGAGCCTGGCGCGCACCCACCGTGTCGGGCTTGCCACCGACACCGGCGGCGGCTCGTCCTTCTCGATGCTGCGCACGATGGCAGCTGCCTACGAGATCGCGCAATTGCGGGGGCAGTCGCTGCATCCGGCCGAACTGCTTTGGCTTGCCACCGGCGCCTCTGCGGCAGCACTCGGGCAGCAGCACCGGGTCGGCCAGCTCAAGCCCGGCATGGAAGCCGACCTCGTCGTGCTCGACCTCGCCTCCACGCCCGCCATCAAGCAACGCGCCGACCGGGCCGACACCATTTGGGAAACGGTATTTCCGACCATCATGATGGGCGACGATCGGGCCATTCACGCGGTCTACGTCGCGGGCAACCGGGTGTGACCGGGCGCGACATGATGCAACTTATGGCCCGCCAATGCTGACCTTCGCACTCGCCGTCCTGTTCCTTGTGGGAACGCCGGGGCCCGGTGTGCTCTCGCTTGCCGGTGTCGGTGCCGCCTATGGCTACCGCGACGGGCTGCGATACATGATCGGGCTGTTCCTTGGCAATCTTGCCGTGGCACTTGCCGTTCTTACCGGCCTTGCCGCGGTCATGCTCACGATCCCGGAATTGCGCGCCATCCTTGCCACTGCATCGGCTGCATATCTCCTCTGGCTCGCCTACAAGATCGCCTTTGCCGGAACCCGGGTCGCCTTTATCGAGCGCCCGGCCCCGCCAGGCGTGACCGGCGGCCTGCTGCTTCAGGCGATCAACCCCAAGGCCTATGCCGTCAGCACCGCGATTTTCGCGAACTTTGCCTTCATGCCGCAGAACCCCGCCGCTGAAGCGACGATAAAGCTTCTGATTTTCAACGCGCTATGGATCGTCATTCATTGCGTCTGGCTCTGGCTCGGCGTGACGATAAGGCGGCTCGATCTTGCGCCCGCCGTCCAGCGGCGCATCAACATCGGCATGGCGCTTGCGATGCTCGGGGTGGTCGCCCTCGCCGCGCTGACCGCGGCCTGATCCTAGCCCGATAGCCGCGCCACCGCATGTCGCGCATCCTCCGCACGAGCCGGGAGATCGACCGTCGCCAAACGCCCGGCTTCCACGATCCGCCGCCCCTCGACAAAGAGATCGCGCACCCGCTGTGGCCCAGCCAGAACCAGCGCTGCCGAATCCCAGCTTCCGGCACTCTCGATCCCCGAGATATCCCAAACCGCCAGGTCGGCCCGGCACCCTGGCGCGATGCGCCCGATGTCGTCTCGGCCCAGAGCCTTCGCCCCGCCCAGCGTCGCGATCTCCAGCGCCTCGCGCGCGCTCATGGCGTCGGCGCCACGTGCAACCCGTTGCAAGAGCATCGCCTGTCGCGCCTCTCCGATGAGGTTCGCCCGATCGTTCGAGGCCGAGCCATCGACGCCGAGCCCGACGGTCACGCCGCGGTCGCGCATCGCCCTGATCGGTGCGATGCCGGAGCCAAGCCGACAGTTCGAACACGGACAATGCGCCACCCCGGTTCCGGTGCGTGCGAAAAGGTCGATCTCGGCGGCATCGAGTTTGACGCAATGGGCGTGCCAGACGTCCGGCCCGGTCCAGCCCAACTCCTCGGCATACGTGCCGGGGCGACAGCCGAAGGTCTCCAGCGAATAGGCAACGTCCTCGTCATTCTCCGCGAGGTGCGTGTGCAACCCCACGCCCTTGTCGCGGGCCAGGATGGCAGCGTCCCGCATCAACTCGCGGCTGACCGAGAACGGCGAACAGGGCGCAACCCCGATCCGCACCAAAGCGCCCGGCGCCGGATCGTGGAACGCGTCGATCACGCGCAGGCAATCCTCGAGGATGTCCGCCTCGCGCTCGACCAGCGCATCCGGCGGCAGGCCACCTGCGCTTTCACCGATCGACATCGCGCCCCGCGTGGCGTGGAACCTCAAACCGACGGTCGCCGCGGCCTCGATCGTGTCATCGAGCCGCGCGCCGTTGGGAAAAAGATAAAGATGATCCGAGCTTGTGGTGCACCCCGACAAAGCCAGCTCTGCCAGTCCAAGCTCGGCGGACAGGCGCATGTCGTCTGGCGTGAAGCGCGCCCAGATCGGATAGAGGACCCGCAGCCAGCCGAAAAGCAGCGCGTCCTGCGCCTTTGGCACCGCGCGGGTCAGTGTCTGGAACAGGTGATGGTGGGTGTTCACCAGCCCCGGCGTTATCACCGTACCGGCAACGTCGATCACCTCGGCACCACCCGGCTCCAGTCCGACGCCAACCTCCAAGATGACACCGTCCCTGACCAGGATATCGGCACCCGCAATTTCCGGACCGTCCATCGTAACGACCTGGTCCGCTCCCCGGAGAAGCAACTCCGTCACGGTGCGAGTAGCGCCATCGCCGCTGCATGTAGCTCGGACGTCGCAGCCGCGACGACCTGACCTCCGCCGTGCGCCGGAGCACCGGTCCAGTCGGTCACGATCCCGCCGGCCGCCTCGACCACAGCAATCGGCGCATGGATGTCGTAGGGCGCAAGCCCGGCCTCGATCACAAGGTCGATCTGACCGGCCGCCAGAAGCGCATAGGCGTAACAGTCGCAGCCGTATCGCGTGAGTTTCGTATTGCTTGCGACGCGCCGGAAGGCCGCGCCTTCCTCTTCGGTGCCGACTTCCGGGAATGTGGTGAAGAGCGTTGCCTCAGCCAGAACTGTCGTTGCACGAACGCCCAAACGGGTTTCGCCCAGAGGACCGCTCACCGATGCGCGCCCCAGTCCGCCCATGAAACGCTCGCCGATATAGGGTTGGTCGATCAGCCCCAGTCTGGGCCCGGTTTCATCCGACAAGGCGATCAGAACACCCCATGTTGGCGTTCCGCTGATATATCCGCGCGTTCCGTCGATCGGATCGAGAACCCAGGTCAAACCCGAGGTGCCGGAAGTATTGATACGCTCCTCTCCGAGTACCGCGTCTTGTGGACGGCGCTCGGCAAGCACCCGACGCATCGCGTCTTCGGCGGCACGGTCGGCAACGGTGACAGGATCGAAGTCAGCCGACTTCGTTTCGGTCCGCAACTCGCGCGACCGAAAATACTTCAGAGTTTCGCGGCGTGCCGCTTCGGCGACGCTCTCGGCAACCGCCCAGAGCGCATCCGTTTCCGCTTGATCCATACTGCCGTCCTCCGGTTGCAACCGGACTAGGCGGAGGATCACAAACCGTCAAGCTGTGTCAGGCGGCGTCGCTCAGAACCCGGGCAAGTTCAAACAGGCGCCGCCGCTGCATCTCGGGAATCGCGTAGTAGGACCTGATCAGGTCCAGCGCTTCCTTGTCCTTGAGAATGTCGCTTGGAACTTCAGCGGCCATCGCGCTCTCGTCGACATGCTGCTCGTCGCTCAGTCCCTCGAAAAAGAAACTGACCGGCACCGACAGCGACGCTGCGATATCCCACAGCCGAGAGGCCGAAACACGGTTCATCCCGGTCTCGTACTTCTGGATCTGCTGAAACTTTATTCCAACGCTCTCGGCCAATTGCTGCTGGGTCATGCCCACCAACCAGCGCCGATGACGTATACGCTTCCCGACATGGACATCCACTGGATGTTTCATCGTCTTGCTCCCTTTCAACTGTAAGCAGGTATGCTTCAGTTCTGCACAACTGTGAAGTTGTCCTTTTGGTCAGTCTTGGCAAAACGGCCAATATCACCAAACCGCCCCTATCCCTAGGGCAGTGTAAATCTAGGGTTACACAATTTCTGCGTGTAAATCAAACACCGGTTGACAGCGGCCTGACGTCTTGTACGGACACCACGTGCAATCATTATCGCAGGATAATTAAGAACATGCGCGCATTCGTTGTCCGGGAAGACCGATCCGCAGATATTTCAGATAGTTGGGCCATCGACCCTCCCGGACCTGGCGAATTGCGTTTAAAGGTTTCGGCCTGTGGGCTGAATTTCGCCGATCTGCTGATGATCGAGGGCAAGTACCAGGAAACACCGACCCCTCCCTTCGTTCCCGGACTTGAAGTCTGCGGTCGCGTGATCGGGTCGGGAGAAGGCGTCACTGGATTCGCACCAGGCCAAAGGGTCGCGGCCTTCTGTGGCTCGGGAGGCCTCGCTGAGGAAGTCGTCGTCGACAGTTGCCGTTGCATTGCACTGGACGACGCCATGCCGGATACTGTCGCCGCCGGCTTCATGATCGCCTACGGGACGTCGCACCTCGCGCTGACACGCCGCGCCCGGTTGCAGCCGGGCCAGACGCTCGCCGTTCTCGGCGCCGCGGGCGGTGTCGGCCTGACCGCGGTCGAGATCGGACATGGCCTTGGCGCCCGCGTCATTGCCGTCGCGCGTGGCGAGAAAAAGCGCCGGATCGCCGCCCGCGCTGGCGCGGACGAGACATTGGAGGCGGACCCGGAAAACCTGCGTGACCGTCTCAGGGCGCTTGGCTCGGTCGATGTCGTCTACGACGCCGTCGGAGGGGAGTTGGGAGAAGCGGCGCTCAGAGCACTGAAGCCCGAGGGGCGCTACCTCGTCATCGGCTTCGCAAGCGGCGAAGTGCCTAAACCGAGGCTGAATCACCTCCTGGTCAAGAATATCGACGTCTTCGGCTTTTACTGGGGCGGCTACCTGGCGTTTGCTCCCGATGCGCTGACCGACAGCCTGCGCGAATTGATGGCCTGGCACGCGGCAGGACGGATCGCGCCCCATGTCAGCCACGTCCTGCCATTCGACCAGGTGCGCGAGGGCCTCGAGTTGCTGCGGTCGCGCCAAGCCACCGGAAAGATCGTCATCACCCTGTAAGCGCCAACTGCGGCGCCTTGTAGGCCCGCCGGATCAACTCTGCCATGTCGGCGATCGTCGGGTTCGCGCCGGTATCGCTGCAATAGAGATTGATCTTCCGAGTTCCCAGGTCCGGGAGGGCTCCGTTATGGGCCACCGGCACCATCTGCTCCGCCGCCGAGCCCTTGAGATAGGCGGCAACAGCCAGGTCTGCCGCAACCGTCGCCGCGGTCGTTCTTGCGCTGTCGGAATCCACCGCGATCTCCCAGGGGATCCCTTCCTCGTCCAGAGCCGTCAGCATGCCTTTCCGAAACTGGCACTTCGGCTGCGAGGCCAGCGGCAGCGGGCGGGAACGCCAGGCATCGCCATCGCGCGCACCATACCAGAGCAAGGGGACTTCGATCAGGGTCTCGCTCCCCGGCGTGCCTTCATCCTCGGTGGTCAGGATCAAATGACACTCTCCCGCCTCGAACATTTCCCTGAGCCGCATCGTGTAAGACGACAGCAACTGCACCTTCATGCGCGGGTGTTCGGCATGGAAGAGCCGCAACACGGGCGGAATGGTGGGATAGACGATATCACTCGGCACGCCCAGGACCAGCACGCCCTCATAGCTGTCGTCGGTCATGCGCCCATAGATTTCATCATTCAATACCAATAACTTACGACCGTAACTTAACAACTGCTCTCCAGCACTTGTCAGCCCGATGCCACGCCCCGTCCGGTCGAGAAGTGCCTGGCCGAGGTTCTCCTCCAGGCGTTTGAGCTGCATCGAGACAGCAGATTGCGTCAGGTTCAGCGCCGTCGCGGCGCGGGTCACGCCCCCGGTGTCTGCAACTGTGACAAAGGACCTAAGCGCGGTCACGTCGATATTTCGCGGCATATCACGTCTCTTGATGATTTGGATCAGAATGTTTCGTTTTCAAAATGTATCGTGATCTGGCAATGGGATCAAGGAAATTGAAATGAGCGCCTAGACTCATCAAGAATTGAAAGGTTTGAGCCATGACGACGAAAACGATCACGACCGCATCCCGGTTTCCGCAAGCTCGCGCGACGCGCCGCGGCATTGTGGGAACGATCTTCAAAGCGATGGCCATCCGGCGCGAGCGCAAGAAACTGTCCCGCCTCGACGCGGCTTTGCTGCGTGATATCGGCAAGAACCGCCAGGACGCGATAACCGAGGCCAGCCGCGCCGTCTGGGACGCACCGAACCGCTGGTTTCTCTGAAACAGACTATCCTTTGTGAATTTGTAAGATTTCGCTCTCTCAACAGTTGAAAACCCGGCAATTCCACCCGATATTACCGGAGGAATTGCCGGGTTTTCCCGGTTCGCAACAACAGTCAATCAGGAGAGAATGATAAATGGCTGAATTTGAGACGATCCGCCCCCAAGCGACGGGTGTCCGGACGGCCGAAATTGATGAGGGCCTGCGCGCCCACATGAACAAGATATATAGCACCATGTCGGTAGGCCTCTTGGTCACCGCCGGTGCTGCATGGGGTGTGGGCACCTCGCCCGCGCTGGTCGAGGCGATCTTCGCGACGCCGCTGAAGTGGCTGGTCATGTTCGCCCCGCTGATCCTGGTCTTCGCCTTCAGCGCCATGATCAACCGCATGTCGGCTTCCGGTGCACAGACGTTCTTCTACTTCTTCTCCGCCGTCATGGGCGTGTCGATTTCCTACATCTTCGTGGTATTCACGGGCATCTCGATCGTTCAGACCTTCCTGATCACGGCGATTGCCTTCGCGGGTCTCTCGCTCTGGGGATACACGACACAGAAGGACATCTCGGGATGGGGGTCGTTCCTCATCATGGGCGTGATCGGCCTGATCCTCGCATCGGTCGTGAACATCTTCCTCGGCTCGCCGGCGATCCATTTCGCCGTGTCGGCACTCGGCGTCCTGATCTTCGCAGGTCTGACCGCCTATGACACACAGCGGCTGAAGACCGAGTATCTCGCCCACGCGCATGCGATGGACGGTGAGTGGCTGGGCAAGAGCGCCATCATGGGTGCATTGGGCCTTTACCTCAACTTCATCAACTTGTTCATGTTCCTGCTGCAGTTCCTCGGCAATCGCGAGTGATCTGCGCATACTGAACGACACCGGGCCGGCCTTTGCGCCGGCCCTTTTCTTGTCAGCCGCCGAGCAGGGCCAGACGCCGCAGGACGCTCGCAAACCAGGCCCGCGCATCAACGATCCCTTCCCGCACGAACTGCGCCTGCTCGTGACGCGCCGAGCGTGTACGGGTTTCAACAAAATGG
>JAJDOD010000012.1 GCA_022340315.1 Silicimonas sp. | reverse complement strand
GGCGATCTTCAACGAGTTTCAGGGCGGCAGCTTCAAGCCCGAGGATGTCGACGGTTCCGGCGACGTGAAATACCACCTCGGGGCGTCCTCGGATCGCGAGTTTGACGGCAACAGCGTCCACCTGTCGCTGACGGCGAACCCGTCGCACCTGGAAGCGGTGAACCCCGTCTGCCTGGGCAAGGCGCGGGCCAAGCAGGACCAGTTGAGGGACGAGGCGCGGACCCAGGTCCTGACCATCCTGCTGCATGGCGACGCGGCGTTTGCGGGCCAGGGCGTCGTGGCCGAGTGCTTCGGGCTTTCCGGCCTCAAGGGCCACAAGACCGGCGGCACGATCCACATTGTCGTGAACAACCAGATCGGTTTCACCACTGCACCGCATTTCTCGCGGTCCAGCCCCTATCCCACCGACATCGCGCTGATGGTCGAAGCGCCGATCTTCCACGTCAACGGCGACGACCCGGAAGCGGTCGTCCACGCCGCCAAAGTCGCGATCGAGTTCCGTCAGAAATTCGGCAAGGACGTGGTACTGGACATCTTCTGCTACCGCCGCTTCGGACATAACGAAGGCGACGAGCCGATGTTCACCAACCCGATGATGTACAAGAAAATCAAGGGCCACAAGACAACGCTCTCGCTCTATACCGACCGGCTGGTGAAGGACGGGTTGATCCCCGAGGGCGAGATCGAGGACATGAAAGCCAAGTTCCAGGCCCAGCTGAACGAGGAGTTCGAGGCCGGCAAAGCCTACAAGCCCAACAAGGCCGACTGGCTGGACGGGCGCTGGAGCCATCTCGACAAGGAAGGCGAGCAATACCAGCGCGGCAAGACCGCCATCTCGAAGAAGACGATGGAGAAGGTCGGCGCGGCCCTGACCTCCGCGCCCGAAGGCTTCACCCTGCATCGGACCGTCGAGCGGCTTTTGGAAACCAAGAAAGAGATGTTCAAGACCGGCAAGGGCTTCGACTGGGCAACCGCCGAAGCGCTGGCCTTCGGCTCGCTCCTGACCGAGGGCTACCCGGTGCGTCTTGCCGGACAGGACAGCACGCGCGGCACCTTCAGCCAACGCCATTCCGGGCTTGTCAGCCAGGACAGCGAGGAACGGTACTACCCGCTCAACAACATCCAAGCCGGGCAGGCGCAATACGAGGTCATCGATTCGATGCTCTCGGAATACGCGGTCTGCGGCTTCGAATACGGCTATTCGTTGGCCGAGCCGAACGCACTTGTCCTCTGGGAAGCCCAATTCGGCGACTTCGCCAATGGCGCCCAGATCATGTTCGATCAATTCATCTCAAGTGGCGAGCGCAAGTGGCTTCGCATGTCGGGCCTCGTCATGCTCCTCCCCCACGGCTTCGAGGGCCAGGGGCCCGAGCATTCCAGCGCGCGGCTGGAACGCTTCCTGCAGATGTGCGCGGAAGACAACTGGATCGTCGCCAACTGCACGACGCCCGCGAACTACTTCCACATCCTGCGCCGCCAGCTGCACCGCTCGTACCGGAAGCCGCTGGTGCTGATGACGCCGAAATCTCTGCTGCGCCACAAGATGGCGATCAGTTCGGCCCCCGATTTCCTGACCGGGTCCAGCTTTCACCGCGTTCTCTGGGACGATGCCGAGAAGGGCAACTCGGACACGAAACTTAAGCCGGACGACAAGATCAAGCGGGTCGTGATGTGCTCGGGCAAGGTCTATTTCGACCTGCTCGAGGAGCGCGACGAACGCGGGATCGACGACGTCTACATCCTTCGCGTCGAACAGTTCTACCCCTTCCCGGCCCAGGCGCTGGTCAAGGAACTCAAGCGCTTCAAGAACGCCGACTGGGTCTGGTGCCAGGAAGAACCCAAGAACCAGGGCGGCTGGACCTTCATGGAACCCAACATCGAATGGGTCCTGACCCGCATCAAGGCCAAGCACACAAGGCCCAAATACGCCGGCCGACCGGCAAGCGCCTCGCCCGCGACCGGCCTTGCCTCGGCCCACAAAGCTCAACAAGCAGCCCTCGTCGACGACGCGCTGACGCTGAAAGGAAAGTAATCCATGTCCACCGAAATCAGGGTCCCGACGCTGGGAGAAAGCGTCACCGAAGCGACCGTTGCAACCTGGTTCAAGAAGCCCGGCGACAGCGTCGCGGTCGACGAGATGCTGTGCGAGCTGGAAACCGACAAGGTGACGGTCGAAGTCCCCTCGCCCGTCGCCGGCAAACTCGCCGAGATCGTCGCGGGCGAAGGTGATACCGTCGGCGTCGATGCGCTTCTGGCCACGCTGGAAGAGGGCGCGTCGGGCGCGGCGCCGGAGAAACCGAAAGAGGCCCCCAAGGCGGAAGCCCCGAAGTCGAACGGCTCGGCATCGTCGGAAGAGCCGGTCGACGTCATGGTGCCCACGCTTGGCGAAAGCGTCACCGAGGCGACCGTGTCGAGTTGGTTCAAAAAGGCCGGCGACAGTGTCGCGGCTGACGAGATCCTCTGCGAATTGGAAACCGACAAGGTCTCGGTCGAGGTCCCGGCTCCTTCGGCGGGCGTTCTGTCCGAGATCGTCGCGGCAGAGGGGACAACTGTCGCAGCGGGCGGCAAGCTTGCCGTACTTGCCCCATCGGGAAGCGCACCCGCTGCTTCGGCACCGAAGGCGGACGCGCCCACCGCTACCGCCTCAACCTCTTCGGGCAAGGACGTGGAAGATGCCCCCTCGGCCAAGAAGATGATGGCCGAGAACAGCCTCAGCGCCGACCAGGTCACCGGCACCGGCAAGGACGGGCGCGTGATGAAGGAGGATGTGCAAAAAGCCCTCGCCTCGCCCACGCCCCAGGCCGAAGCTCCCGCGCCCTCCGCCCCCCGTGCCCCGGTCGCCGCCGAGGATGCGGGCCGCGAGGAAAGGGTCAAGATGACCCGCCTCCGCCAGACCATCGCCCGGCGTCTGAAGGACGCGCAGAACACGGCGGCCATGCTCACCACCTATAACGAGGTGGACATGACCGGCGTCATGGAGCTTCGGAAGGAGTACAAGGACCTCTTCGAGAAGAAGCATGGCGTGAAGCTGGGCTTCATGTCCTTCTTCACCAAGGCCTGTTGCCATGCGCTGAAGGAAGTGCCGGAGGTCAATGCCGAAATCGACGGAACGGATGTCGTCTACAAGAGCTTCGTCCATATGGGCATCGCCGTCGGCACGCCCACCGGCCTCGTCGTGCCCGTTGTCCGCGACGCCGACCAGATGGGCTTCGCCGCGATCGAGAAGAAGATCAACGAGTTGGGCGCCCGCGCCCGCGACGGCAAGCTCTCGATGGCCGAGATGCAGGGCGGCACCTTCACCATCTCGAACGGCGGCGTCTACGGCTCGCTGATGTCCTCGCCGATCCTGAACCCGCCGCAGTCCGGCATCCTCGGCATGCACAAAATTCAGGAAAGGCCGATGGTCGTAAACGGCCAGATCGTGGCGCGCCCGATGATGTACCTGGCACTGTCGTATGACCACCGGATCGTGGACGGCAAGGGCGCGGTGACGTTCCTTGTCCGCGTGAAGGAAGCGCTGGAGGATCCGAGACGGCTGTTGATGGATCTTTGATCCTTCTTTCCGGTGAGATCAATTCGTGGGGACGGGCGCATCGCCGCCGGCCCCACGGATGCCCATTGATGTCGCACCGGACCGCATTCTGGATCCCGCGACCCGTCTCCAACCCTTCGAGTTGCCCGTCGGCCTCGCCGTTCTGATCGCGCTCCGCGCCGACTTCCTTTTCGTCCTGCCGCCGGTCCGGAACAGGTGAGCGCTGGATCTCGCGGCCCAAAATGATAGCGTCCGATCAGAAACGGAGTCACTGACATGAGCACCGAGCTGACCGTACTCGCCCTCTATGGCATCCTCATCATCCTCGTGATCCTCGTCGAGACCGGGCTCTCGATAGTCCAGCTTGGCGACGCCTACATGCGCTCGCCCCGAGACGAGAAGCGCGAGAAAACCGGTTACGCCGGGCGCGCGGAGCGCGCGGTTTTGAACTGCACCATCGGCATGG
>JAJDOD010000209.1 GCA_022340315.1 Silicimonas sp. | reverse complement strand
TATCCAGGCCAGTGCAAGCGGGCCCGCCCGAAAAAGGTACCGTCCTATCTAGTGACCGCCATCATCCTGCGGCTGCGCCGAGATCTGGGCCACTGGGATGTCTTCGCCCTTGTCGTACTTGTCGAGCAGCAGCAACCCGCGTCGTTCGGCCTTCAGTATCCGCATCGCGGTCAGGTAGTTCTCCTGCAAGGTGGGGGAGGACGCGCCAATTTCGTCTCCCACGCGTTTCTCGATGCTCTCGTCGCCCGTGCGGACCATCAGCTCCATCGCTCGTCGTGCAAGTGCTGTCGCCGCTTCATCCAGAAGTGCCATCTATCGCCTCGGTTACTGCCCTCGGGGCAGACACATATCGTGCCGTCGGCCTCAATGCGAGGGGCTATCTGACGATTTTGGCGGATGGTGTGCCGGTCAAGAGCTTTGGCAAGGGGCGGGACTTGGGGTATTCAGCGCCTATGTTTCTGAGCGTCTTCGACATGTTCAAGATCGGAATCGGCCCATCGTCCTCGCATACGATGGGACCGATGGTGGCGGCCGCGCGGTTTCTCGACCGCCTGCGTCGCTCGGCCTTCCAGCCCAGGGGTCTTTCTGCACAGCTTTACGGCTCGCTGTCCTTCACCGGCGTCGGACACGCCACCGACCGCGCCGTGATCCTGGGGCTGGCCGGGTTCCGTCCGGAGACGTTCGACGCCGAAGCCGCCGAGATGGCGCTGGCCGAGATCAAGGCATCGAAGCATGTCACACCCGAAGGGCTTGGCCGCCTTGCATTCGACCCCGAGCGCGACATCGTTTTCGACTACGGCGACCCGCTGCCGGGTCATGCCAACGGAATGATCCTGCGCGCCACCGATGCCGAAGGCGACGTGCTGGTGCAGGAAACCTACTACTCGGTCGGCGGCGGGTTCGTGCTGACCGAAGCCGAACTGAAAGCCGGTGCGGCGACCGATGAGGGCAAGCCTGTTCCCTACCCGTTCAAGAGTGCCACCGAGATGTTGCAGATGTGTAAGTCCACCGGGCTCTCCATCGCCGCACTCAAGCGCGCCAACGAAGAAACACGAATGACGCGCGAGGAGCTGGACCTGGGGCTGGCCAGCATATGGTCCACCATGAGCGCCTGCATCGACCGTGGCCTTGCAGCCGAAGGCATCCTGCCGGGCGGCCTGAAGGTGAAGCGGCGGGCGGCGGGCATCCATCGGAAATTGCTTGAGGAACGGGGCAAGAACCTGACCGCGCCGCATGTCATCAACGACTGGATCAGCATCTACGCGATGGCGGTGAACGAGGAGAACGCCGCCGGAGGCCAGGTGGTGACCGCGCCGACGAACGGTGCCGCGGGCGTGGTGCCTGCGACGATCCGCTATTGGCTCGACCATGTGCCCGGCGCATCCGAACGCCAGGCGGGCGATTTCCTTCTGACCGCCGCCGCGATTGCGGGACTGGTCAAGTACAACGCGTCGATCAGTGGCGCGGAATGCGGCTGCCAGGCCGAGGTCGGATCGGCCAGCGCAATGGCCGCAGCGGGGCTGGCGGCCGTTCTGGGCGGAACGCCGGAGCAAATTGAAAACGCGGCGGAAATCGCGTTGGAGCACCACCTCGGCATGACCTGCGACCCGGTGAAGGGCCTGGTCCAGGTGCCGTGTATCGAGCGCAATGGGCTGGGCGCGATCAAGGCGGTCTCGGCCGCTTCGCTTGCGCTTCGTGGGGATGGCACGCATTTCGTGCCGCTCGATTCAGCGATCGAGACCATGCGGCAGACCGGGGCGGACATGTCCGAGAAATACAAGGAAACCGCGCTTGGCGGGCTGGCCGTGAACGTGCCGAATTGCTGAGGGGTTGATGCAACGCTCGGCGCATCGTTGGTGCGCCGGAAACCGGTGCCGTTAACCCCATGATCCACAAGGATTCCGGGAGAAACGGCACGTCGGTATCGCGTCGGTATTACGTCGGTATCACGTCGGTGCATCTATTCCGGGCAGCAGGATGACCCGCAAGATATAGGCGCGCGGTCAGAAAGGTTTCCGGAAGGTTAACCCCGGACACGAGCCCGCCGCCCTGCGCCCTAGTTCAACGCGACGATGTACTTGACGATCCGGTTGTTGTCGCTGTCGGCGAAGTAGAACTCGGCCCCGCGCGCCTCGACCCCCTCGGGATCGTCCAGCAGATTCGGCCCCTCGCCCGGAACCCCGGTGCCGATCACGCCCAGCACCTCGCGGGCCAGAGGGTCGATCTTCAGAACGCGGTGCGCGTCCTGATCGGCGACGATCAGCAACCCGTCGGGCGTGATCGCCATGTAGCGCGGGCCGATGAAACCGAATGGTGCCCCGGAAAGCACGTCGAGCTGGTTCAGGTCCGGATCGAACCGGATCAGCCGCCGCTGGGCATTGTCCGCGACCCAGATCGTGCCGTCGGGCGCCTCGGCCACGTCATGCGCGCCGAACATGCCCGAGGCCGTGGCAATCACCTTGTCGTCTTCCAGCGCGAACAAGGTCCCGGAGCCCGACGCCATCACGTAGAGCCGGCCATTGCTGTGCGCCAAGACGCCTTCCGTCCGGGGAAAGGGACCGAGGACGCCTTCGTTCTGCGGCACGTTGCCGGCCATGTTGTAGATGACCACGCCGTTCAGTCCGGTCGCCGCAACATAGAGCCGTCCGTCCGGCCCGAAGGAGACGTCATGCGCGCCCAGAAGTGCCCCGTCGCCAATGCTGCCAATGACCTCGAGCGTGTCGGGGTTCATCAGGGTGACGCGATTGGCGAACTTGTCGGCAATGTAGAGGTTGCCGTCAGGACCGAATGCCAGGTCGTGAGGGTCGTTCAGGACAGGCTCGCTTGCCGCCTCGAAAGATGCAAAAGGCAGCGCGTCCTGCGCCACTGCGGGAAAGGCCGTCAAAAGCATCAGCGCCAGTCGTAACATGAACGTCCCTCCGGTCGATGCTCAAGACTATCGCGCGGATTGCGGAAATGGGAGCGACTAAGATGCCAGGAACGGAGACGCCGGACCTCAGAACGCGTCCGGCTTCGCCTCGCGCGCCATGTGGTCAAGAACGGCGTTGACGAACTTTGGCTCGCGCCCCTCCGGGAAGAACGCCTTTGCAATGTCGACATATTCCGAGATGACGACCTTCGGCGGTGCCTCCCCTTCGACCAGTTCGGCCCCTGCGGCCCGGAACAGCGCCCGAAGGGTCGGGTCGATCCGGTTGATCGGCCAGGTCTCGACCAGCGCGCGGTCGGTCATCTGGTCGATCTTCGCCTGCCAGTTCACCGCGTCGTCGATCAGCTTGCGGAACAGCACGACATTGCCCTCGGCGAGGCGGTCGCCATCCACTTCGGCGCCGAAGCGGTGATCCTCGAATTCCTTCTGGATGCTGTCGGCCCCCTGTCCGATCGCCTCCATCTGGAAAAGCGCCTGGACCGCAAAAAGCCGCGCCGCGCTCTTCTCCTGCCGGGCGTTCGTCATGCGAAGCGGCGTTTCAACGCGATGAGGTGAAGCGCCGCCGCTGCGGCACCGCCGGCTGTGTCGAGCCGGGCCACGTCGGCACGTTCCTCGGCCTGCTCCATGTTCTCGACCGTGATGATGCCATTGCCGATGCAGAAGCCATTCAGTCCGAGATGCATGATCCCCGCCGCGCTTTGGTTCACCACAACGTCATAGTGGCTGGTGCGGCCGCGAATGACACAGCCAAGCGCCACGTAGCCGTCATAGGCATCGCCCGCCAACCCGATGGCGGTTGGAACTTCGAGCGAGCCGGTCACCTCGATGGTCTCGTGGGTCGCGCCGGCACGCTCGATCACCGCGCGGGCCGAGGCAAGCTGCCGGGTGGCGATCCTGGTGTAGTAGGGCGCGATGACGATCGCCACGCGCACAGGGCGGTCGAAGCTCGGCAGCCCGAGGTCGTTGTCGGAATGTCCAGCCATCAGCCCAGCTCCGAGATCTTGCGGGTGTCGACGATATTGAGCCCGTAGGCGTCGAGGCCGACGACCTTGGGCCTGGGCGAGTTGGTCAGCAGGATCATCTCGCTGATCCCCAGCGACGACAGGATTTGCGCGCCAAGCCCGTACTGCCGAAGCGTCTGCGGCGAAGCCCCGTCGCCCGAGGCCAGTTTCATCGTCGTATCGCGAAGCAGGACAAGAGCGCCCCGACCTTCCGCGGCGATTGCGTTCATCGCGTCCCCGAACTCGTTTCGGCGGCCGGTTGGGCCCAATCCCAATACGTCCAGCATCGGATCGAGCGCGTGCATCCTGACCAGCACCGGACCCGGCGCGGAAAGGTCACCCTTGACCAGCGCGATATGCTCGTCGCCATGCGCGGTGTCGGAGAAGACGCGCATTTGCCATTCGCCCCCGAACTCCGAGGTCACGGTTTCCTCGCGCGTGACCGCAACAAGGTTGTCGTGCCGCCGACGGTAGGCAATGAGGTCGCTGATCGTGCCGATCTTGATCCCGTGGCGCTGCGCGAAAGAGACCAGGTCCGGCAGGCGGCTCATGGTGCCGTCTTCGTTCATGATCTCGCAGATCACACCGGCCGGGTTCAGTCCGGCAAGGCGCGAGACATCCACCGCCGCCTCGGTATGGCCCGCGCGCACAAGCACCCCGCCGTCGCGGGCGCGAAGCGGGAAGATATGGCCGGGTGTGGCGATGTCCTGCGCGCTCTTGCCGCTGTCGATGGCGACGGCAATGGTGCGGGCGCGATCGTGGGCCGAGATGCCTGTCGAGACACCCTCGCGCGCCTCGATCGAGACCGTGAACGCCGTTTCGTGGCGTGACGAGTTCTGCGAGGCCATGAGCGGCAGTCCAAGCGCGTCAATCCGCTCGCCCGGCATGGAAAGGCAAATCAGCCCCCGTCCGTGCGTCGCCATGAAGTTGATCGCCTCGGGCGTCGCCATCTGCGCGGGGATCACGAGATCGCCCTCGTTCTCGCGGTCCTCGTGGTCGACCAGGATAAACATCCGGCCGTTGCGGGCGTCTTCGATGATCTCTTCGGTCGAGGAGATGGCGTCGCGCCAGTTCTGCTCGTCCGCTCCGGGGTTTTCATGGGACATTGGGTGCCGCTCGCGACAGGTTTCACTTGCGTGGGCGGGCTTATCGGATGCGGGCGCCGTTGGCCAGAGGCAACGCGGCGTTCGGGTGGCTATTCAGGCCCGCCGAAATACGGTGCCGCGGGGGGGTAGCCGGCCAACCGGGCCGCCTCGCACCAGTCGCGTTCCGACCAGGTCTCGCCGATCACGACCACGCCATCCGCGGGCAGCGATCCCTTCAGGGCCAGCACGCGGGCCCGGACCTCGGACCAGGTCGCCGCCAGGCGCCGCCCTTTTCCATCGTCGGGCCGCGATTGTGCCCGATCAGGCTCATGACGCGGTTTCGGCCAGGCGGGCGACATAGCGGGCGAGCGTGTCGATCTCGAGATTGATCTCGTCGCCCACGGCAACGCGTCCCCAGGTGGTCACCGCCTTGGTGTGGGGAATGAAGTTGATCCCGAACCGGTTGCCCTCGACCTCGTTTACCGTCAGCGACGTGCCGTTCAGAGCAACCGAACCCTTGGGCGCAATGAAGCGCGCCAGGTTGGCTGGCGCCTCGAAGGTCACGCGGGTGCTGTCGCCCTCGTCGCGGATATCGACCACGCGCGCCTTGCCGTCGACATGGCCCGAGACGATATGACCGCCCAACTCGTCGCCCACCTTCAACGCGCGTTCCAGGTTCACGGCCCGACCAACAGCCCAGGTGCCAAGATTGCTTTTCGAGAGCGTCTCGGCCGACACCTGGACATCGAACCAGTTCCGCGGCTCACGGCCAAGCGCCACGACCGTCAGGCAAACACCGTCGCAGGCTATCGACGCGCCAAGTTCGATGCCGTCGACATCGTAGGCCGTGCCGATCCGAACACGCAGATCGCCCGCCTTTTCCAGTTCGAGGATTCTCCCCTGATCCGTGACGATACCGGTGAACATTGCATCCGCCTCGCTGTCTCTCCGACCTCTGCCTAGACTGCGGCGCGGCCACCTTGCAAGCAGAACAGGTGACAGCATGTTCGCCTGCCGGTATGAGGCAGCATGGCGGCTGGGCACATCACGACCGAAAACCGGCGATTTCTTTTCCTTCAGGGCCCGCATGGGCCTTTCTTCAGCGCGCTCGCAGGGCGGCTGAGGCAGGCCGGCGCCGCTTGCCTGCGGATTGGCTTCAATTCTGCCGATAGACATTTCTGGCGGGCACCGGGTTACACTGCGTATCGCGACGGTCCCGAAGAATTTGCCGCGTTCCTCACCGACTTCATCCAGCGCGAAGCGATCACCGACGTCGTGCTCTACGGGTCGAGCCGTCCGGTGCACCGGGCCGCCCTTTCGGTGGTAGATTCCGCGAAATTGACCCCGCATGTCTTCGAGGAAGGCTATCTGCGGCCCTACTGGGTGACCTATGAACGCGGAGGCGCCAATGCGGATTCCGCGATCACGCGCTTCTCGCTCGAGGAGATGGCGAATGCTCTCGAACGCGGCGCCCCGGCGCTGCATGAGGCGCCGGACCGTTGGGGCGACATGCGTGCGCACATGTTCTGGGGCGCGGCCTATCATGCCCGGCTTCTGGTCGGGAACAATGGCTATCCTGGCTTCAGGCCTCACCGGACCCCGGACTATCGTGCCGAGTTCCGGCTCCACCTGAACAAACTGATCACCGCGCCGGGCCGCACGGTGGCGCGCAGCACCTCGACGCTGCGCGTGCGGCATGGCGGGTTCCCTTATCACCTTGTTTTGCTGCAACTGGCGCATGATGCGAACTTTCTCGAGCACGGCCCGTTTCCGAACCAGGCGACATTTCTCGAGACCGTTTTCAATGGCTTCGCAACGGGTGCTCCGCGGCATCACCACCTTGTCTTGAAGGCGCACCCGCTGGAAGACGGGCGGGAACCTCTGAGGCCGCTGATCCGGCGGCTGACCCGGACGCATGGTCTTTCGGGCCGGGTTCATTTCCTGACCGGCGGCAAGCTGGCGCGTCTGCTGGATACGGCGCGCTCGGCGCTAACGGTCAATTCAACGTCAGCCGAACAGGCGCTTTGGCGCGCGCTGCCGCTGAAGGCCTTCGGAGATGCGGTCTATAACCGGCCCGAGTTCGTCTCGTCGCAACCAATGACCGAGTTCTTTTCTGCACCGACCCCACCCGATTTGGCGGCATATCTGGTGTACCGGTCTTTCCTGCTCGCAACATCTCAGGTGCCCGGGGGCTTTTACGGTTATCTGTCACGTCGCAAACTGCTTCGGCAATTGCCGGATCTCATGCTCTCGGACCGGGATCCGTACCAGTGTTTGCTGGACCGGCAAGCTGCGGCGGGTACGCAACACATTCGCCTCGTTCGTTAACAGATCATTCGCGAACTGGAAAAAATCGGGGAGTTTGTCTAACGTTCCCCCAACAAACAAAATCAGGCAATCAGGGTCGAGGACCGAGCAGTGAAAACCAAGTCATCCAACCGCGCCCGTTGGGTTGCGATCTGTGTGTCGGCAAGTTTGCTTGCCGCCTGCGGGCTTCCGCGTACCGGGCCGACAAAGAACGAAATATTCTCCGGATCGGTGCAGAAACAAGGCGACGCCTATGTTGTGACCGTCGACGATGAAGTGGCTCGTGCCACGACATTTCGGCTGCCGCTGGGCTTTTCGAGCGCGCTGATCCATGCCGGGATCCTGGCCTCTGATACCGTGCAGCCGGGTGACACGCTGGGCCTGCAGATCTACGAGAACGTGGATGACGGCCTGTTGACCCAGGGCGGTGGAACTGCGGCGGTGCTTGAGCAGATCCAGGTCGATGGTTCGGGCTTCATTTTTGTACCCTACGCCGGCCGTATCAAGGCAAGCGGCAATTCGCCGGAAGCCATTCGTCGGATCATCACCGAGAAACTCGAGGCGCAGACGCCCGATCCCCAGGTCATCGTGCAGCGGCTTGCGGGCGACGGGGCGACGGTTTCGCTGATCGGCGGAGTTGGCGCGCAGGGTGTTTACCCGATTGAACGGCCCACACGGACGCTGACGGCAATGCTGGCGCAGGCCGGCGGCATCACGCTGCCCCCCGAGATCACGCAGGTGACGCTGATCCGCGGCGGCCATTCCGGCACCGTATGGCTGCAGGATCTTTACCGAAATCCGCGCCTTGACGTGGCGTTGCGGGCCGGCGACCGAATCTTGGTCGAGCAGGACGAAAGGTCCTATACCGCTCTCGGCTCGACCGGCAGACAGGTCCGCGTGCCGTTCGAAACCCAAACGGTTACCGGTATGGAAGCGCTGGCCACGGTCGGTGGCCTCAACCCAGGCCTCGCCGATCCAACCGGCATCTTCGTTTTCCGCAACGAACCCGCCAAGATCGGCAACGCGGTTCTGGGCCGGAACGACTTACCAGAGAACCAGCGGTTCATTTACGTGCTTAACCTGACCTCGCCCAACGGCGTGTTCCTTGCGCGGGACTTCGATATCCGCGATGGCGACACGGTTTATGTGACCGAGGCTCCATACAGTCAGTTTACCAAGATACTGGGCGCTATCGTCGCCCCGGCGTCCTCGGTGGCCTCGCTCGACTCACTGGCCAATTGACGACGGGCAAAAGAACGCGGCTCTGCGTTTATTCGGGCGGCTTTCTCAGCGAAGGCCGCCTGAAACGTATTCTGGACCTTGCCGGGTATGACATTTCCATCGGTGTGCCGTCTGATGGCGACTGGGTCGGGCTTTGGGGCCAAAGCCGCACGGCATGGCGCGGACAGGCCGTGGCCGGCTGGACCGACGCCCCAGTTCTGACGGTGGAAGACGCCTTTCTGCGCTCGGTTCATCCGAACCGTGTCCGCCCTTCCCCGCCCATCGGGCTCAACCTCGACCGGACCGGCGTACATTTCGACGGGACCGCGCCATCCGACCTTGAAACACTGCTGGCGACGCACCCGCTGGACGACACCACGCTCCTCAACCGTTCGCGCGCGGCCATCGACTGTCTCGGGCATGCGCATCTTGGGAAGTATTCCGCCACAGACCCCGGACTGGAGCCGCCCGATCCCGGTTATGTGGTCGTGATCGACCAAACCGAGGGCGACGCCGCCTTGATGGGGGCGGGACGCGCGGAGTTTCGGGAAATGCTGACCTATGCCGCCGAGGAAAACCCCGGCGCGCCGATCCTGGTCAAGACACATCCCGAAACCGCTGGGGGCGCGCGGGGCGGGCTTTATGATCCTGAACAGGGGATCGACCGGGTGCAGGTCTACAGCGCCCCTGTCAGTCCCCGGAGGCTCTTTGAGGGCGCGATCGCTGTCTATACCCACTCTTCGACGCTCGGGTTCGAGGCGATCTTTTCCGGTCACAAGCCACGCGTCTTCGGTCAGCCCTTCTATTCCGGTTGGGGGCTGACAATCGACGAGGCCGCACCGGCCCGGCGCGAACGCAAACTTACGCGGGCGCAGCTATTCGCGGCGGCCATGATCCTTTACCCGGTCTGGTACGATCCGACCGGCGACCGGCTCTGCCAGATCGAGGACGTGATCGCCCAGCTTGGTGCCGAGGCGCGCGCCTGGCGCGAGGACCGGCACGGCTATGTGGCGCTTGGGATGAAGCCCTGGAAGCGGCCGCATCTCGGGCGCGCGCTTGGGCGCGAGAAGAAGCTTCGGTTTCGCGGGGCGCCCGAGGGCAGGACGACTGTCGTCTGGGGTACGGGGGATGCGCCGGAAGGGGCGCTGAGAATGGAAGACGGTTTCCTGCGTTCGCGGGGGCTGGGTGCCGCGCTGATCCCGCCTCTGTCCCTGGCGATGGACAGCCCGTCGCTCTACTACGATCCGTCGGTAATGGGTCGGCTGGATCGGTTGATTGCCAGTTCCGCCGCGCTGCCGGATGGAGAATTGCAACGTGCCGACAGGCTTTTGGATCGAATCCGGCGCCTTGGCTTGACCAAATACAACATCGGCGGCGACGTTCCCGAAATCGACGCATCCAGGCGTCGCATCCTCGTGGCCGGACAGGTCGAGGACGACGCCTCGGTGCTTATGGGCGCCTCTGAGACCAGGACCAATCTCGAGTTGCTGCGCCGCGCGCGGGCGGACAACCCGGATGCACTCGTGGTCTGGAAGCCGCACCCGGACGTCGAAGCGGGGTTGCGCCAGGGCGTTGTGGACGCCGAGGAGTTGGCAAGGCTTGTCGATCTGACACTTCTCGGCGTAGGCGCCGCCGAGGCCCTGGAGGCGACCGATGAGGTTTGGACGATGACCTCGACACTCGGCTTCGAGGCCTTGCTGCGTGCTCGACCGGTGACCTGCCTGGGAATGCCGTTCTATGCCGGTCGCGGGCTGACGACCGACCTTGCGCCGCGCCCGCCCCACCGCGAGGGACAGGACGTGTCGCTGACGGCCCTGGTCCACGCCTGCCTGATCGAGTACCCGCGCTATTTCGACCCCCGAACCGGCGCGCCGATATCGCCGGAAGCCGCGTTGATGCTTCTGGCCGAGGGCGTCGAGATGCCTCGGGTGAACAAGCTGATGGCGCGGATAAGGAGCCTTTTCTAGCCAGTCGCCCGGGCAGGATGTTCGCGGGGCTGCTTTTCCTACGCCTGCCTGACCCAGCGGTGAAGCACGTCCGCACCCACCGCCCGATGCTCGGCCAAGCGGAACCGGTTCGCCTCGGCCAGCGAGGAGAGGCCGAGCGCCCCGAGGGCAGGCTTGCCCTCGGCGCCGAGCGCGAAACCGGCGATCATGACAACGAGCTCATCCACCAGCTCCGCGTCGAGCAGGGAAGCCGCGAGCGCGCCGCCGCCCTCGCAGAAGACGCGGGTCAGCCCTTTCCTGGCCAATGCTTCAAGTGCAGCGGTCAGGTCGAGTTGGCCTCCCCGAACGGATACGGCAATTGTTTCCGCCCCGACGCCGTGCCAGCGCGCAATATCGGTGTCGGCAGCATCGCCCGTGCCGTGCAACAGCCAGACCGGACCATCGGCAACCGAGGCCGCAAGCCTGTTCGGGAACGGAATGTTCAGACGGCGCGATGCAACGATCCGGACCGGCTGTCGAGTGGCACCCATATCCCGAACGGTCAGCGTCGGATCGTCGTCGCGCGCCGTACCGCCACCAACCAGAACCGCATCGTGGTTCATCCGCATGGCATGAACCGCCCGGCGCGCCTCGGGCCCGGTGATCCAGCGGCTTTCGCCGGTGGCAGTTGCGATGCGGCCGTCGAGCGTGGACGCAAGTTTCAGCGTCAGCATCGGGCGGCCACGTTCGATCACCGAGAGGAAGCCCTTCTGCTGCTCGCGAGCCGCTGCCTCCTTGCACCCGACATCGACCGCAATGCCCGCCGATCGAAGGCGAGCGATCCCCTCCCCGGCGACCAGAGGGTTGGGGTCGCCGGTCGCGATGACGACACGCGAGACCCCGGCCGCGATCAGCGCATCCGCACAAGGTGGCGTGCGGCCCTGATGGGAACAGGGTTCGAGCGTGACATAGGCAGTGGCGCCACGCGCAGCATTGCCCGCCTGGTCCAGCGCGACCCGCTCGGCATGACGAAGCGTGTCGGCGTCGGACGTGCCGCGCCCGACAACCCGTCCATCTTGGACCATCACGCAGCCCACAGACGGCCAGGGCCAGACGCGCCCGAGACCCCGGCGGCCCAGCGCAAGCGCATGGGCCATGTGGCGGAAGTCCTCGTCGGGAAAAGCGGTGCTCACTCGTCCTTCTGAGTGGGCCGCAGTTCGCTTACGAACTTGTCGAAATCACCCGCGTCCTGGAAGTTCTTGTAAACACTTGCAAACCTGACGTAAGCGACATTGTCGATACGGGCCAGGCTTTCCATGACGATCTCGCCAATCGTGGCCGAGGGAATGTCGGTTTCGCCCATGCTTTCCAGTCGCCGCACGATACCCGATATCATCTGGTCGATACGCTCGGGTTCGATGGGCCGCTTCTGCATCGCGATGCGGATCGAGCGCTCGAGCTTGTCGCGGTCGAAATCCTCGCGCTTGCCATTGGTCTTGATCACCACGAGATCACGTAGCTGCACGCGCTCGTACGTCGTGAAGCGACCACCGCAAGCCGGGCAGAAACGCCGCCGCCGGATGGCAACATGGTCCTCTGCAGGCCGCGAGTCCTTAACCTGTGTGTCGATATTTCCGCAAAACGGGCAGCGCATCCGCCTCTTCTCCCTGCCTGTTGCGACCCAAAGGGCCGATCCCACAGCCGTTATAGGGGAGCCGCTTGATTTTGGGTAGTGGGGAAACGATGCCGCAAGATGAAGGTGTTGTCTTCAGGACTCGATTTCGAAGCGGTGGCACAGACCCCGCGCCAAAGCGGCGGATACTCCGCGCTTTCCGCTGAGCAGCAAGATGCCGGGCTTCTTCGCAGCTTCCGGGCTGAGGCTGAATGTCATGCCCTGCCCGCTTCGTCGTGGCGGCGACGATGTGCGGAAAATCAGCGTATCCGGTGGCAGGTCAAGCTCGTCCACGACGAAGTCACCCGCGGCACACCAGAAATCACGCGCGCCGGACAGTCCGCGATACGGAACTTCAAAACCTCCGGGAACCGGATGCACAACCAGCCCGTTATCGGCGATCCACCCCGGAGCGGCGGTGGGCAAAGTGGCAAGAAGCGCGATGGCGATGAGCCTTTTCATTGTCTCAATATCCCATCATGCCCTTGAGAAGCGGCAACGTCGCAGCGGCGAGCACGCCCACGCCGGCACCGACCCCCAATCGGGTCGCGGTACCGCCAAGGTTCGGCGACGCGAGGCCCAGCAGCCCGCAAACGATCGCATAGAAGATGAGCGAAACCGTATCCATGACGCCAGCCTAGCAGAGAGAATGGGTCTGGTCAGCGGTCAAATTCGGAGGCGAGCACGTAATAGCGCGTCCCCCTCTCGTTCAGCGCGCGTTCCTCGCGGGGGACGAAGCCGTGAGAGCGGAATATCTCAAGTGGATCAGAGCCTTGCTGATCGCTGAAGATGGGAAGCCCGGCGCCGAAGCGAACCGGCTCGACGGTCAGGTTGACCCGGTCGATAGCCCCATGCGCGAGGAACCAGTCATGCACCCGTGTTCCGCCGAGGACAAGGCCGCTGCGAAGCGGGCGCACGTGTTCGACCTCGCCGGCGAGGTCGGCGGGGCTCATATCCTTGGGATTGACCCATAGCTGTGTGGGTCGCTGCCAGCCGGAACGCGAGGTTGAGAACACGATGCGCCGCCGGTCCGGTCTGTCGGCCGCCTCGTGGGTATGCCGTCCCATGATGCACCAGTCTGCCGCCTCGACATCGGCGAAGAACAGGTCCTGCTCCTCGGAGCTCACCCACATATGCGTCGGCGTCTCCGTCGATGGCGAAATCAGGGCATCCACCGAGACGGCCACAGTGAGAGTGAAATGCGGTCGCTTCATGCCAAAGGGTTACAGGCTTGCCGGTACCGGCGAAAGACGGTTCTGGCCGTTGCGCACGCCCGGGGAAATGTGCTGAACTCTTATCCAACGGGAGGATGGTATGAAAGAAGGTTGGCGCTGGTACGGGCCGGATGACCCCGTGCCGCTGGCGCATATCCGGCAGGCCGGTGCGACGGACATCGTGACCGCGCTGCACGGCATCTACGATGGGCGCGTCTGGCCGCTTGAGGACATCCGTGCACGGCAGGCAGAAGTTTCCGCCGCCGGCCTTGTCTGGAGCGTGGTCGAGAGCATACCCGTGCCGCAGTCGATCAAGACCGGCGGCGCTGGCGCGGCGGAGGCGACAGGGCGTTTCATCGACAGTATGCGCAACGTGGCGGAGGCCGGGATCGAGGTTATCTGTTACAACTTCATGCCCGTGGTGGACTGGACACGCACCGATCTCCGCTATCGGGCGCCGAATGGCGGGCTGGCGCTGCGCTTCGATCCGGTGGCTTTCGCGGCCTACGATCTTTTCGTGCTGAAACGCCCCGGCGCCGAGAGCGACTATTCGGCCGAAGTTGCAGCGGCGGCCGAAAAGGCGCTGGCGGGCATGTCCGAAACCGAAGTGGGCACACTCGAACACACGATCATCTCGGGCCTGCCCGGTGCAGAGGGGCACCACACGCGCAGCGGCATCGCTGCCCTGATCGCCGATTACGACGGGATGACGGACGCCGATTTGCGCGCCAATCTCATCGCTTTCCAGTCGAAGGTGGTTCCGGTCGCCGAGGAGTTGGGACTTCGGCTGGGTATCCATCCCGACGATCCGCCCTTCTCGCTCTTCGGTCTACCCCGCGTGGTCAGCCAAATGTCCGACTACGAAGCTTTATTCGCGGCCACGCCAAGTCTCGCCAACGGTGTCACGTTCTGCACGGGTTCGCTTGGCGGGCGTGCCGACAATGACCTGCCCGCGATGCTCGATGCGCTGGCGCCGCGGGTGCATTTCGCGCATTTGCGCAACGTGCTTCTGGAGCCGGACGGGTCATTTTTCGAGGCCGACCACCTTGATGGATCGACCGACATGGTGGCAATCGTCGATGGCCTTCTTCGCGAGGAACGGAGGCGAAAGGCCGAGGGGCGCAAGGATGCCGAGATCCCGATGCGTCCTGACCACGGGCATCTCCTGCTGGACGATATCGAGAAGGAGACCCTGCCCGGCTATTCCGCGATCGGCCGCCTGAAAGGCCTTGCCGAGTTGCGCGGCGTGATGCGGGCTCTGAACAGGATGGAGGAGCAGGTTGGCTGAGTTCGATGGCAAGATCGTTTTGGTAACCGGGTCAAGCGGCATCGGGCTCGGCGCGGCACTTCACTTCGCGCGGGAAGGCGCGAAGGTCTTCGTGTGCGGCAACGACGACGCCCACAATGCAAAGGCCCGCGAGGCGGCGGGAGAATTGCCGCTTGCCGTCGCCACGATCGACGTCTCGATCCCCGAAGAGGTCAAGGGCTGGATCACGGCCATCGGCGAAGGCGAGGATGGCATCGACATCCTGGTGAATGCCGCGGCAATCCAGACCTATGGCACCACCGAGACCACGGATATCGAGCATTGGAACCGGGTCATCTCGATCAATCTGACCTCGTGTTATCTGACGTCGCACTATGCCTATCCTTTCATGAAACAACGCGGCGGCGGCTCGATCGTCCATGTCTCGTCCGTACAGGGTCACGCCAACCAGAACGCGGTCCTGGCCTATGCGACCTCGAAAGGCGGCATCCATGCACTGGTGCGCGCGCAGGCGGTGGATGCGGCCAAGGACAACATCCGCGTGAACTCGATCAGCCCCGGTTCGGTCCGGACGCCGCTTCTGGAGTTTGCCGCCAGAACCGCTGCGACCGACGGCAAGTCGGTCGATGACATGATTGCCGAGTTCGGCAAGGCGCATCCGATCGGGCGCGTCGGCACGGTTGAGGAAACCGGCGCGCTGATCGCGTTCCTTTGCAGCGACAAGGCCGGTTTCTGCACGGGAGGCGATTACCTGATCGACGGCGGCCTGACGGCAGGGATCGGGGTCTGACGGTCTCTCCCCGCCCGTCGGGGCCGGAATTCCCGTCCTTATCACGGCATTTCCCGGCAGAAAGCCCTTGCCCTCAGGCCCAGAGGGTGAAGAATTGCGTCAAATCAAAAGGGCCCCCGGGCGAAACCGGCGCGGCCGAAGCAATAGACCGGGGAGACCACCGATGAGAACTGCGCTTTTTGCAACGACTGCCATCCTGATCGCAAGCACCGTACAGGCCGCCGATCTGGGCGCGGTGGACGAACCGATCAAGCTGGCCATCAACGAATGGACCGGCCAGCATGTGACCACCCACGTGGCCGGCGAGATGCTCGAGGCCGCAGGCTATCAGGTCGAGTATGTCACCGCGGGCATGATGAACCAGTTCCAGGCGCTTGCGGACGGCGACATCACCGCGACGCTCGAGATCTGGTCGTCGAACGTCTCCGACGAGTACGCCAAGAAGATCGGCGAGGGCACCGTTGTCGAGCTTGGGGATCTTGGCCTGGACGCCAAGGAGGGGCTGGCCTATCCGTCGCACGTCGCTGATCTTTGCCCCGGCCTTCCGGCCTGGGAAGCGCTGAAAGACTGCGCGGGCGTTTTCGCCACCGCAGAGACGCTTCCGATGGGCCGTCTCGTCGATTACCCCGCCGACTGGGGCACGCCGGGCGCCGAGCGGATCACCGGCTTCGGATTGCCGTTCAAGGCAGTGCCGGCCGGGTCGGAGGGTGCGCTGATCTCGGAGTTGCGCGCTTCCACCGAGAAGAAATCGCCCCTGTTCCTCGTCTTTTGGCAGCCGCATTGGGCGATGTCGGCCTATGACGTGAAATTCGTCGATGTGCCGGTCGGCAACGACGAATGCTTCAACGACGCAAGCTGGGGCCCCAACCCGGATGCGACGATGGATTGCGGCTTCTCGCCGACGCGCATCTTCAAGGCGGCCTGGTCGGGCATGGAAGACAAATGGCCAGCTGCCTACGAGATCCTGTCGAATTACCAACTTTCGGTTGAGGCACAGCAGCCGATGATGGGTGCGGTCGACGTCGATGGCAACGCCGTGGAAGACGTCGTTTCCGCCTGGATGACCGAGAACGAAGCCACGTGGAAGCCGGTGGTTGACGCCGCGCTGAACTGATCGGCCGTGTCCGAAACGGCCGCCATTTCGGTCAGGGGTCTGTGGCAGGTCTTCGGTGCGCAGCCAGGTCCGGCGTTCCAGCGGGCAAGTGCAGACCATGATACGCCGGAGGCGATCGCCGAGACCCTGAAGGCCCAGGGACACATCCCGGCGGTGCGAGACGCGAATTTCGACGTGGCGCCGGGCGAGTTGTTCGTCGTGATGGGACTGTCCGGCTCGGGCAAGTCGACGCTGATCCGCGGTATCTCGCGCCTCGTCGAACCCACGGCGGGAAAGGTCGAGATCGAGGGCGAGGATGTGCTTTCCGCCTCGACCAAGCGCATGACCGAGCTTCGGCGCTCGAAGATCGGGATGGTGTTCCAGCATTTCGGCCTGTTTCCGCATCTCAGCGTGATCGACAACGTGGCGTTTCCTTTGAAGGTCGGTGGCATGAGCCGGGCCGAGCGGCATGCAAAGGCGCGGCCAATCCTTGACATGGTTGGGCTTCAGGGGCGCGAGAACGCCTATCCCCGCGAGCTATCGGGCGGTCAGCGCCAGCGGGTCGGCATCGCGCGGTCGCTGGCGGGCGATTGCAGCGTGTGGTTTCTGGATGAGCCCTTCTCGGCGCTCGATCCGCTGATCCGGCGGCAGTTGCAGGACGAGTTTCTCGACATCCGCAAGCGGCTGAACACCACCATCGTCTTCATCACCCACGATATCACCGAGGCGCTGAAGCTGGCCGATCGCATCGCGATCATGCGAGACGGGCGGATCGTGCAGATCGGGACACCCGCCGAGATCGTTTTGAAGCCGGTCGACGACTACGTGCGCGAGTTTTCCCGCGACGTGGCGCGGGGGAGACATGCCAAGGTCGGATCGGTGATGCGCCAGGATACCGGCGATCTTGGAACGGACGATCCGGGCCTGCGTCCGGACATGACGCTTGAGGATGCGCTTGCGTCCTGCATGAAGCTCTACCAGCCGGTGCCGGTGAGGGACGACACGGGCGCGCTTCTGGGCGCCGTCTATCCGCAGGACCTGGCCAAGGCCTTGCAGGTCGAGCGGGTATGACCGCGATCGACATCGCCGTGCGGAGGCCCGTGCTGACGCGCGGTCTTGTCGCCGCGCTCTTCGTACTTGCCGTGGGCGCTCTCTGCCTGATGCTCGAGCCCGTCGCACCCTGGCTTTTCGCCTTCCCCGCCGCATGGACCGTTCCCGCCACGGATTGGGTCGGCAACGTGCTGGAGGTCGTTCTGAATACCATCAAGCCCACCATGCGGCTTTTCTCTGCCGTGGTCGCCTATCCGATGGCGGGGGCCGACTGGGCGCTTTCGGGCACGCCCTGGCCGATCGTGTTGGGCGCCGTCACCGGGCTTGGCTGGTACATCGGCGGCTGGCGCATGTCGCTTCTTGGCCTGGCCGGCTTCGGTTTCGTGCTGCTTTCGGGTTACTGGACGGAGAGCATGAACACGCTGGCGCTCGTCGTGGTCTCGGTTCCGCTCGCCGTGCTGCTTGGCGGTGGCATCGGGCTTCTGGCGAACGAGGCACCAAGGGTGCGCCCGGCCCTTCTCGCCACGCTGGACGCGATGCAGACGATCCCGACCTTCGCCTACCTGACCCCGCTTCTGCTGCTCTTCGGGTTCGGACCCGTGGTGGGCCTTGTCGCCTCGGCGATCTACGCGGCACCGCCGATGGCGCGGAACGTCATCCTGGGCCTCGAGCGGGTGGATGCCGAGGTCAAGGAAGCCGGGATCATGTCGGGCGCGACCCGGCTTCAGCAACTGGTTCTTGTCGAGATCCCCGCTGCTGCACAACAGATCATGGTGGGCGTGAACCAATGCCTCATGGCCGCGCTTTCGATGGTGATTATCGCCGCTGTCATCGGCGGGTTCGACGACATCGGCTGGGAGGTGCTGCTGACGATGCGCAAGGCGCAGTTCGGGCAAGCGTTTCTTGCAGGACTGGTGATCGTCGCCTTTGCCATTGTTATCGACCGGATGTCGGCGCAACTGGCGCTTGAGCGCCAGCGTTTCAGCTGGCGGATCGGTGCGGGAATATTCGGAGCGGGCATCGCCCTTGCGCTTGTCCTGGCGCTGGCTGGCCAGGCGGATGCGCCGGCCGGCATTTTCGGAGCGGCCTCCGAGGCGGTGGACACGTCGCTGGGCGCCTTTACCGCCGCGAACGGCGCGGCGCTGGACGGGATCAAGAACGGCGCGATGTTCTACGGCCTCCTGCCGCTGCGGATCGGGCTGGACCAGGCAGTATTGCCCTTTACCTGGGGCTTCCAGTGGACCGGCGCGATGTCGCTCTGGCTCTTTGCCGCCGGGGCGCTTGGCGGTCTTGCGCTGGCGATGACCGGGCGGCCCGTGGCCGGTGTCGGGTTGGCCATCCTGACCGGCATCATAGAGACCGGCGTCGCCAACCTTCCCTGGCCCTTCGTGCTGAGCTCGGTTGCCGCGCTCGGCTGGATCGCCGGCGGCAGGCGGCTTGCGATCATCGCCACGCTGCTTCTGGCCACCATCCTGGTCTCGGGACTGTGGGAGCGGGCGCTGCTCTCGATTTACCTTTCGGGCGCGGCGGTTGCCGCCTGCACCGTGGTGGGCGGTTTGCTGGGTCTTCTCTCCGCCGTGTCGCCGATGGCCTGGCGGGTGGTCCGGCCGCTTTGCGACATGCTGCAAACGATCCCGCTCTTCGTTTTCCTGATCCCGGTCCTGATGTTCTTCCAGATCGGCGAATTCAGCGCCTTCCTCGCCATCTGCGCCTATGCGATCGTGCCGATGATCCGTTACACGCGCCACGGGCTGATCTCGACCCCGCCCGATATGCTGGAGGCGGCGATTGCAAGCGGCGCGACGCCGAGCCAGATCATGCGCGACGTTCGTTTCCCCTATGCCGCGCCGTCGATCCTGCTTGGCCTGAACCAGACCATACTCTACGCCTTCGCGATGCTCGTGATCGCGGCGCTTATCGGCACGACCGGTCTAGGCCAGTCCATCTACCTTGCACTTGGTCAGGCCGACGTGGGCCTCGGCGTAAGCGCGGGCGCGGCGATGGCCATCCTGGCCTTCATCGCAGACCGCCTGGTGCAGGGTTTCGCGGCGGAACGCCGGAAAGCGCTAGGGTTGAGCTAGACCGAGACCGCCGCCAGCAGATCGTCCCGCGCGATCTCGCCCGCCTCGCCGCTCATTTTCACCGCGCCGCGTTCGAGGACCAGGAACCGGTCCCCCAGCCCGAATGCGAAGTCGAAGAACTGTTCGACGAGAACGATCGCCATGTCCCCCCGGTCCCGCAGATGCCCGATCACGTTGCCAATCTGCTGGATGATATTGGGCTGAATGCCCTCGGTCGGCTCGTCGAGAAGGAGAAGCTTGGGTCTTGTCACCAGCGCCCGCGCGATTGCCAATTGCTGCTGCTGCCCGCCCGAGAGGTCGCCGCCCCGCCGGCCAAGAAACTCCTTCAGGATCGGGAAAAGCTCGAAGATCTCATCGGGCACATGCCGCTGATCCTTCGGCAGGCAGGCAAATCCGGTCTCGAGATTTTCCTGCACGGTAAGGAACGGGAAGATCTCGCGGCCCTGCGGTACGTAGGCCACGCCCCGCTGGGCCAGCGCATGGGCCGACATCCGGCCAATCTCCTCGCCATCCAGCCGGTAAGTCCCGCTGCTTCGCGGGTGCGAGCCGGAGAGCGCTTTCAGAAGGCTTGTCTTGCCGACACCGTTGGTGCCCATGACACAGGTAACCTGCCCCAGCGCTGCCTGCAGATCGACACCGTGGAGGATCTGGCTGCCGCCGTAGTGCAGCGTCAGACCTTCGAGCGAGACAAGATTATCGGCCAAGATACACCTCGATCACCTGTTTGTCCGACGTGACATGGTCGATCGAGCCTTCGGCCAGCACCGACCCCTCGTGCAGCACCGTCACCTTGCAGCCGAGACGACGGACGAACTCCATGTCATGCTCGACCACCACCACGGCGCGCGTCTTCGCGGCCTCCACCAAAAGGTCGGTGGTATGCTCCCGCTCGCTTGGCGTCATGCCGGCCGCAGGTTCGTCGACCAGCAGGAGTTTCGGGTCCTGCGCCAGAAGCATCCCGATCTCCAGCCATTGCTTCTGGCCGTGACTCAACTCGCCCGACTTGCGCCCAAGAGCGGCGCCAAGTCCGATTTCCGCTGCAAGCTCTCCCACCTTCTCCTCGTCGTCCCGGCTTGGCCGGAAACGGAGCACCGAAAGCGGGTTGCGGCTCTTCCTGAGCGCCAGCATCAGGTTCTCGGCCACCGTCTGATCCTCGAACACCGTCGGACGCTGGAACTTTCGCCCCACTCCCGCCTGCGCGATCCGGCTTTCGGACATCGCAAGAAGCGACTGCGATTTCTCTCCCCAGAGCACCTTGCCTTCATCTGGCCGCGTCTTGCCGGTGATGATGTCCATGAACGTCGTCTTGCCTGCACCGTTCGGGCCGATCACCGCGCGCAACTCCCTCGGACCGATGTTGAACGACAGATTGTTGATTGCCTTGAACCCGTCGAAACTGACCGAAACGCCGGAAACCTCGAGTAGCGTGCTCACTGATCCGCCTCCCTTTCGCGCAGCGCGCCGGGTTCGGGGCCGAGGTCCGCGCCGTGCCGGTCGGGTGACCGCTTGTGGGCGATCAGGTCGAACACCCCGCCGATCCCCTTCGGTGCAAAGAGCGTGACCGCCACGAAGGAGAGGCCCAGCAACACGGTCCACCAGTCGACCCATTGGATCGTCGCGAAGCCGAGGTTGACATCCGGCGCCTGCCCGCCGGTGAACCAGGTCGACAGAAGCGAAACGAAAGCGGCCCCGATGACCGCGCCATAGAGCCGCCCCCTGCCCCCGATCGCGACCCAGACCGCGAGGTAGATCGACGCGATCGGCGCGATCTCGGCCGGGTTCACGATGCCAGCCTGCGGGTAATAGAGCGCACCGGCGATCCCGGCGAGAATGGCCGTGAAGGCGAAGATGAAAAGCTTGTAGGCCTCGACGGGATAGCCCAGGAACCGCACCCGCGCCTCGTCGTCGCGGATCGCCCGGATGACCGAACCGAACTTGCCCGAGACGATGGCCACGCAAAGCACATACCCCACGCCCAGCGCCAGGGCCGAGGCCCAGAAGAACCACATCGAGACCACAGATTGCGGCACGTCGCCCAGTCCGGGAAGGTTCTGCAGGCCCGAGAGCCCGTTGTTGCCGCGCAGACCGCTGTCGTTCTGGAAGAGGTAGAGCGAGAGCGCCAGCGTCATTGCCTGCGTCAGGATCGAGAGATAGACGCCGGTCACGCGGCTGCGGAACGCCAGCCAGCCGAAGACCAGCGCCAGAAGCCCCGGCACCAGCACCACGGCGGCCAGTTGCAGCGGCAGCGAATGCGCAACGGCCCAGATGGGCGGAAACTCCGACGCACCAACGACCCCGAAAATCTGCGTCGCGATCCCGTCGGAGATCTCTTCCGGCGTCGGCGGCAGCGGCCGGTTGGCGAGGCTCTGCACCACGATCAGCTCGGTACGCGTGTACATCAGCCACATGCCGATCGCGTAGCCGCCGATCCCGAAAAATGCCATGTGGCCGAGCGAGAGGATGCCGCAATAGCCCCAGACCAGGTCCATCGCCAGCGCGACGAGGCAGAGGCACAGCGTCTTGCCGAGCGTCTTGATGAAACTCGTCGAGATCACACCGATCCCCAGACCCTCGGATAGAACGGTCACACCGACAGTGAAGACCGCGAGGCAGGCCAGGAAGATCAGCAACGACGGATACCGCATCACCAGCGGCTTGCGCCGGATCGCGCCTGCGGACATCTCGCTCATGGCCACACCTCATCGTTGGCCCGCAAATACTCCGAGGGGGTCCGGGGGAGCAGCGCTCCCCCGGCGGAGCGACAACGCAGTTGGCGCAAGCCCATCGTCACGCCTCCGCCGCGCGGCCCTTGAGGGCGATGATCCCCCGTGGCCGGAACTGGATGAAAAGGATGATGAAAAGGATCATGTAGGTCTGCGCCGCAAGCGTGTTGGACGGGTTCAGGAACTCGATGCCTTTTTGCAGGGACCCGACCAGTGAAGCGCCAAGAAGTGTGCCCCAGATATTGCCGACACCGCCCACGACCACCGTCATGAAGGCCTGCACGATGTAATCCGCGCCCATCTCCGAGGTCACCTTGGCGTACAGCCCGATGGCGACGCCGGCGATCCCGGCTATCCCTGAGCCGAAGCCGAACGTCAGCATGTTGATCTTGTCCGGGTTGATCCCCATCGAGGCCGCCATGCGCGGATTCTGCGTGACGGCGCGCACTTCCAGTCCAAGCCGGGTGCGCTTCATCACGAAAAGGAAGAGTGCCAGAAAGAGAAGCGCCAGCACGAAAATCGCGATGCGGATGTAGCTGATCGAGACGATGTCGTTGAAGACGAGGCTGCCGTCGAGCCATCCGGGCGCGGTCAGGGGCCGGGCCTGGGTGCCGAAGATGTTCTTGGCGATTTGCTGCAGCGCGATCGAGATCCCGAAGGTCGCCAGCAATGTCTCCAACGGGCGATGGTAGAGATGCCGGATGACCAGCCGCTCCATCGCAACCCCGGCGGCGAATGTGACCGCGAAGGCTAGTGGAATGGCGATCGCGATCGAGAGCGTGTGGTCCGGCACAAACTGCTGAACCACGAAGCCGGTATAGGCGCCCATCATGATGAACTCGCCATGCGCCATGTTGATGACGCCCATCACCCCGAACGTGATGGCCAGGCCGATTGCGGCAAGGAAATAGATCGAGGCGAGCGAGACCGCGTCAAGCGCGAGGTCGGCGGTCTGGTTCAGCGCCACCTTGGTCTCGATGCCGGAAAGGACCGCCGCGGCTGCAAGTGCCACCGCCGGAGGCGCCCCGGTATAGCGCTCGAAGAAGGTAAACCGTGCAAGTGTCTGGTCCACCTCTGCCTCGGTGGCAACCGGATCGACCACGCCGCCAGCAGCCAGCGCGGCATATGCAAGGTCACGGGCATCTTCGCTGTCGAGGGACGCGACCTGTACACCAGCCACCTCGCCATTGGCGATATGGGCGACCAACGCCTCGCGTTTGTCGTCGCGGCTGATGCGCGGCTTTGCGAGGTCTGCGCGAACAAGGATGTCGTAGGCGCTTTCCCGCGGCAGCGCCTCCGAGCCGGGCGAGAGGGTTCGCACGATGTCCGCGCCTTCGGGTGCGATTTCCGCGGCTTCCATGCGGGTTGAAACGAGAGGGTTCAGCGCAGCGCGAACGTCGAGGCCGAGATCGCCCGAAAAGTGCTCGATCGCGTCTATGCGCTCGGCCTCGGTTTCGCCGTACCGGATGGTCAGCAGCCTTTCCAGGCGCGCCATTCGTGTCTTGAGCTCGAGTTCGGTTTCGTCCCCGAC